>JACUTV010000094.1 GCA_014859645.1 Campylobacterales bacterium
GCGGGGTCTGGGAGTAAGGTTTTCAAAAACTCAATCGGCACGATTTTCATGCCCTTGTGTTCTACTTCTTTGATGCCTAGCATGCCGACGTTTTCGAGGCATTTCATGTGCATGAGGTAGCTTTGTCCAAAGGTCATAAAAAAACGAATACGTTTGAGGCCTTTGATGTTTTGCACCAAAGACTCCAACTCTTCGTGGTAAAGCAAATAACTGTCTTTGGGGCCAATCTCAGGGTAATCCCACACCATTTTGATAGCCACAGGCTCGGTTTCAATCCACTTGCCCTCTTCCCAATAACGCCCTTTGGAGCTGACTTCGCGCAGGTTAATCTCGGGGTTAAAGTTGGTAGCAAAAGGGTAACCGTGGTCGCCCGCGTTGCAATCTAGGATGTCGATGGTGTGGATTTCATCGAACAAATACTGCTGAGCGTAAGCGCAAAATACGTTAGTAACGCCGGGGTCAAACCCGCTTCCTAAAAGACCCATGATGCCTTTTTCTTTGAACGCGTCGTGTTTGGCCCACTGGAGTTTGTACTCAAATTTGGCTTCATCAGGGTGTTCGTAGTTGGCAGTGTCGAGGTAATCCACGCCCGTTTCCACGCACGCATCCATGATGGTCAGGTCTTGATACGGAAGGGCCACGTTGAGCACCAAATCGGGCTTGACCTTTTGGATGAGCGCGACGAGTTGGGGGACATCATCCGCGTCTACACTGGCGGTTTCAATGCTTACATGTAAGCGGTCTTTGATTTCTGCGGCGATTTCATCGCACTTGGATTTGGTGCGGCTAGCCAAAATAATGCGGCCAAAGGTTTGGGTATTCATAGCGCATTTGGTGGTCGCAACACGGCTTACGCCGCCCGCGCCGATGATAAGAACAGTTTTCATTGGTTTCCTTTGAGGGTGTTTAGTAGGGTCATAGCGTGCTTAAGTGCTTGGGTTCGGTGGGAAATGTCCCGCTTGCTTTGGGCGTCCATTTCACCCAACGTGGTCGTGTAGCCTTCGGGGATAAACATGGGGTCATACCCAAAGCCATTAGTACCTCTAGTTTCGTTGATGGCGTGTCCGTGCATCCATCCGTGCACGCTAAACTCACCCCATGGGGTGGCAAGCGCGATGGCGGCGGTGTAAAAAGCAGGAGTTTGACTCACGCCACAAGCGCGCAGGGTTTCCACAAGCTTGGTAAGGTTTTCTTTATCGCCTGCCCCCTTTCCTGCATATCTGGCGCTGTAAATGCCTGGTTCCCCGCCCAAAAGGGGCACGGAAATCCCACTGTCGTCGGAGAGCGCAATGGCGTTTTTCTCTTCCAACGCGGCGTATACCGCGCGCGCTTTAATGAGGGCGTTTTCTTTAAAGGTCGCGCCCGTTTCGTCGATGTCAAAAGGGGTCATAAGCTCATCAAACCCCACCACGTCAAACCCTTCTAAAAAGGCTTTGATTTCGCGGATTTTTCCTTTGTTGGAGGTAGCTAATACAATCTTCAACGGCTTCCTTTTTTAGGCTTTACATGTAAGGATTTATAACAGAATTTTCTTGCACAGAGGTTACATGGTGCGCAATTTTAACATAAATACCCAAACCTTTTTCAAAGCATGAAAGGAGTAGAATAGGACAAAATTTATCCTAACCACCGAAGGTGTCTTTATGCTTCGTACTGTTGCTCCCCTTAGTGCCATTATCGCGTTGCGTTTTTTGGGTTTGTTTATTGTTTTGCCTGTGCTTTCTGTGTACGCCCTCGAACTTCCCGGGGCCAATGAATGGCTTGTGGGCATCACCCTTGGCGGGTATGCGCTGACGCAAATGATTTTGCAAGTGCCCTTTGGGATGCTCTCGGACAAGATTGGCCGCAAGGTGACCATCGCCATCGGGCTTGTGATTTTGATTGTAGGCTCCTTGGTGTGCGCGGCGGCCACGGACATTTACATGCTCATGTTTGGGCGTTTTTTGCAAGGCGCGGGAGCCATTGGCGCGGTAGGTGCGGCATTGGTAAGCGACCTTGTCAAAGAAGAGATGCGTTCACGCGCCATGGCGGTCATGGGCGGGAGTATCGCGCTGAGCTTTGCCTTTTCTATGGGACTTGGGCCACTGCTTGGAGGCTTGTATGGGGTTGGGGTGTTGTTTTTGTTCACCGCGGCCTGTGGGGTACTTGCTATCATCGTGCTCTTTACTAAAGTGCCCAGTCCCCCGCGCATCACCCACGCGTACGAGTTAGACGAATCAGACATGCCTAAACTCATGAACAATTACGCCCTTTTAAAGATGAACCTTACGAACTTTTTGCAAAAAGGGCTCATGACCTTGGCGTTTTTGGTCATCCCCCTCATGATGGTAGGCGAGTTTGGCATCGAAAAATCCGCGCTGTGGAAAGTTTACTTGCCCGCACTGTTTCTTGGCATCGTTGCCATGGGGGCTTCGGCGGTGTATGGGGAGAAAAAACAACAAAGTAAAGCCATGCTTATCCTTGGCGTCGTGCTCTTTGGCGCGAGCTACCTCATCATGGGTAACGCGCAAAGTTCATGGGTGTTTATCGCGGGAGTAGCGGTCTTTTTCGTGGGCTTTAATATCCACGAACCGCTCATGCAATCCTTGGCAAGCAAATACGCTAGAGTCCACCAAAAAGGGACAGCCCTTGGGGTGTTTAACTCCTTTGGCCATTTGGGGACGTTTTTGGGCGGAGCGTTGGGCGGATGGCTGTACTTACACATGGGACTTGAGGGTATTAGCTGGGTCGTGGTAGCGGTGTGTGTGGCGTGGATTGGGCTTTTGCTCACCCTTGCCAACCCCCACCAAACCAAAAACCTCTACCTTCCTTTTACGCAGATTTTGCTGGCAAATCGCCCTAAGCTAGCGCAACTTGAAGGCGTAGTGGAGTGGTACCAAAACGAAACCGAAGCCTTGCTCATCGTCAAATACGACGCGAAGTTGGTGGAAGAAGCGCGCATCGTGGAGCTGCTTAAATCGTGAGTTACCTCGCGCTCTTTGCTGTTTGCTTTGGGGCCGCGACGTTTTTGCCCATCCCTAGCGAAGTGCTCTTTGTGTACGAACTCACCCAAGAGCGTTCATGGACGTTGTTACTTCTTTTGGCTTCGGCGGGCAACACCCTTGGGTCATTTGTAAACTACGGCATCGGGCGCTTTGCCATGGACTGGGCACTCGGAAAAGGGTACGTCAAGCCCGTGGTGTTTGAAAAAGGGCGTCGCACCTTTGAACGCTATGGCCCGTGGTCGCTGCTACTCACCTGGGCACCCATCATCGGCGGCCCACTCATGCTCGCCGCCGGAGCCGCGCGCTACCCATGGTGGAAGTTTCTCGTCCTCGTTGCCATCGCCAAAACGTTGCGTTATGGGGCGTTGATGCTTGGAGTGATGGGGTACATGTAGGGGGATTTAGAGTTTTTGAAATACAAACAGATGTTCGTGCATGATGAGTAAGAAATTGGCTTCTTTGGATTTTTTGACCCAAAAGCCCGTGGCCTTGCAGTTGTGTTTATGTTAGCTTTTTATAACTCATTTTTAGTATCTCCAATGACTCTTCAAAGCCTTCAGCTTTTCCACCAAAAAATTCATTGAGTCCATACTCTTCTATTTCAATGGATTCACACAAATCCAGTTGCCACAATTCTCGATAACCTTTAGCAGATTTTTCAATCAAAGACATCGCATCTTCATTTAGTATTTTTTCAATAAAACCTTTTGATAATAATTGAAGAGTTTGTAAATCTAAATTTTGTAAATTCTCCCATAACTCAAAAGTATCATATTGGGGATTTTGGAGTAAATTTTCATAATCATCTTGTGGCACAATTTCTACAAAATCATCATCTAGGTATAAGCCACTAGCATAGTTTTGGCAAACAATTAAAAAAGGAAAGTGAAACGAGGGATTATCAAGTAAATATTTAATAATTCTTAAAGCTAAATCTCTTTTTATTGGCATTTACACGACCTCATAATTCCCTCTATGCGTAAATCTCAAATAACCCTTATCTCTTAAATCTTGTAATTGTTGCCTTATCTTTGCTTGAATATTATTATTTTCTGGGTGTTTTATTTTTAAATAGTTTTCAAAATTATACAAATCTTGTAAACTAAATCTTTTTCTGTCAAGTTTTTCAATACATTGAATAATATCGAGCAACCACCCTTTAGCCTGAATATTATTTGAATCTTTTAAAAATAGAGTTTTATTCCACTCATCTAGTACTTGGTTTTTGCTAATTGTTTCTTTATTTTTTACATAAAAAATTTTGCCCGAGTTTGGAATGCTTGAAATGTCAATATTGCACATAATGTAATCAGGACGATTTGGTATCCCATTTTTTCTTGGAAGAATAATGCTTGGTGTAAAAAAATAGCTTGGCACAGCACAAAAGTTTATTACATCAAAATTTGATTTGTCATAATTTAAAAAATAAAAATTTGGATTATTATTATTGCTTATTCGTTTAATCATAGCTTGGTATTTACCATCCACTATTGTTTTGCCTAAACTTTTACCTTGTTTTGATTTTAGCTCATAGTTTTCATCGCATTTGCTACAATCAAAATCTCTAACTTTGTCATTATTGACGCATCCAATTAGATTCGCTCCGCAATATGGGCAATAAAAATTTTCTTCTACAAATGGTTCTGTAAATGCTCTTGCTCTTTGTGAGTTGCTTTTGTAGTTACGGCTTGATTCAAAATAATTTTTTAAATTCATTTACATAGCCTTATAAGTATTGGTAGATTCACTATTTTCATAAAGCAAATAAACTCTTTGTTCTCCAAAACTCCTAACTTTTTTAAGTTCAAAAAATAAAGCTCCACCGCCTACAAAAGGCTCAAAATAGGCCCCAAACCGTTCAGGCATACGCCCGATAATCTCATCCACCAATGCACGTTTGCCACCAACCCATTTTAAAAATGGTTTTGTAGGATACAGCGTTGGAGCAGTCACGGCAAGCCTTTAAGCGGAGTTTGTTGGATCTTAGCAAAGCGGGCTAAAAAGTTAGCTAAAGGGGCTTACATGTAACGCTACAAAAACACCCCAAGAGGCACGGCTAACAGGTCTTTTTCTAGCTCCATTACCCTCTCGCCGTTGTAAAGCACAACACCCAAGCAAGGCTTAGGGCTTTTGCTTTGGAAGTCCACGATGTGCTTAAAATCATCCTTTTGGATGCTGCTGCTTTGTTTTACTTCGATGGCCAACACGCTACCCTCAACCTCCACAATAAAATCTATCTCTTTTTTGTCTTTGGTTCTGTAGTGGTACAGCGCGCTGCTTGCTTGGAGCGTGGAGAGGTGCTTTTGTAGCTCCCCAAACACGTAGGTTTCAAACACTTGTCCGCTGTAGGGCGAGTGCAAAAGTTTCTCTTTTGTGCCCAGTTTCAGCAATGAACACAACACACCTGTGTCGTTAAAAAACACCTTGGGAGACTTGGTAAATTGCTTGCCGATGTTTGCAAAATAGGGCTTTAAGAGGGTTGCTTGGTAGATGCGGTTCATGATGGAAAGGTAGTTGTCTGCGGTGATTTCCTTGATGCCAACGGCGGTACTGAGGTTTGATTTGTTAAGTAAAGTGCCGCTGCGTGAAGCGAGTACATTGACAAAACGAATAAAACTATCAATGTCGCGGATATCTGCCAAATCTCTCGCGTCACGCTCGATGTAAGATGCTACGTAGGAGCTAAACCATAGCTCTTTTTGGAAGCCCTCAAGACGCAAGATTTCAGGGTAGCCACCGTTTAAAATGTGCGAGATGACTTCGTCTGCGTAGTCTTTTTTGGGGAGACTTACCTCGCGTGACAAAAGCTGTGCTATGACATTTTGGGAGGGCTTGTCATTTTTTTCTTTGGAGCTTAAGGGGTGGAGTCTAAGTTCTATCAGCCTGCCCGCTAGGGTATCTTTGGCTTCTTTGTGGTCAAGAACGTTAGAACTTCCTGTGAGCAAAAAATTTCCATTAACGCGCGCGGTGTCGCTATGCATCTTGATGTATTCTAACAGCGAAGGGACTTTTTGGACTTCATCGAGACAAACAGGAAGAGTGAGGGATTTGAGAAAACCTTTGGGGTTGTCCTTGGCAAAAAGCCGAAGTTCACCATCATCAAAAGTCAGGTAATGCTCGAAATTTTCCAATGCCAACGTGGATTTCCCGACTTGTCTAGCACCATTTAGCAACACAACAGGAAAGGTCTCTAGCGCCATACGAAGCAAAGGCTCAAGGGCTCTTTTTTTCATTTTATCCCCTATAGTGGTATATTTTCTACCATTATACTATAGAATTATCCAAAAAGGCTTACATGTAAAGCCTTCGCTCATCCTATTCGCACAGCATATTGACAATGAGGCTGATGATGGTTTCTTTTTGTTTTGGGTCGCTTTTGGCGGTCATGAGCGCAAGGGCCACGAGGGCGTTGTCGTTGATACTAAGCTCGCCGTTTGGCTTGTGGAGCAGGTTATTTTTGGATAAAAAGAGGATGAACATAAACGCACCAATGCGCTTGTTGCCGTCTGTGAAGGGGTGGCCTTTGATGATGTAGTACAACAGATTTGCCGCTTTTTCTTCCACACTTGGAATCAAATCCACCCCGCCAAAGGTTTGGTAAATCCCGCGCAACATCCCTTCAAACTCGCCCGCTTTTTCGCGCCCAAACAGCGCTGTGGCCTCGCCTTTTTGTGCAAGTTCTTCTTTAAGCTGCGCGATGGCGGCCTTGGCCTCTTTGACATCGAGGATAAACTTCGCCTCTTTGGGCTGGACGTTTACATGTAAGGCATCCTCGTCGTACCCTTGGAGCAGCGTCCACGTGCGGCCGTAGTTTAGGATGACCTCCAAAAGCCCCTTGGCTTCGCGCAGTTCAAGCTCATCCCCCGAAATGGTCGTTTGCAATAAACCAAGAGTTTGGCGCAGTTCTTCTAAACCTTTTTGTTGCAAGCGTTTTTGGTTGGTAGCATAGCCATTGATGATATATTCTCTTAAAATTTTAGTTGCCCAAATTCGAAACGCTGTTCCTCGTTTGGATTTAACGCGATAGCCTACAGAAATAATAACATCAAGATTATAATACATCACATCATACTTTTTGCCATCCGCAGCAGTTGTCCGGAATTTCCGGACAACTGAAGATTTTTCCAATTCACCTTCTTTGAAAACGTTACTTATGTGTTCGGAAATCGTCTTTTTGCTTTTGTCGAAAAGCACTTCCATTTGCTTTTGGCTCAGCCATACCGTCTCGTTTTCCAAAGAAACATCTAGGGCTATTTCGCCACTTGCATCTTCATAGAGAACAACAGGGTTGATTGATTCTTGCTTCATGACAAGCCTTTTCACACGAGAGATAGAAAATAGAGTATAGTCAAATTCGTGTTATACTACCGTATTACAAACTACAGGAGGTTTTCATGGTTGCCACCGTTAGGCTTGATGCCAAGCTGGAAAAAACCCTAGAGCGGCTTTCCCAAACCTTGCACAAAAAAAAGAGTGATATCATCCGCGAAGCTTTGCATCGCTACGCAACTGAGGTCGAAAGCACTAAAACCACGCGCATTTTAGAAGCCATCAACAAAACAAAAGAGAGTGACAAAAAGCTTCACCGCGACTTTGAGGAACTAGCCGATGAAGGTCTCTAAGGGCGAAATCTGGCTAGCCAACTTAAACCCCATAAAACAAACCAACGAAATGGGTAAAACCCGTCCTGTCGTGGTCATCCAAACAGACCTACTCAACCACAACGGCTACCCCACCACTATCATCTTGCCCCTCACCACAGACCTCATCGACGATGCCCAGCCTTTACGACTACGCATCCCAAAACGCGACCACCTCAACAAAGACTCTGACATCGTCTTGACGCAAATCCGCGCCATCGACAATGCCCGCTTTATGCAAAAACTCGGCACTTTAGAAGCAAACGAATGGCAGAGCCTTAAAATGTTGTTTGAAGAAATTGTGTTTTAACCGCAAGAAGCCTACCATGTAAGGCTTCTCACACTTCCAATCGCAGCACTTCTACCTTTTCACCTTTCTTTAAAAGCGTGGTTTCTTTGGGGATGCACAGCACTGTGGCGCCGCCTAGGAGGTTGTTTAAGATAGCGCTAGAGCCTAGTTTTTTATTCTCCAAGCTTGCGACAAATTTGCCCTCTTTTTCGGCCAAATCACACGCGGTAAATTCGGTAAATTTGGAACGTTTGGCGTAGTCTTCTTCCAAGATTGCGGTGCAAAAACGTCTAGTGTAGTCGCGCCCCAACATCGCATCCACAAGGCGCAAGCCGTAGAGTCCAAAGACTACCGCGCTTGAGTAGGGAAATCCTGGCAAGGCGATGATGTATTTTTCGCCCACTTTGACTACGCGGATGTGCCGTCCAGGCTTGATGTCTGCCCCTTCGATGATGGTCTCCACCGCCAAATCCCCGATGATATCTTTGACAAAATCATAATCCCCCACGCTCACGCCACCCGTGGTGACCACGATGT
>JACUTV010000095.1 GCA_014859645.1 Campylobacterales bacterium
ACCTATTTTGCGTGTAATCCACACTCTTTATGTTCAGGATTTTCCCACCACCATCTGCCACTGCGCACGTCTTCGCCCTCTTTCACTGCGCGGGTACACGGTGCACACCCGATGCTAGGATACCCCTTGGCGTGCAAGGCATTGACGGGGACATTGTGAGCACGCACGTATTCCCACACTTCTTCTTCGCTCCACTCGATGAGCGGGTTGAGTTTGACAAGGCCATTTGCCTCGTCCCATTCGATGCACTCCATGCGTTCCCTAGTCACCGACTGGGCACGGCGAAGGCCTGTAATCCACACATCAAGTCCCGCAAGGGCGCGCTTTAACGGTTCGATTTTACGCACGTAACAACAGGCTTTACGTGCCTCTATGGACGTGTAAAAGCTAAACATCCCTTTTTCGCTCACCAAGGGCTCCACCAACTCGGCTTTGGGGAAAAACACTTCTAGCGGTTTACCGTAATAAGCCCGTGTTTTTTCCAAAAGCGCATAGGTTTCAGCAGGAAGCCGGCCCGTGTCGAGGGTGAAAATGCGCGCATCTTTACGGGTTTTGTACAACAAATCACTCAACACTTGGTCTTCCACCCCCAAAGAAGAAGCAAAAGCAATCTTTACATGTAAGGCATTTAAAAAATAATCCAACACCTCTGGGGTGCTTTTGCCTTGGGTTTCTTGGCGCCAAATGGCGATTTTATCTTTCATGCTTTTCCTTTAGATGTGGTATTCGGCTTCGGGTTTGGCTTTGCCAAAACTGATGCGGTTCCACGCACGCTCATGCCCGTAATACAAAAAGGTTTTGGTCACCAACTCAAAGACCCCAATAGAAACCGCTGCTGTCGCACTTCCAGTAACAAGCCAACTGATGAGCATCGTGTCCAATGTGCCTGTGGCGCGCCATGAGATGGCTTTGGCGATACTGCGCTTGTGTTGTTCCATAAACGTCCTTGTGTAAAATTGACGAAATAATAGCGGGATTGAAGTTATTTGTCAAGTTTGTTGATTGATTTAGTCAAGTATAAACTGCTTTGACTTACATGTAAGGCTTTTTTCGGTACCCTTAGGGCTTCAAAACAGGAGGAAACGATGCCCACCCGTGAGGAAGCTTTCACCTTACTTTCTGCCTACAATGGGGACGCACTCGTGACCCACGGCTTGGCTGTTGAAGCGACTATGCGCCACTTTGCTACACTTTTTGGCGAAGACCCCGAGTACTGGGGAATGGTAGGTTTGCTACATGACTTGGATTATGAGCAATTTCCCGAGCAACACTGCTACAAAACCCAAGAAATCTTGCAAGAAAACGGTTACGACGAGGTGTTTATCCGCGCTATCATGTCCCACGGTTGGGGCCTTTGCACCGACGTTGAGCCGCTAAACAAACTGGAAAAAACCCTTTACGGCGTGGATGAGCTCACCGGCCTTGTCATCGCCTGTGCACTGGTGCGTCCGTCGCGCTCGTTGCAAGACTTGGAAGTCAAATCAGTGAAGAAAAAGTTCAAACAAGCCTCTTTTGCCGCGGGTGCTAACCGCGAGGTTATCCAAAAAGGAGCGACTATGCTTGACATGGAACTTGACGCGCTGATTCACGAAGTGATTATGGCCTTACGGCAGATTGAGGCGCGTTTGGGCCTTGGTCAGCCATCTTACATGTAAAGGAAATCCTGTGCCTTTTGGTTCTACGCTTTTTCATATGTTTATCCAAAGCTATCAGACATACAAAACACAAACGGCATTTGTCTACCGTATTGGCGAGAATGAATTTACCGTAACCTACGAAAAACTTTTTGACGATGCGTTGTTGCTCGCCCGGGCGTTAAGGGCTAAAAAAATCACCAAAGGCACCAAGGTGATGTTCGTGTGCGACAACCGCTACGAGTGGATTGTCACCGATTTGGCGCTGTTGTCGTTGGGCGCTATTAGCATCCCAAGAGGCTCTGACACGCCAACGCCTGAACTTGATTACATCCTCAAACACTCCGAAGCGGAATTTTTGATTGTGGAAACTGAAGAGTTATATGAGCGTTACAAAGAGGTGCTAGCTAGCCAAAAAGCTATTTTTATCGTCGAGGGTGCGCGGGTTCACACCTTGTTTGATTCTCTTTATTCGTACAATGACCTGCTTAAAGACCGCACTATTAGCAAGAGCGAGGTAGAGGCGTTTATCGACCAAAAAGAGCACCTAAATGCTTCCGATATTTTCACCCTCATCTACACTTCAGGCACTACAGGAACGCCCAAGGGCGTCATCCTCACCCACGGCAACATCATGCACAATGTGGAACACATGCCCCTTATGATTGGCCTGCAAGAGGGGGAAATGTGGCTTTCTATCTTGCCTTCGTGGCACATCTTTGAACGTTCGGCTGAGTATTTGTCCCTTGCCTATGGCTGTGCTACTGTCTATTCGTCCATCAAAACCTTTGCGGCTGATTTGGAGCACTATCGCCCTACCCTTGTGGCCACCGTGCCACGTCTTTGGGAATCTATGTACAGCAAAATCAACCAAGCCTTAGAGAAAAAAGACCCCAAAAAGGCCAAGATTTTTAAAAAACTCGTGCACATTAGCACCCTGTACAACCACTTCGATAGGTTGCGCAAGAACCAACTTCCTCGCTTTTATCCTGCGTCAAAAATAGAGAAATTTTTCCTTACATGTAAAGCCTCGCTGGCCTGTTTTTTCCTCTCCCCCCTAAACACCTTTGCCAAAAAGAAACTCACCTTGGTGCAAGAAAAATTTGGCGGACGTTTGCGCCTTGCTATTAGTGGTGGGGGAAGTTTGCCTGAGTATTTGGACGAGTGGATTGACGCCCTTGGCATTCGCATCGTCAACGCTTATGGCATGACCGAATGCGCGCCCGCCATCGCGGGACGTGGGGTGCTGTGCGATGTGTTTGGCACCCTTGGCTACCCGGTACCTGGCACGACGGTACGCATTGCCAATAAAACAGGGGGTGACGTGCCTATCGGCGAAGTAGGGGAAATCTGGGTCAAAGGCCCCCAAGTCACGCCAGGGTATTACAAAGCCCACGAAGAAAACGCCAAAACCTTCTCGGGCGATGGATTTTTAAAAACAGGGGATTTGGGCAAGTTTACCCTCGGGCATGAGCTCATCATCACGGGGCGTTCTAAAGAAATCATCGTCTTAGCCAACGGTGAAAACGTCGACCCAAGTCGCATTGAATCCACCCTTTCCATGCTGCCTTTTATCACTGATGCCATTTTGGTGGGGCACGATAAAAAAGGGTTAGGTTTGCTCATCGTGCCTGATTTTGAAAAACTCAAAGACTACGTGTTGGAGCAATACGGCGAAGTCGTCCACAGCGTTGAACAGCTTATTGAAAACAAAACCCTCACCCAAAAAATCAAATCCAAAATGAACGAACTGCTGCACCCCCAAAAGGGATTCAAGCCTTTTGAAAAACTGCAAAATATTCATTTTCTCAGCGAAGAATTTAAACCAGGCGTTGAGCTAACCAACACCTTTAAGAAAAAACGTCACGTGATTGAGAAAAAGTACAAAGAGCTTATTGACAAGCTCTTACACTAACTTTTCAAGAGGCAAGGGTCTGGCAAGGTAGTAGCCTTGGACATAATCCACTCCCAGTTCCTCCAAAATATCGTAAACCTCTTTAGAATGGACAAATTCCGCACACGTTTTGATGCCCAAAGCTTTAGCAAAAGAGAGGATGGTTTCTACGGTAATGCGGGCGTTTTTATTGGTATCAATGAAACGAATAAGGGAAGCATCAATCTTTAGCACGTCTACATGTAAGTTCAAAATATGTTCAAAACTCGAATACCCTGACCCAAAATCATCAATAGCAATGCGACACCCTTTGGCCTTCACTTGGCGCACAAACTCTAACACTTCTTTGTAATTTTCAATCCCCTCGCTCTCTAAAATCTCAAAGGTGATGCGTTTTGGCTGGGGAAATTGGTCAATTTTTTCGACAATAAACGCTACCGTTTTGGGGTTTAGGATGTCCATGATGGAAATATTTACTGAGAAAAAAGCGTCGTGCTCGCGCATTGCTTCAAAGCTTTTACTGATAATCATTCGTGTCAACTGGTGGTACAGCTTGCTTTTTTTCGCTACATGTAAAAAAGAACCTGGCAACACTTCGCCTCCGTCTTCCTCGATGAGGCGCATCAGTACTTCGTAGCGCTTGGCGTTTTTATCTTCAAGGGAAACAATCGCTTGGTAATAAGGAACGATGCGATCATCATGGATGGCACGCTTGAGCCTGCGAGAAGATTCGATATTTTTTTCGTACTCTTCTTTGATTTCCATGGAAGGCTCATACAACAAGTAAGAGATGCGCTCTTTTTTTGCCTTTTTAAGAGCCATGTCCGCGTGGGCTAGCAAGGTTTCTTCGCCAATCGCCGCGCCAACGGTCGCCATGATGTCAATGTCATGGTCTTCATCGGTAATCAACACAAACTGGCGCAACTCTTCTAGCAGTGCGTGAATCTTTTTCTCCAACACGCGGGGTACGGTGCACGAAAAGACAATGGCGTACTCATCCGCATGAAGTTTGTACGCATGGGCGCGGTGCTCTTTGGCGAAACTCAGCACCAATTGGCCCAACGACACCAACACCTCATCGCCAATTTCTTGCCCATAAAAATCATTGGTTTGCTTAAAATCATCGATGTTAACAAGGGCCAGCGCATTGCCTTTTTTGGCGGCAAGGTCTTGGGTGAGCTGGTTGCGGTTGGGCAAATTCGTCAGCGCGTCATGGAAAATCTGGTAATGCATCTCTTCGCTTTTTTGGCTAAGCATCTCCAAATGTTCTTTAAGCTCTTTTTCGAGTGTCACGCGATAATGTTCATCACGCACATATGCTTTTCGCACAAAATACCCCAACAGGACGTACACCAATACACCCACAATGGCGTACACTGTCATCGCATACAAGTACTCTTCGTACAAAGAACGCATCAATGCGTTGTTTACACCCTCTACACTCACCACTCCCGCCAAGGCTTCTTCTTTGGATTCCATAGCGTTATCCTCACATGTCACACACGTTGTGAGCGTATAAAAGGGGGCTGCATAATAGTACGTCCCATTTTCTTCGGGTTTAAAATACTCTTTTGCCTCAGGGTGTGCAAAAAAATAGTCCAACGCCCGAACATCATGCAGTGAAACCTCAGGGGATTCCTTGGTTGCTTGATGCACCCGTACTTCTTTTACCGCGCCATCAAATTTTTGTGTAATGTGTTCTGTAATATGAACAGAAGAGAGAGGGGGTATGGGTGCATTCGCCGCGGCATCTTCTTTAAAGAAACCATGCTGGTAGATTTCCTCAAAAGCAATAAGCGCATTGACCAGTGTTTTGGACTCTTCAAAAGCGACCATTTGGTACACGTTTTTAATTTGCACATAATCCTTGTAGGCTTTAATAAACAGAAGCCCTGCAAGGACAACAAAAAGTGTAAGCAAAACTTTATGATATGTCTTCAATCAAGCTCCTAGATTAGGGATGTAATTCTAGTGTGTTAATACTTAAGAATTGACCAAAAACATTCCGAGGATAAAGAATTAAGAATGTGCAAAAAATAATTATTTTTTACCTTGTTTACTAAAAGTAAATTATTTTTGATATAATTCAAAAAACCATGAAGGCCAGCTGTGTTGTCTCATTTATTATTCGAACTCACACGCATCATATTAACACTTGTTGTCATCGGCGGCTTTTTTGTCTCCATTTATCTTATTCCGCTGCTCATTACGTACACCTATGAAACATTGGCCTCTTCTATTCTCGAATGTTTTATTAAGATTGGGTGCATCGTTGTTTTGCATTTTTTTGTACCACTTTTTCTTCTCTACACCCTTACTAAACCAAGCTTTAAAGCAGGCATCTATTTGCTAGTGTACGGACTTTTGATGGGGGGTATGTACTTTCTTACAGGGATTATCTCAGGAAGCATCGGCACGGTAATGTTCTTTGTAGGAATTTATTTCATTTTTTCTCATTTTCTTGCCTCTCGCACCCAGCCTGTTAAAAATGATTAAAAATTAAGCATTTTTTGGCTCCCTGCCTTCTCTTTTTTTAACATTTTAACTCTTTTTTAAAAACTTCTCTTATTCCCATTGCGTCGCAAACGCTTATTTTTTCTTACCAACCCAGATCAAAAACCCCATACCGCTATCACATTCCTCTTTCTGCCCTTCTTCATTCTATTTTTAAATGAATTGATTATATTTTAATCATTTAAGTGTTTATTTTAAATCAATTTACTTGTTATACTGCTCTCAACATTTCAAAAAGGAGAGCAAATGGAAAACTTTGCTGATGTAAAATACGTTCTTGATGGCTTCTTGTTTGTCATCATGGGTGCCCTGGTCATGTGGATGGCTGCGGGCTTTGCGATGCTGGAGGCGGGACTTACACGGTCTAAAAACACCGCCACCATTCTGACCAAAAATATCACGCTTTATGCATTAGCAGGTATCACGTACTACTTTATTGGGTACAACTTGATGTACGGTGATGGCAATGCGCTTTTTGGAAGCATTGGCCCTGTTGTGGCTGAAAGTGGCGGTGACTACCCCACCATGGCAGACTTCTTTTTCCAAATGGTCTTCGTCGCTACGGCTGCTTCTGTCGTCTCAGGCGCCGTTGCTGAGCGCATGAAATTGTGGCCATTTACCATTTTTGTCTTTGTGCTCACCTCCTTTATCTACCCCCTTCAAGGTCACTGGACATGGGGCGGTTCTGAACTTGGTGGGTTGATTGCAGGGTTTTCTGACTTTGCAGGGTCTACCATTGTCCACAGTGTTGGCGGTTGGGCCGCACTAGCAGGTGTTTTACTCTTGGGTGCTCGCAAGGGCAAATACGGTAAAGACGGCAGCGTCAAAGCCATCCCTGGTTCTAACCTTCCCCTTGCAACCTTGGGTACTTTTATCCTCTGGTTGGGATGGTTTGGTTTCAACGGCGGTTCACAACTTGCTCTTGGTAGCAAAGAGGACATCGACGGCATCGCTTCGGTCATTGCGAGCACCAACATGGCAGCCGCTACAGGTGCCATTACAGCGATGATTTTGACCCAAGTCATTTACAAGCGTGTGGACTTAACCATGGTACTCAACGGCGCACTTGGTGGCTTGGTTGCGGTAACAGCGGGTCCGGATTTAGGCATGAATGTTGCCTTTATCGACGGCCTTGTGGGGGGTGTCTTGGTTATCCTTGCGGTGCCTTTCTTTGACAAACTTCGCATTGATGATCCTGTTGGTGCCCTAAGCGTTCACTTGGTGTGTGGTATCTGGGGAACCCTCGCTGTGGGTATCTTTAACCCTGATGTTACCCTTCTTGCACAGATTAAAGGGATTGTCGTGATTGGCTTGTTTGTCTTCATCACTTCCTTTATTATATGGTATATCCTTAAAATCACTGTGGGTATTCGTGTTAGCGAAGAGGTAGAATACGAAGGGCTTGACGTCCACGAATGCGGCTTGGAAGCGTACCCAGAATTTAGCAAGATTAACCGATAAGGAGAGAGTATGAAAAAAGTTGAAGCAATCATCAAGCCTTTTAAACTCGAAGACGTGAAAGAGGCGCTGACAGAACTCGAACTTACGGGAATGACTGTCAGTGAGGTCAAAGGCTACGGTCGCCAACAAGGCCACTCGGAGCTTTACCGTGGGGCTGAGTATGTGGTAGATTTCCTACCTAAAGTAAAAATCGAACTTGTAGTGAAAGACGAGATGCTAGACAAAGTTCTTCATGCCATCATTACAGCAGCCAAAACAGGCAAGATTGGCGATGGCAAAATCTTTGTGAGCGACATTGAAAAGATCGTGCGCATCCGAACAGGTGAAACGGACGAAGAAGCCGTTTAGCCTTTTACAAGAAGTCAAGGAGGGTTTTTGCGCGTGTTTTGCGCAAAAACCCTTTTTTTATGTAACGATTTTACACATCTTTTCTCTCTTTTTTTTCCTTTACATGTAAGAACCAAAAACGTCTCAATAATCTCCCACCCCTTCGTTACAATCAAAACAAGACTTCTTTTATCTTAAACTACAGGGGAGAGTACATGCCACAAGAAAAAACCCAAGAAATGCAGATAAAACTCATCGTCATTGGCCTTTTGGTTGGCCTTGTTGGCTACGGCATTGGCCTTTTTGCTTTTGAGGAAAACCAAGCAAGACTCATCGGGCTCATCGCGTTTTTGGTCACCATGTGGACCAACGAAGGCCTTCCTGTGGGAGTTGTTTCTCTTTTGCCTATCGTTCTTTTTCCTTCTCTTGGCATCATCAGTATCACCATGACCGCGCCCAACTACTCCAATCCTATCATTTATCTTTTTCTGGGTGGATTTATTTTAGCCGTGGCAACAGAAAAGATTCATTTGCACGAGTTTATCTCCTCTAAAATCCTCAACG
>JACUTV010000096.1 GCA_014859645.1 Campylobacterales bacterium
AATGCCTATCATCGTCCCTCTTTTGCTTGGATTACTTTAGGTAACTTCCTTGTACCGGTGTAGCAGGCTCAGCTTTCCCCTGAGGAGCACCAGAAGTTGACTGCTCGGGCGAAGCATCTAGACTTTTAATATACACTGCAAGGGAATTAATTTCAGGCGTGCTGAGCACAACGGCCGCTTGGTGCATAATCATACTTGTGCTTCCACCAAAATCACTGCCTCTTCGGTAGCCTTCTATCTGAGTGACCAACTCTTCCTTGGAAAGGGTGCGAAGAACTCTAGCATTGTTGTAACTACTGCGCTCTGCTTCGACTCCGTGGCACTTAAAGCATGTACGGTCATACAATGCCTTGCCCGCAGTAACATTTCCCATATTAGAGCGCGGAGAAAGCAACGCATTGAGTACCCCTCCACTCGAAGCATCTTCAGCAGAAAGCTCTTGGATTTCAACCTTGCCCTCTTGGGCGTGTTTTTCCATGAGTGCTTTAAGTTCTTTAGCAAACTCACCTTTGGCGGTAAATACATAGGTCTCTTCTGCTACTAGCATACTAGCCGCAAGAGCACACGAAAGCAACACGCGTTTCATTCATCATCCTTGTCAGGTAAAGTAAAAAGGGGTTGATTATAGCATGGTTAAGTTAAAGAAGTACTCAAAAAAAGGAATCATAGAGTCAAAAAAGAGGTGAGCGGGAAGAAAGAAATCAGACCGAGAGAAACCCTCGGTCTGAGTGTAAAAAACTAGAAGCTGTAAAGTGCTTGGAAACGGATTTGGTTTGACTTTTTAGCAAAATCAGGGTTTTGAACACCACTCGTGTGACCAGCCCATTTTTTATTGTCCATCATGGAGTAATAAGCATAGAGATCAAAGTTTTTGGAGTATTTATACCCTGCCTCAAGGTACGTTTCTTTAGCTGTTTCTTTACTGGTAAGAGCAACTGTGCCATCGTTAGCTTTTGATCGCACATAACCAGCACCTACGCGGTACTTGTCGAAGCTGTAACCCGCAGTAAAGAACATTGTCTTCGCATCAAGCTTATTACTTGTTTGATAGTAAATTTGTTTACCCGCTTTAATCATCGCAGAAGAGTCTGCGCTAAGCTCATAAATAGGTTGTTTTTTATCGTTTTTGGTATAACCAGCACCTACTTTAAAACCAGCAGTAGCAAAACCAGCCTCAGCACCATAGAAAGTACCAGAACGGTCTGTGGCTTTAACATCGCTATCAAGTTTCAAACGGTTAGCTTGTGCTTTGATGCTAAAACCTTCAAACTTTGTAGATGCTTGGAGGAAGAAAGAGTTGTCAATGACGTTTGACATTCTTGTTGCCCATACTTGCAAATCAACTGGTCCAACAGAACCAATAGCGGCTGCAGCATAAAGGTTTTCTTTTGCCATACCATCATCATTTGCTAATTTGAATTCAATTATATCACCTGAATTTGCAGTCACCCTATATGTATCACTCTCCGCACCAATATTGGTTTGTGCAAAAGCGGCAGCGGCAAAGGTCCAACCTTCTACGCCTGTAAATAGTGCTAAGGCGCCTGTACCGCGGTCACCAGCATAGCCTGGGTCAGTCCATGGTGTAGCGATTTCAAATTTACCTGCTTTTAAGCTAAAAGTAGGTTGTGTATACATGAACCATGCTTTGGTCATTGCGATTTTATCATTTCCGTCTGGGTCAGTTACGATACCACCTGTTGCATTGTAACCACGACGACCTTCGTTTTGTTCTGCTCGTACACTAACGCCTGCTTTAAGGCCATCAGCCACAGGAATAGTGAAACTTACAGGCACAGAAAAGCGGTGACGCTCACGTGAGTTGTCTTTGTACTTATCACCATTACTTAGACTCTCAAAGCGGTAGCGAACCATACCCGAGATCTCAACGCCCTTAATGGCTTCTTCAAGTGGGGCAGCAGATGCGAATGTCGTCATCGCACCAACAGCAACGATAGCAGCAAGGCTAAGTTTTGCTAATTTCATGTAAACTCCTTAGAAAATTTGTGTTACGGGGAAAATTATACTACAAAACCCTCTCATTTTGCTTATTTTAAACTTAAAAAAACAAAAAACTACAAAATTGTTACCGTTTGTTTACCACAAAGTGAAAAAAGTTGTAGAAAACGCTACCATGCAAGGGGTTTTCTGTGCTGTAGTGCAGTGATAAGTGCTCAAGAAGTCTACGATGCAAGTCCGCATGCAAAAAAACGAAGAGGCTGTTGCTTCCTTAATAAAGCCCAAGGGTTTGGGCCTTATGGACTACTTGACGTCGATGGATTCTTTCAAAGACTCCACAGTCTTTTCACCGATGCCTTTGACGTTGGCGAGTTCTTCGATGGTTTTAAACCCACCGTTAGCTTCGCGGTAGGTGATGATGGCCGTGGCTTTTTTCTCGCCAATGCCCTTAAGGGCTGCTAATTCCTCTGCGTTTGCAGTGTTGAGGTTTACCTTAGCCCACAGGGCAACTACCAAAAACAAAACCATTATGATACTTCGTAGCATCATCACTCCTTTATGTAAGATAGAAGAATGATGGTAACATAAAAAAGTGTTGGATTTTGCTTAAAAATGTCTAAGATAAACAACAAAGGGAAAGTAACTTTACTGCTTTTTTATACAAAATGGCCTGCTGTTGTTCCATCATGCCCACCAGTACTCATAGAGGGTTTTATTTTTGTGGTTACTGGAATTTTTAAAGCAACATTTGAAGGTAGTGGGTAATTTTTTCATCTCGCGCAGAATACTCTCTAATGGTTGACTCTAGGGCTTCTTTTATGTCAAACTGGGCGTTCGCCACATAAAGAAGGTCTTTATTTAGGTCTTCAAGTTTTTGCGTTATTATGTCCCACACCTCTTCAGCATCAATACCAAAGTAGCCGTGAGCGATTACATTTCTAAAATTAACAATTTTTCGAAAATACGAAGGAGAAAGGTTTTCAAAGTTTTCATTTCCCAAAAGATAGTTAAGTGACTCACCGATAATTTCAAAGGCTCTCATAGTGGCATCCCAATGAAGAGAACTGTGCTGCAAGTCATGTCCACTTTTAAACCCGGTTGTGTAGCATTTTACTTTGTAAATAGAAACAAGGGTGTCGACAATGAAAAGTTCAAAATCCCTCTCTTCTTTTTTATGCATAAAGAATCTCTTTGGCAATTTTTTGTTTATAGAAGTCACGAAAACTATCAAAATAGCCTACATCGACGGACACTTTAAAAGATTTTTGAAGATATTCCCTTAAATCCTCACGTACAAAAAAGTCTTTTTTTGTTGTGACGATAGCCAAATCAATATCACTGTTTTGATGCGCCGTTCCTCTTGCGTAGCTACCAAATAAGCCTATTTCAGTAACAGCATATTTTTGCCGCAATTCATCCTTGTGCTCTCGCAAAAAAGTCAAAATCTCTTCTTTTGTCATGGTTACCCTCTTTTTTTGTTTTGATTGATTTTAGCATACTTTAAATGCAGAAAAATAAAGCCCAAAACCTTGGGCCTTATGGACTACTTGACGTCGATGGATTCTTTCAAAGACTCCACAGTCTTTTCACCGATGCCTTTGACGTTGGCGAGTTCTTCGATGGTTTTAAACCCACCGTTAGCTTCGCGGTAGGTGATGATGGCCGTGGCTTTTTTCTCGCCAATGCCCTTAAGGGCTGCTAATTCCTCTGCGTTTGCAGTGTTGAGGTTTACCTTAGCCCACAGGGCAACTACCAAAAACAAAACCATTATGATACTTCGTAGCATCATCACTCCTTTATGTAAGATTTAAGAATGATGATAACATTAAATATTATTTTATGTTGCTTAAACGTGTTTAGAAAATAGAAAAAAGGGGGGGGGTTTAATAGTACCCTATAAAATCTTGTTGATATTTTGACTCAAAAAGTTAGGTTATTTGCCCTCTGTCAATCCACTTGAAAATATCAAGAACTTGAATGAGGTGTTGGTCTTGTACGACTTTATAAATAATAGTATAGCCTTTATGGGTGAGGTCACGGTAGTTTTCATTTTCAATAAAGTGCGATGCACGGCAACGGTAAGGGCTTTGGGTGAGAGATTCGAGCTTGGCTTTTAGTGTTGTTTTAAATTCTTTTGCGGCGCTTGGCTTATCGGCTGAGATGTAAACACAAATACTCTTTAGCGCTAAGCCAAATTGCGTCTCGTAGACAATATCAAACACCCATGTCTCTCCAAAATTCTTCGTGAGAGCAAAACTGGGCATTATCTTCCGCTTGGGCTATTCTGTGAACAACCTCTTTTTTAGAAGTTACCGCCTCAAATAATGGCTCTTTTTGGATGTCAATTTTCTCAACAATGCCTTCTTTTAAAGAAGCTAAATATTCTAGAAAAAATTTTGCCTTTTTTTCATTAATCTGCAATCGTACGACCATGCCACACCTCCAAGTTTTGAAATTATACCACATGCAAAAAAAATGAAGAGGTCGTGGCTTCTTCAAAAGTAAGACCCAAAACCTTGGGCCTTATGGACTACTTGACGTCGATGGATTCTTTCAAAGACTCCACGGTTTTTTCACCGATTCCTTTGACGTTGGCAAGTTCTTCGACGGTTTTAAACCCACCGTTTGCTTCGCGGTAGGTGATGATAGCGGTGGCTTTTTTCTCCCCAATGCCTTTAAGCGTGGCTAGCTCTTCCGCAGTGGCGGTGTTGAGGTTTACCTTAGCCCAGAGGGCAACTGCCAAAAACAAAAACAACATGATACTTCGTAGCATCATTACTCCTTTTTGTAAGATTAAAAGGTGATGATAACATTAAATATTATTTTATGTTGCTTAAGCGCATTTAGAAAATAAAAAAATAGACTAGATTAGTTACTTTTTTTATCAGCAACTACACAGCAATGAAGCTAGGGTTAAAAAGCGAAGGTTTGTTGTAGACCAAAGGCGTAACCCCTTGGCGCAAGTAGTAGTGGGAAGGGGTGCATTCGGAGGCGTACATGTAAACCTCGCCGCCTGCTTCTTTTAAGATGGCGTGGCCTGCGGCAGTGTCCCATTCCATGGTGGGGGCGACGCGCGGGTAGAGGTGGGCTTTTCCTTCGGCTATCAAACACAGTTTGAGCGAACTTCCCCGTTGCTGGACTTCCACTTCTGTAACTTCCGCTCTCAAAGCGGCGATAAAACGCTTGGTTTTAGAAGAAAGGTGCGATTTACTCGCCACCACGATGCAATGGCGCGTATCAAAAGGCGTTACATGTAAGGCTTCACGCCCTTGCGCGGTCTCTTTGAACGCACCTTTTCCTTCTTGCGCCCCATAAAGCACGTCCCAAACAGGGGCTTGTACTACGCCAAGCACGGGCACACCGTGGCGAATAAGGGCGATGTTGACCGTAAAATCGCCCGTTTTTTTAATGAACTCTTTTGTTCCGTCGATGGGGTCCACACACCAGTACTCTTTCCATCCTTGCCGTTCTTTGTAAGGGGCGGCTTTGCTCTCTTCGGAGAGGATGGGGATGCTTGGATACGCCGCGTTCAACGCATCACAAATGAGAGCATTGGCCAATAAATCTGCTTCAGTGAGAGGCGAATTGTCTGCCTTGTACGTAACCGCAATTTTGCGCCCATAGACCTTCAACACCTCCGCGCCTACTGTCTTGGCAATACTCACAACTGTTTCTAGCATGAAGGACTGCATGCCTTAAGTGCGTCTTCCAGGGCTTTTTGATAGGTGCGCATCAACACGTGAGTCTTTGCCTCAAAACGCGCCACAAGTACCGGCGTGGTATTGGACGCGCGCACAAGTCCCCATCCTTCTTCAAACACCACCCGCACGCCATCCACGGTGATGATCTCTTTAATGACTGGAAAATCGCTTGGCGGGGTTTCCAAAAAGGCTTTGAGCTTCACGATAGTTTCAAACTTGGCTTCTTCGGTCGTGGGGATTTTAAGCTCTTCGGTGGTAAACATCGTGGGAAGTTTGGCCAGTTCTGCGTCCAAATCTAGCCCTTTATAAAGCAACTCTAACGTACGTAGCATCGCGTAAATCGCATCGTCATACCCGAAATAGCGGTCGGCAAAGAAGATATGGCCGCTCACTTCCGCGGCAATGTCGATACCAAGCTCTTTCATTTTGACCTTGATGTTGCTGTGGCCTGTTTTGTACATGTATGCCGTGCCAATCTTAGCCACTTCGTCGTACATCACCTGAGAGCATTTCACCTCGCCCAAGATTTTGGGATTTTTAAGAAGCTTAGCATACAAAAGCGCCAGCTGGTCGCCCTTGAAGTTGTTGGTTTGGGTGAGCACCGCCAAACGGTCGGCATCCCCGTCAAAAGCAAAAGCGATGTCGCCATTTTGCGTTTTTAACAAGGCTTTTACATCGTGCAGGTTTTCTTCTTCGCTAGGGTCAGGGTGGTGGTTAGGAAAGGTGCCATCGGGCTGGGCGTAAAGAATCGTGGTGTTTAGCGCCAAAGCTTCGCACAGTTTTGGCACCACCACGCCCGCGGCTCCGTTGCCACAATCAATAGCAATGCGCGTTTTCATCCCTTTTAGATGCGCAAACTGTTCCACTAAAAAATCCGTGTACAACGCAAGGGTGTCTACGGCTTTACATGTAAGGTTGTCGGGAATGTGCTGTGAAAACGCCATCACCTCTTCCCCTAAGGCGGTGATGTCTGCGCCAAAAAACGGGGCTTGGTTTAGGGTGATTTTGAGGCCGTTGTATTCAGGGGGGTTGTGCGAACCTGTCACCATCACCGTCGCATCTGCTTTGTTTTCATGGTCAAAAAACCCGCCAAAGTAATTACACGGTGTGGGCACAAGCCCCATGTGCAACACGTCAAGTCCTGCGTGGTTGAGTCCGCTTGTAAGCCACGCTGTGATGGTGGGCGAGTGTAGCCTTGCATCGTACCCTATGGCTACGGTGTTGCCAACCTTAGCAATGCGTTTGCCCAACAAAAAACCGATGGTTTTAATGCTGTGCTCGTTCAAATCTTTTTCATAAATGCCACGAATGTCGTATTCTCTAAAAATATGTTGCATAAATTTCCTTAAGGAATGAGTTTATAAATCTTTGCCCATGGCGTGAGCGAAACGGGCTCAAAAAAGCGAAGGTCTGGGGCTTCTAACACAAAAAGTTGTACAAAAGTAGAGGCAAACATCGCTTCATCTACCAGTAAAAACATCTGATACGGTTCCATGAAAATCAGTGTAAGCGTGCCTTGGGGGTGCAAGCTTTGCGTTTCACGCACCAACGCACCCGCTTCGTAACGGGTTTGAATAAAACGCGCTAAGGGAACCTGTTGGGCTCCTAAATGCATCACTCCACGCGCCTTGTCAAGTTTGACCCCACCTGAGAGGTAAAGCGTATCTTCGGAGTCTTGAAACTGGGGAGACATGAAAAACAACGGCAAGCGCCGAGGTGCGCCACTCATCACATCAAGGCTGCTAAACTGGGCGATGGTTTGCATGATAGATAGCATACGATAGGGCAAGTACATGTATACTTCTTGGGTTTTAGGCACTTGCGTGAGGGTATTTATTTCTTCCAAAAACAGATTCGCGTCTTCGTAGCCATACTCTTGCATCATCCACGCAAGGTTTGAGTTAGGTAAAATCTCCTGTTCTTCCTTATTTTTAGTGCGGTTATCTTGGTCGGTATTGTAACGCTGTTGCGTGTATTCTACCTCCAAACGAGCCATGTTTGCACCTCTTGCTTGGTTGGCATGCAATATAAAACTCACAGGAAAATTTACCGAACCAGAGTGTTTTCCCCCATCAATCAGCGTGCGCATTTTGGCGTAATAGCGAATTGGGTAGCCATAATCCCACCATGAAATCACATAAGCTTCTTCGCCCGCTTGAGTGCCAAGGGCTTCAAGTTGCGCCACTTCGCTAGCGTTCATGACCGTCGAGACACGGTAATTAATAACATGCATGACATTGGGGTACAGCGCCCCAAGGGTTGCTACCACCACTAGCACACTGCCCATCAGCGCCACACTGCGTTCTTTGGCAAAATGCGTGACAAACCACTCCTTACACCACACAATCCCATACCCAAGACCAAATGCGGCGATAGGTACGGCGTACATGGTAAAACGGAGTCCGCCCACATAGGCCAAAAATCCAAGGCCGAGCAGGGGAAGGCCGAGCAACATCACGGGGTGTTTGCGCACCAAAAGCACGTAGCCAACGAGTGAAACAACAAAGGTCACCACATGCCC
>JACUTV010000097.1 GCA_014859645.1 Campylobacterales bacterium
AGGTAAATATAATCTGCCATGCGAATCGTACTCAAACGGTGGGCAATCACAATAGTCGTTTTTCCCTTAAGGTAGCGGTCGAGTCCTTCAAACAACGCTTTTTCCGTATGCACATCCAGCGCCGATGTAGACTCGTCCAAAATCACAACATTGGGATTTTTCACAATCATCCGCGCAATGCTTAAGCGTTGGCGTTGACCACCCGAAAGTTTAATACCATCTTTGCCCACGGGCGTTTCAAGCCCCAACGCTTGTTCATTCACAAAACTCTCAAGTTGGGCAATGGCAAGGGCTTCATAAAGACGCGTGTCGCTAATCTCTTCACCCAAGGTGATATTGGTACGTATTGTGCCATTAAAAAGCTGTGGGTTTTGTAAGATTAAGAAGACATTTTCGCGGACAATATCAAGGCCAATCTCCCGCACATCGGCCCCATCAAACAAAAGCGCGCCCGAATCAAGTGGATAAAATCCCACAATAATTTGTGCCAACGTACTCTTGCCACTCCCGCTAGCCCCCACAATCGCCACCCGTTTTCCACGGGGAATTTCCAAGGAAACGTGCTCTAAAACAGGCTTGCCAAGCTCATAGGCAAAGTTAACATCCTTAAGAACAATCCCATTGGTTTCCCCCTTTACAAAGGGATTTATCCTGTGCGTATACTCAGGCTCTTTTGGAAGTTCTAACAAAGCATTAATGCGTCCCAGGGCAACCTTGGCATTATGAAAGGCATACTGCACCCCCAAGATTTCTTGCACGGGGCCCATCATCACCCACAAATAGCCAAAAATCCCCAACATCAAGCCAATACTCAAATCCGAATACGCCACCACCATAATACTCGCGGCACGAAAGATTTCAAAGCCGCTCAAGAAAACCAAAAAAGAAAACCGCGAAGCCGCGTCGCTTTTGTACCCAAAAGCAATGGACTCGTCTTTAATCGCCCTTGCCTTTGCCTCCACTTGCGCAATAAAACGTTTTTCTTGATTGCTTGCACGCACCTGTATAAAAAGGTCAAGGGTTTCGCTCAGCGCTGCTTGAAAGACCTCAAACGCCTCATTTTGCCGCTTTTTTAGCTTAGAAACCGAGCGGGCGATTTTGGTCGTTAGTACAACCACAAAAGGGTTAAGCAGTAAAATGAACAAAGCCAAAGGCCAGTGAATGAGCAACAACACTACGCCCACGCCCAACACCGTCAAAATTGAAATCAATAACCGACTAATGGTCGTCCCTAAAAATTCATCCACCGTTTCCACGTCTACTACTAGTAGCGCATTGGCACGGCTCGAACCAAAATGCTCATACCCACTCAAAGAAACATTACCGAGGTGCGAAAGCACCCGTTGACGCAACCCAAAGGTGATAGTTTTGGAGATAATCGTAAAATACTTTGTCTGAAAAAAGTTCAAGATAAAAAAAACAAAGCGCATCAAAAGCGTAATAACCAACACCACGAGTACATACATGTAAGGCATTTGTGGCGCGCCAAAGAGCCCATCAACCGTGCGCATCAAGATGCCAGACTCCCCAAGCAACACTTCATCCACCAAAAGCGGCATCAAAAGCGGAACGGGTGTGCTAATTATCACGGCAACGATGGCAATAAGATTGGCTAGCAATAACTCTTTTTTAAACGAAAGGAGTGTTTTAAAAAGTTGGGAGAGAGACAGGGGGTATTTGTTTTGCAAGGTGTTCATACTATGCCTTCAGCTGGTCTACATGTAACCCCTCAAGCAGTTCATCCAACCGCCTTCCAAGCTCTGCTTCAGGAAGGGTTTTGAGCAAAAAGTTTGTAATTCCAAGCGCACTATAGCGCGTTAATTCTTCTTTGGAAAAGGTTGTAGACATGAGACAAACGCGACATTTCTTGGTTCGCTTTGATTGCATTTCTTCGATGATTTCAAGGCTTTTTTCAACAGAAGGATTGGTAATCTTAGTATCAATAATCACCAAATCAAAAGGTTCTTGCTTGAGCCTTTGGGCAAACAACTTCACGCGTTCATAAGAACTGGCCTTCACGTCACTGTTTTGCAAGCGCAGGATTTTAAGCAAACGAAATTTTGCATCTTTATCTTCATCCACTATCGCAACTGAGACCTGAGAAAGGGATTCAAGATAGGAAAGCAAGGTTTTCAACTCTCGGTGTAATTCGCTCATCTTAAGTTCATCGAGCCCCTTAAGGTAGTATTTGAGGTATGTTTTACTGGAAAACTCTTCCTGCACGTTGGCTTTTCTGAAAAACTCGCGAATTGACCTAGAGCTCTCAGCACAATCCCACATTTTTTTATCAAAATAATAAGAATACCCATCCAAAAGCCTTAAAATCTGCTCTTTGCGCTCCCTAGAAAAATGTGCAAATTGGCTTGCAAAATCGCCATAGTACATCTCTTCAAAGGATTTTAGCTCACGCAATAAAAAAATATTTTCATCGCGCAAGGTTGCGGCACGATGCAAGGCGTCCACGTACATGCGGTTGTAGCGTTTGTATTCTGTTTCAAAGGCCACTTTTTCTTTGGGTTCTTTGAGTATTTTTTGCTTTACACGTTCAATTTCATTGGCAAGGTTTTTAATCACCCCTTTTTGGGTAGAAATCTCCCCGCGATTGCTTTCAAGTTTTGCTTTTCGCCACACATATTCCGTTTGCGCTCCAAGGAATATCTCCTCGTAGGCGATTTTTGGGATGCTGATTTTTTTAACAAACCCTTTATAGAGTCGGTAAATATCGCCCACGTATTCATAAAAAGAGATCAGTTCATTGTTAACAAATTTAGGGTCAAGGTCAAGGAGATTGTGGTATGCAGTGGTTAAAAAGCGTCGCATTCGGATGTAGTCCAAGCGCTCGTATTCTTCAAAATCATAGTCGTACTCTTCCAAATCGACAATGAGTGACGAAAAGTAGTGGAAAATAGCCTCTTCTACCGAGTAGTCAAGGACAATGGGGGCATAAATATCATTTTCTTTGGCGGGAGCTTTTTTTTGTTGTGGCACAAGAGTTTGCGCTTCGTCTTCCGCCTCGTAAGAGGGGTTTTTTAAAAATTTTACATAATAAGGCACACCACCATCAAGCCCAAATTCAACAGGGTCACCTTTGCGTGGGTCATTGGGAAACTCAATACAGTCCATTAGAGAAAAGGGATGATGCACACCATCCCTTCCCTCTAACACTCCCTCTTCACTAAAAGTATCGTAGCTTAGCACCTTGCCCTTCATAGCGTCTTCTTAGCGCGCATAATTAACGGCACGAACCTCACGAATAACATGAACCTTAATCTCCCCAGGATACTGCACCTTTTCCTCAATCTCTTGGGAAATTTCCTTAGCAAGCAACACCGCTTCATCGTCATTAATAAGCTTTGCATTTGCAATGACGCGAATCTCACGCCCAGCATTAATGGCATACGCTTGCTTGATACCTGGTTTTGATTTTGCAATCTCCTCAATGTCTTGTACCCGCTTCAAAAAGCTCTCTAACACTTCGCGTCTAGCTCCTGGGCGTGCCGCAGAAAGCGTATCTGCCGCACATACCGCAGCCGATTCTACAGACGTGGCTTCTTCGTGTCCATGGTGGGCAAAAATAGCATTGATGACGACAGGATGTTCTTTATAGCGCCTACAGACTTCTGCGCCCAAATCTACGTGGCTGCCTGCAAATTCATGGGTAAGTGCCTTACCGATGTCATGCAAAATCCCAGCGCGCTTTGCTAGTTTTTCATCCCCGCCCGTTTCAGCAGCGATAATCCCAGCAAGATGTGCCACTTCCAAGGAGTGGCCTAGGGCATTTTGCCCGTAACTTGCGCGGTATTTCAACCGACCAATAAGTTTCACAAGTTCTGGATGTACCTTTGTCAGTCCAAGATCGATGATAATATTTTCACCTTCTTCGATGACTGTTTGTTCAAATTCCTCTTGTACCTTCTCATAAATACCTTCAATGCGTGCAGGCTGGATGCGGCCATCTTCCACTAAAAGCTGAATCACTTTGGTTGCAATGGCACGACGGTACAGGTTAAAACTGCTCAAGATAATCGCATTTGGCGTATCATCAATGATAATATCCACCCCTAAGAGCATTTCAAGGGTTTTAATATTGCGCCCCTCTTTGCCGATGATACGGCCTTTGAGTTCATCGTCTTTAATATTAACTACATTAATCAACCGTTCTGCCGCAAAATCACCCGCATAACGTGAGGTAGCTTGAGCAAGGATGTAATTGACCCGTCGCTTCGCATCTTGCTTGGCTTCTTCTTCTAAGCGGCGCACCGTATGGGCGATGTCGGCGCGAGATTTTTCCTCGACTTTTTTAAGCACCACTTCGCGGGCTTCTGATTCAGTAAGACCAGCGGAGCGCTCCAAGATGCTCAGGGCTTCTTTGACTTTTTCTTGGTAATCTTGTTTGAGGCTTGAGCCTTCTTCAAGCAATTGCTCTGCTTCTTTTTTGAGTTTTGCGACTTCAGATTTTTCCGTCACTGCTTTTTTTAAATCTTCTTTCACTTGAAGTTCGCGCTTTTCAAGTTCGGTCATCTTAAGCACATGCTCTTTGGTAAGTTGGGAAAGCTTTTCATCAAAACGATTTTTTGCCCCAATTTCAGCTTCTTGTACTGTAATGTTGGCGTTTTTCAATACAATTTCTGCTTCATACTCGATCGCCTTAGCCTTGGCCTTGGCCTGCTCTAAGAAAATGTTATAGTTGTCGTTGTTGATTTTTTTTGCAACAAAATACCCTGCTGCACCGCTAAATAGCGCTGCACCTCCTGCGATTGAAAACTCTAAAATCATTGATTCCTCTTCGTCTTATAAAATGATTTGGGGTGATATAAAAATCTGCTTGAACATCATGGGATTCACCCAGATGCTGTGTGGTAAAACAGTCTCCCCGTTGCACAAAAATAACAATTGGGTGACATTTTAAGGATGAGAAAAATCTATCGTACATCCCTTTGCCATGACCAATCCGCCGCAACGCCCCGTCGACCCCGACAACTGGGACAATAGCGATATCAATCTTGGAAAAAACCATCTGTGAGTCGTTAGGCTCTAAAACAGAAAATTTTTTCTTTTTTATAGGCAATCTGAATTTTACCACTTTGAAACTGACACCTTCCATAAATGGCACCAAAAGCCGATTTTGTCGGCGTAATGAACGTATCAATTTGCGAATATTTACTTCGTAAAAAAGAGGGAGGTAACACAAAATTGTCTTCCCTTTTACGCCTTTAAGAAGATGGGAAAGCTGTGCTAAAACAGCGGCATCTTGGCGAAGCTTATTGCGCGAGGAATGGTGCTTTAGCTTTTGCAAACAGCGCGTGCGAAATGCCTCTTTGCTCTCCATCTAACTCCCTTCTCTCTTGTCAATTTAAGCCACTTTTTCCTATAATCCAAACCTTTACACGGCATGACCGTGCGAAGGAACAATTGTAGCACAAGGAAAACTAAAATGCACATGAAATCCCTTACCCTCTTACTTGCTTCGACCCTCTTTTTTACAGGATGCAGCAATACAGAAACCTCTCTTAAAGACGAAGTAACTATCGGAAAAGAAAAAGGGCCTTTAGCGCTCATTGATACTTCTGGTAACACCATTGCCACCGCAAAGACGCCACAAGGCATGACCTTTGCTGGGCATGAAGGCAAGGTTGTTTTATTGAATTTCTTCGCCACATGGTGCCCGCCATGTAAGGCTGAGATTCCCCATTTAAACGCCTTACAGACGGCCCATGGCGATGCGTTGTCAATTATTAGCGTAGCGTTGGAAGAAAAATCCGCCGAAGAATTGAAAAGTTTTATTGAGTATTACACCATTAATTACACCGTTACTCAGGGAGAGCCAAATTTCGAACTTGCCAAAGAAGTGGGAGGCGTTTCTACGATTCCTTACATGGTGCTGTACGATAAAAACGGCCATTATGCCACCCATTATGTCGGTGCTGTTCCCGAAGAGATGATTGACGCGGACATTAAAAAAGCGCTTGGGCTATGATTGGGTTTTTAAAAAAAGGGTTAAGTAAAACCCTCGAAGCCATCAAATCTGTCGCGCCAAAACCCCAAGAAAAGATTAGTAAAGCACTCTTAGAAGAGATTTTACTTGAAGCTGATGTGACCTATGAACTGGTGGAAGAGATTTTGTATTATCTTCCACCCCAAGAGCACGTCAAGCGCGAAGATGTCAAACGGGTGCTCAGTACCTATTTTATCTACGACACTCCAGCGCTCAAAGAAGAAAAACCCTTTGTGGAACTAGTCTTGGGCGTAAATGGGGCAGGAAAAACCACAACCATTGGCAAACTTGCTTACATGTACAAACGCCAAGGCTTGCATGTCATGCTAGGTGCTGGCGACACCTTTCGTGCGGCGGCCATCGAACAACTTCGACGTTGGAGTGAACGCATTGATGTGCCCATTGTTTACACGCAACAAGGACACGACCCCTCGGCCGTAGCGTACGATGCTATTAGTTCTGCTAAAGCCAAGGGGTTTGAGCGGGTCATCATCGACACGGCAGGCCGTTTGCAAAATCAAACCAACCTTGTCAGCGAACTCCAAAAAATAACGCGTATTTGCAACAAAGCGCACGAAGGAGCGCCGCACCGTAAACTGCTTGTACTAGATGGCACCCAAGGCAACAGCGCCATCGCGCAAGCCAAGGCCTTTCACGAGCTCATTGGCGTAGATGGCATCATCATTACCAAACTTGATGGCACCGCCAAGGGTGGCGCGCTCTTTGGGATAGCGCGTGCCCTAGAGTTACCTATTTTATACGTGGGTGTGGGCGAGAGCGAAGAAGATTTAATTCCTTTTGAATCAGAAGCCTTTGTTGATGGGTTGCTTGATGGAATCTTCATTAGTGAGTCAGGTGTCAATGGCTAAGAAAAAAACCCTCTTTGAATGCCAAGCTTGCGGTTTTCAAAACGCCAAGTGGCTTGGAAAATGCCCAAGTTGTGGCGCGTGGGATGATTTTTTAGAACTTAGCGAAGTCCAGATTGCCACCCTTAAAGAGACATCTACCCCTTTAAAATCCACCCGTAGTGCCATTTCTATCACCGAAGTAGAGATCGAAACCATCGAACGGTTTAGTTCGGGCGATAAAGAGCTTGATTTGGTCTTGGGCGGGGGCATTGTGCCAGGAAGCTTGACGCTTATCGGCGGAAGTCCAGGGGTTGGAAAGTCTACGCTTTTGCTAAAAATTGGCGGCAATCTTGCTAGCAGCGGCAAGCGGGTGTTGTACGTGAGTGGCGAAGAGTCCTCTGGGCAGATTAAACTGCGTTCAGACCGCCTTGGCAGCACCCATGCTTCCCTCTTTTTGCTTCCTGAGATTCGCCTCGAAGCGATTATCAACGAACTCCACACCACGCCTTTTGACGCACTCATTATAGACTCCATCCAAACCCTTTACAGCGATAAACTCACCGCCGCACCAGGAAGCGTGTCGCAGGTGCGGGAGATTACCTTTGAACTCATGCGTTACGGAAAAGAGCACAATCTTGCTATTTTCATCATCGGGCACATCACTAAAGAAGGCTCCATCGCAGGGCCACGCATCTTGGAACACATGGTAGATACGGTGCTCTACTTTGAAGGGGACAATAACCGCGAACTTCGGTTGCTTCGGGGGTTTAAAAACCGTTTTGGCTCCACCAGTGAAGTGGGTATTTTTGAGATGACCAAAATGGGACTCATGAGCGCGACAGACATCTCCAAAAAGTTTTTTACTCGGGGCACACCCCAAGCGGGTTCAGCCATCACGGTTGTGATGGAAGGGAGTCGGCCTATCGTGCTTGAAGTGCAAGCTTTGGTGAGTGAGAGCAGTTACCCCAACCCAAAACGCAGTTCTACGGGCTATGAGCTTAACCGCCTGACCATGCTTTTAGCACTTTTGGAGCGTAAACTTGACCTGCCTTTTAACCAATACGATGTGTTTATTAACATCGCAGGGGGCATAAAAGTAAGCGAAACAGCGGCGGATTTGGCGATTATCGCGGCGATTATTAGCAGTTTTCGCAACCGTCCCATCAGCAAAGACACCATCTTTTTAGGGGAAGTGAGTTTGATTGGGGATGTGCGCGACGTGTTTCACTTGGACCTGCGCCTCAAAGAGGCAAAAACACAACATT
>JACUTV010000229.1 GCA_014859645.1 Campylobacterales bacterium
AAAGTGCCGTGCCAAGGGTTTTAAGATGTTCTCTCCACTGGGCGCGCCGCATGGTTTTTTTGTAGGTTTTGTCTTTTAAGAGGGCGGGTTGGTCGGAGTAGGCGTCCCAAGAAAACGGGGGTTTCATGGACGGTCTCTTTCTTTGTTGGCTTCGTAAAGTTTGAGGTATTTGTAAAAATTACTCACCATGTGAGAAAAAGAGATAAGTAAGCCTGGGTAGCCATCCAAAAAGCCACGTTTTAACACATAACTTCGGAAAAAGGAATAAAGCCCGTTAAAAAAAGCTTTCGCAGGAGAAGAGCGTTTTTTGCCGACAAAATCATTCGCAAAAAGGGTGGAGTAGCGGTCGGCTTTGATGATAAAGTCACTGATGGATTGGTAGCTGTAGTGTTCAATACTTCCACCTTGTAGCTCCTGAAGGGTCATGCCCTCGCTTACAATGATGTTTTCATGGACGAAATTGTCGTTAAAGCAGGTGCGTGTTGTGTTGTAAAGGCGACGAATTTTTTGGTTATTCCAGCCACAATGCTTAATGGGGTAAGTTTTGTAAAAGGCGAGAAAATTGATAAGATACACTGTATTGGGGTCTAGCGGGGCGTGTTGAAGGGTATTGGCAAGGCGCGCTTCAACCACTTCGTCCGCATCCAAGATGAGTACCCAGTCGTGTTTTGCAAAGCTTGCGGCTTTGTTTTTAGTAGGACCAAATCCTAAAAAATCTCCCTCCACAAGGGTGACATTTGCAAATGTTTTGACAATCTCTTTCGTGCCATCACTAGAGCCATTATCGTACACGACAACATCATCAAAAGCACTCAGGCTCGCCAAAGATTTACCAATGGTTTTTTCTCCATTTTTGACAATCATTACAATCGAGACATGGTTCATGCAATCAGCCTTTTAAGGATCCCCTTGAGCCAAAAGCGTGCAAGGTTAAGGGGGCTAAAGATTTCTTTTGGGTGCTTAAGTCCATCTCCGTTGACCCGATAATTCACCCCTTTGATGCCTGAAAAGTCTTTATGGATGGCATTGCCAATGCGAAACACGTAGCGGTAGTGCTGTTGGCTTTCACGAAGAATGCGCTCGTCGTATTTGCCAAAAGGGAACACAAAACACGCTATGCCAACCCCCAAGGCTTTTTCAAGCAGGTGGCGGGATTGGCGGATTTCCACGTCTAAATCCACCTCTTTAGACAAGAGATTGGTGTGCGTGTGCCCGTGGGAAGCAACCATAACATGCCCCGAATCCACCATCTCTTTAAGCTCGGCAAGGGTGCAAAATGTACCCTGAAGATAGTTTTCATGGGCTTGGGCTTGCTTGTAGCTGAGGCGTTTGGCGGGGTCAAGGTTAGACGCGTCGATGAGGTACTTGCTGGAAAAAGCCAA
>JACUTV010000098.1 GCA_014859645.1 Campylobacterales bacterium
GGAAAGAGGATGATGGCTAGTCCAGCAAAGGCTAAACCAAGGCGCATCAAAAGTGTGTGGCGTTCACCCACGAGGGCGTGAGAGAGCAGTCCAAGGCCCAGGGCAATTTTTAAAAAGGAAACAAAGGCGAGCCAAAAATGGGTTTGAGGGTAAAGGAGGGCATCGTTGAGCAAAAACGCCACAGGGATGATATACAACCCAATGCCCAGTTTCATGGCCTTTGCCGCTACCCCAAACCACGGAGTTTGCGCCATGCCTGAGGCGATAAACACTGTCCCGCAAACAGGCGGCGTGATGGTGGAGAGCAAGGCAAACCAAAAGATGAACAAGTGGGCTTGCAAAGGAGCTAGGCCAAAATCTTCCAAGATAGGCCCAGCGACGGAGACGCAAATGATGTAGGCCGCCGTGGTGGGGACTTCCATGCCCAAAATAAGGCAAGCAAGGGCGGTGAGTAGCAACGCAAGCCACAGTTGGCCGTCGGAGAGGTACAAGATGGCGGAGGTGATTTTGACCCCAAAACCCGTGATATTGAGCACACCAATGATAATCCCCGCGCAAATGATGACCGAAGCGATGGTCGCAATCTGCCGTGACGCGGTGATACACGCTTCCACAAAAGTACTCCAAAAACGCGTTAACGAAGGCTTCCACGTGCGGTCAACTAACAGTAAAACAACGCTAATAAAAATGGCATAAGCCGCGGCAAGTTGCGGGGTTTTCCCTAGACCCAAAAGGGCGTAAAGCAGTACGCCAAAAGGGAGAATGAAAAAAGGACTTAGTTGCAAGACAAGGCGCGTTTGGGGGATGTCTTCTTTGTTCATGGCCACAAGGTTGTATTTTCTAGCAAACACATCGATGCCAATCCACACCGTGAAGAAAAACAACAAGGCAGGAAAAATGGCCGCGGCCATAATGTTGGCGTACTTGGTGCCCAAAAGTTCGGCCATGATAAACGCACCCGCGCCCATGAGGGGCGGCATGATTTGCCCGCCTGTGGAGGCTACTGCTTCGACTGCGCCCGCTAAAGAAGGCGGGTAGCCAAGGCGTTTCATGGCGGGGATGGTAAAAGCACCGGTGGAGGCCACATTGGCCGAAGCCGAACCTGAAATGGAGCCAAAAAACCCAGAAGCTAAGACCGAGACCTTGGCCGCGCCCGCACGTAAACGGCCTGCGAGTTTGGTGGACATGGACATAAAGGCCGTCCCCCCTTCTCCCGCGCCCACAAAAGCACCCAAGATGACAAAGATAGCGACCACGTTAACGGAAACGCCTGTTAAAGAGCCGTAAATGCCGCCTTCTGCGATAATAAGGGTGCCCAAAAAACTCTCGATAGGGATGCTTTGGTGGCCAAATTGCCCAGGGATGTGGTGCCCCCAAATCCCATACGCCAACGCAATGGCGGCGGTGAGGGGCAAGGCGAGCTTGATAGCACGCCGCGCCATTTCAAGGACAACAAGGAGCAGTACAAGGGCAATGCCAAACTGCAAAGGCGTTTCCAAATACCCGTACTGGTCGCTAAGCATTTCGTGAAAAAAGACAATGTAAAAACTCGCCCCAAGGCCAAGGATGAGCAACCCATAACCGCTGTAGCGCTCAACAGCGGAGCTAGGCTGGTCGCTAAGCAAAAAGACCCACGGAAGCACCAGTGCGAGGTGCAAGGGGCGGGTAACGAGGTTGGGGAGCAGGCCTGTGAAGATGATGTAAAGGTGGAACCCTACAGTGAGAAATGCAAGGGTCGCCACCACACACGTTTTAAGTGAAAGGCGCATGGACTAGTAGAGTCCTTCGGGGATGGTTACGCCGATTTCACGGTAGTATTTGAGCGCACCAGGGTGCAAGGGCGCGTAAAAGGTGCCAAGCAAGTCAGGTGTGATGGCTTTCCACCAAATGTTTTGGCGTTCAAGGCGAGGCTTGGACTCCCAGAAGGCTTTGGTGAGGGCGTAGGCTGTTGCTTCGCTCATTTGGGTGGTGGTGTAAAGTACGACGGGAAGGGTGGTGGTGCTAAAGTCTTCTTCAACACCCGCGTAGGTGCCAGCAGGGATGACAAGCTTGTCCCGCTTGGTAAGGGCGATTTGCGCATCGCTCATGGAAAGGATGTGGATGTCCATGCTAGCCGCAGCTTCAATGACGTTGGGTGCGGGGTAGGAACCCGAAGTAGCAAAACCATCAATCTGTCCATTTTTAAGGGCAGTTACAGCGCCAGAGAGTTCAGCGTCGATGAGTTTGACGTCTTCTTTGAGGCCAAAAAGTTCCATGTATTTTTGTGCTTCATTGGCACCAAAACTGCCTTTGCCAATGAGTAAAGACTTGCCTTTGAGCGCTTCAAACGTCTGGATACCTGATTTTTTAGCGACGACAAAATGCATGGTGATGAAAGGAAAAGGAAATAAGGAGCGGATGGAAGCGTAGTCACTGGGCGTGTCTTTTTCAAACATACCTTGACCCGCTTGGGCGAGGCTGACAAGACCTGGAGGTGTGGTAAAGAGGTAGTTTCCACCCCGTCGGCGTGCTTCTTTGACGTTTTGCACAGAACCTTGGCTCTCTTCGATGGTGATAGAAAAGGCGTTGTTGGTGGCTTGGGTGATGGTTTCGCCCACTTGCACAGCCATTTGGTAGTAAGAAGAGGCGGCTTTGGCGGCTTTGAGGGTGATGCGTTCGCTGGCGTTTGCACCAAGAGCAAGGGCGCAAACAGCACACGCAAGAAGGGGCTTGAGAACCTTCATGGTGACTCCTTGGGGGTGATTTGTAATGGGCGATTGTAGCGCGTTAAAGATAAAGAGTGGCACAAATGCTTTATCTTGGCTGAAATTTGTTTTTAAAGGCCGTTTCCATCGCCTCTTTCCATGCCAAAAAATGGGGGTTTTGGGTGGGGTGAGAGAGGAGGGAGAGGGTGCGCGAAAAGGTGAGGTTGATGAGGGGTACGTGAAACAATGTCCCTTGGTTTAGCTCATTTTGTACCACAAAACGGGAGAGACACGAGAGGGCTTTGCGCCCTTTGAGAGCCTCTTTGATGGCTTCGTTACTGTTGATTTCAAGGGCAACTTTGGGGCGCACTCCTTGGGGCAGGGCGTTTTCAAAGACCTCTTTGGTGCCTGAGCCTTTTTCGCGCAATATCCACGGCAAAGAAGCTAGCGTGTCGATGAACACGGGGGTTTTGGCAAGGCTTTTGTCCCCAGTGACGACGATGAGCTCATCCGTGGCAAGGGGCGTTGTGTCAAAATCCCCTTGGGGTGTGCTTCCCTCCACAAACCCTGCGTCACTCTCGTGGGCAAGGAGTTTGGCGACGATGGTTTCGGAGTTTTCGATGCGCAAATCAAAGCGAGCATTGGGGTGGTTTTGGGAAAAATCAAGCACCATGGAAGGGAGTAGATACGTTCCGATACTCTGGCTCACCGCAAGGCGCAAGTGAAAAAAATCTCCTTGGCGCAAGGTGGTCGCAAGGGTGGAGAGTTGGGCGTGGAGCGGGGTCGCTTGGGCATGAAAAAGACGTCCACGGTCGTTGAGAAAGAGCTGTTTGCCTTGCCGCTCAAACAACGCCCCGCCAAGGTCACGTTCTAGCTCTTTAAGGGAAAGAGAAAGGGCAGATTGGGAGATGCCAAGAGCCTGCGCGCTGTGGGTGACGTGCCCAAGGTTTACAAGGGTGAGAAAGTGGTCAATCTGTTTGAGGGTCATGAGGGTTTTCCATTTATATTTTAAATGATTTTAACAAAATAAATATATTTTACTTATAAAATACCAAGTGCTACAATTGCCTTTAAAGAGACGTTTGGATTCACCCGCAGGAGAGACTTTATCCCAATGGGTCAAAGCTTTAGCTTTGGGGCACCCCTTGTAGATAACTCGTCTCGAAACAGGGTGAATCCACGCGTCTCACCCCTTACATGTAAAGGAAAACAGTGATGTTTTGGCGCGGCTTGATAGTGTTATTGGTGTTAAGTGGTCTTTGGGGAGGGCTTGGGATTGTGCTTACGGCACAAGGTTACCACACTAGCCCGCTCATCACTGCGGTTCTTGGCGGGATGGCCACAAGTGCCCTTTTGCCGCGCCTTGGCACGTGGCTAGGGCAAAGTGGAGCGCTAAAATTTGGTACCAAAGAACTGTTGCGCCTTGGCATCGTGCTGTACGGGCTTCACATTAGTCTCGACCAAGTGTGGCATGTGGGTTTTGCGGGGGCAGGGTTGGCCCTTTTGGTGGTGACAAGTACCCTAAGCCTTGGGTGGTTTTTGGGGCAAAAAATGGGGCTAGACAGACACAGTGCCTTGCTCATTGGGGCGGGGAGTGCCATTTGCGGTGCCGCGGCGGTTTTGGCGGTGCAGTCGGTGACGCGCAGCCAGAGTGAAAAAGTGGTGGCGGCTGTGGCGACGGTGGTGCTGTTTGGGACGTTAGGGATGCTTGTCTACCCGTGGGCGCTCTCTGGCGTGGAAAATCCCTTTGTCCAAGGGCTTATAACGGGTGCTACCTTGCACGAAGTGGCACACGTGGTGGGTGCGGGGGCGGGACTCCCTAAAGAAGCCGCCGAGGTAGCGGTCATCGTGAAGATGATACGGGTGATGTTTTTGGTGCCTGTGCTGTTTGTGTTGTTATTTGTCTTTAAAAGCAAGGGCGAAAATGGCGGTATGCGGGAGGCGTTTCCGTGGTTCGCGCTTTTTTTCCTAGGGATGGTGGGGCTAAATTCGGCGATAGAGGTGCCTTTTAAACAGGTGCTTTTAGAGGTGGATACGATGCTACTTAGCATCGCCATGTGCGCTCTTGGACTAAACACCCACACCAAAACCCTCCGCCACATGGGCGCAAAACCCTTTTTGTTAGCAAGCGTGCTGATGGTCTGGCTTGTAGGCATTGGAGCAGGGGTGGGGTGGGTTACCATGTAAGGGTGATTGTCGTGCAAAATGTGTTTTGGCTGGTGTATTAAGAGAAAACACCTTTGTATTCTTTTGGGATTGTGGAAGTGATTTCTCCGCTTGGCATTTGAAAATAGGGAACGCCATCTCGACTAAAAACATTGGGAACGCCATTAGCCAAACTTCGAGCCTGCGCTTCTTTGACCGCTTTTTTTCCAATTTTTAAAATCATATCTCTAAATTTATAATTTTCAATGGTTTTCATATAAGTCCTTTTGTAAACATGTGATAATAAGGTTCATGCAAAACCGTCAATTCCCCATCTGCAAAATTTGCAACTTCTTCAAATTCATCATCGGCGTTAAAAAACAAAAACCATCGATCAGCAAGTTCTTTATAGAGACCAAAAAAAAGCTGACGACTTCGGTAATACCTGCGAATAATATCTTCTCTTGGGATAGAATGTCCGCCGTTAAAAACACGGTTCTGAACCCTCGCTATATGGTCTTTCACACCAGCTAAATAGAGATAAAATATATCTATTTGATACCCTATTTCTTTAGCCTTTTGGATAATCTTAATGAGGTATTTGCCACTCATCGTTGTTTCAATAATCAGTTCTTGACGATTATTTAAAAGCTCTTCAATTTGCTCTAAAAAGATTTTCCCTGCACGGAACTTTTCTTGTTCCATATGATCAGGGTTCAAACTTTTGGCAATTTCATCGGCATTAACAAATGCTATTGAATGAAACGTGGCGTACGAAAGTGCAAAGGTTGTCTTCCCACTGCCATTAGCCCCTGCTACAATACTCAATCGCATTCACGCCTCTTTTATCGCTTTAGTGAGGCCGATTATAACACATTTACATGTAACGCCAAACCCCTTACATGTAAAGCCCCCTAATATATCCACCCCACCTGCACCAACACCCGTGTATTGCGCTCAGGTTCGCTTTGCACTTTCTCCCCCCCGATGACTCTAGCGACTTGGACTTTGGTGAAAAACTCTTTGTGCGCCGCTTGGTATCCTATGCCTATGTCACTTAGGTGTCTTGATGCGCTGTTATTGCTAAGTTCGTTTTGCATCTTGGCGTAGCCCGTGTCTGCAAAGAGGCTAGCACGGTGGTTTATGCCCTGCACACTTGGCAGTGTGTAGAAAAGTTCCGCGCCCAAGATGTAGCCATTTTCCGCGCTATATTCGCCATCAGGAAAGGCTCTCACCCCGTACGCACCTCCCAAGGAAAAGTCTTCCGACCCATCAAGGTTTTTGCCGCCTAGGGCATGTTGAAACCGAAGGCTAGTGGTGAGGGAGTAGGTTGGGTTAAAGTAAACCGACTGTTCGATGCTTCCTGCTAGTTTGGAATACGACCCTTGTGTCTTGGCTCCCGCCGCATCTTGGGCTTTGGCGATGGTCTCATTGATGTTTAAACGCCCATGAGTAAGGGCAAGCGAAACTGTCGTGTTGGCATTAAGCCCCAAGAAAAGTCCCGTGCGGGTATAGTCTCCGCCAAGAGTAAGGGCATTGGACTCTTTGGGGGTTTTGACATTGGCACTTTGTATCTCATCTTCCATGTCCTTGTGGGCAAAGCTCATGGAAAGGTTGAGTGTTTCTTGACGGGTGCGGATGAGTGGATACGAAAGCTTTGCTTCAAGGGTGGTGGCATGGCCTAGGGCATCCAGAGCTTTGTACTCTTTGGCTAAGGAGTAGGTGGTATGCGACGCGCTAAATTCTCCTCTTAGGCCATTGTTCATGAGAGGAAAGTTGTACGCCACTTTGCCATTTTTCAAATCACTTGTGGAGGAAAGCACGCCATTGAGGCTCAGCTTATCGCCATACCCAAAGGGCGAGAGGGCGTTAAGGCCAAGGTTAAGGCGGTACTTTCCTGTGTATCTACTCCCGTAGTTATCCCCGATGACATAGGCTGTGTAGGGAGAGGTGGCTTCTGCTTGGATTAAAAAGTCACTGGTACCGACAAGCGCTCCTGGCATGATGTCTGCCTTGGTGACCTTGGCACCGGGGGTGTCGTTGATGAGTAACATGGCGCGTTCTAGGGTGTTGACACTGATGATGTTGGCTTCTTTGACTGCATCAAGCAACCCTTGGACGTTTGTGTCGTTGACTAGGGAAGTGTTGGAGAGGGTAAAGGCACCATAGTTTCCCTCAATCACCGCAAGCGTAAGGGTGTCCTCGGCAATGGCATCTTGGGGAACATACGCCCTGGCGACAAAGTACCCTTTGCTTCTGTAGTGCGCAGTTACCGTCGAAGCGATGCTTTTAAGCCCTTCAAAGGTGTGTGCTTTTCCAAGAGAGTCTTGCACTAAGGTTTCTAACTCTTGGTTTGGGATGTGCGCATTGCCCTCAAACACAATGCGCGCGATAAACACTGTTGCTTCCCCGCTAGGTTGTGCTGTGGGCGTGGCCTCAGAAGGGGTTGGAGAGAGGTCAGGGATTTCGTTGTTGACCCCTTCTTTTTCTTGGACAATCTTAGGCACGATGAGCTGTTTTTCAATGTCCCCAATACGCGGAGGCGCAGCCAAAAGGGCGGTGGTTACACAAAGCAATAGGGTGGTTGTAGGTTTCATCTTGTTTCCTCTTGGTCAACATAATCAGGCAATCGTACACCCCCGTTGATGATAGCAATGTTTCCATTTCCCCATGAGGGCAAAGGGCCACTGGCTCCCACTACAGGTGCAGGGGCTTGCGGGCTTTGTCGCATCTGTTGCACAAAGGCAGTAGAGACAAGGCTAGCGGTGCCGTTTTCAATATGGGATACGTCGGGTTGTGTTTGTGGTGTTGGTTGTGGATTAGGTTGTGGTGTTGGGGCAGGTGGCGTTGGTGTCGCACTAGTGATATTTGCCGTCGTAGTAGCTGTATTAAGTGCTAGCAGATAATTACCTACAACTCCTCCGTTGTCTCCATCGCTTAGCATGTAGTCTATGGCTGTGACGGTTTTACTATTTCCCACTTCAGCATTCTCAAAACTAGCCGTACCGTGACCTAGCGTAAGGGTTTCCGTTCCAACCAACCCAGATAAACTTCCCCAGTTGGTCATCACCACGCTGGTCGTGCCATCGTAGATTTTATTATCAGCTACAAGGCCTGAGATGGT
>JACUTV010000099.1 GCA_014859645.1 Campylobacterales bacterium
ACGTCTGCTAAGGGTTCAAGGCCTTTTTGGATGGCACTTTGGGCGCGGGAGTTCTTTTTTTCTTTAAAAGGGCGAAAGATGTCTTCCACTTCGCTGAGGGTTTGGGCGGCGTCTAAGCGGTGTTTGAGCGCGGAATCTAGCACACTGCGCTCGCTAATAAGCCTTGCCACGTCGGCTTTGCGCTCCAAAAGGTGCTTGGCACTTTCAACGGTTTTTTCAAACTCCCGCAACGCTTCGTCGCTCGCCCCGCCTGTCATTTCTTTGCGGTAGCGCGCAATAAAAGGCACCGTCGCCCCGCCCTCAAGCAGGGTTAAAATACTGGCAACCACTGTGGCGCTAAGGCCTGTTTGTTTCATGAGTATGTCTGTTAAGGTGTGCATTGTGTCCGTTCTTACATGTAAAGGATATTGGCTTAAAAAAAGCGTATTATAGGCAAATTTACCCCAAGCTTGCCACGTGGGTCTCTTTTTTTCACAGTAAAAAAATGTATAATGTCCGCCGCTTTAAAAAGAGGTTGTGCCATTTTTATGCACAAAACCCCACCACGAAGAACTCTTTTTGACCACTACCTCCACATCAAAGGATACATTTTGACCACACAGAAGAAAGGCCTCATGCGTAACATCGGCGTTCAGATTGTTATTGCCATGGTCATTGGCACGGCAGTTGGCGCCCTCATGGGCGAGAGTGCAGCGATGTTTGCGCCCCTTGGTACTATTTTTATTCACCTCATCAAGATGCTTGTTATCCCCTTGGTAGCCATCTCCATCATTGCCGGAGCGGCGGGTCTTGGAGACAGTCCGTCAGCGGGAAAAATTGGCGTCACTACCTTTGGTTTTTTCCTTGGAACCTCCGCGTTAGCCGTGGGGCTTGCGTTGTTTATGGGCGAGCTTTTTGGCCCAGGACGCGGACTGGATTTGAGCAGTGTTGAGGGCATGTTTTCCACCAAATACGCCGACCAAGGCGCACTTCCTGGATTTTTTGACACCATTACCGGCATGATTCCCACCAACGTGTTCCAATCCCTCACTGATGCGAACATCTTGCAAATCCTCGTGTTTTGTCTCTTTTTTGGGATTGCCATTTCCAAACTAGAAAAAAGCAAAAGTGCGGCGCTTCTTTCCCCATTAAATGCCACCATCGATGCGTTTATTTGGATGATTCACGCGGTGATGCGCATCGCACCTCTGGGGGTTTTTGGCCTCATGGCAGACGCGGTAGGCACCTTTGGTTTTTCCATGCTCACTTTGGTCATGAAACTCTTTCTCGTTTATGTGGCTGCCATCCTCCTCTACGGGTTTGTGTTTTACCCTTTACTCGTCAAATTTTTCTCCAACACGCCCGTGTTAGCGTTTATGAGTGCCATGAAAAAACCCCAAGCCGTGGCCCTTTCTACTGCCTCTTCCATGGCAACCTTGCCCGTTACCATCGAAACGTGTGAAAAAGAGTTAGGCGTCGCCAAATCCACCGCCGCATTTGTCTTGCCTTTGGGGGCGACCATCAACATGAGTGGCAACGCCATTTACTACGGTCTTGTGGCTATCTTTTTTGCCCAAGTCTTTGGCATGGAGCTTGGAATGGGCGAATACATCGCCATCATCCTCACTGCCACCATCGGTGCCATCGGCCAAGCGGGCGTGCCTGGGCCTACATTTTTGGTCGTTGCGGTACTTATCGCCGCAGGGATTCCCATCGAAGGCTTGCCGTTGTTGTTTGCACTGGATCGTATCTTTGACATGATTCGCACCGCCCTAAACATCACGGGCGACGCCGCGTGCGCCGTCATCGTGGACAAATACAACCCCGAATCCACTCACGCTTAAACACCTTCTAAAAGCGTTACATGTAAGCCTTACATGTAACGCTTTCTTAAAGCATTTTTATGCTACCACACTTCGTCGCGCTTAGTTTTAAACTATTTTGGCTATAATGAGCAAAATTTCGACCAATCTAGCCCGCGTGTTTGCTACATTGATCTACTAGGAACCCTCTACATGACTACCACATTCGAATCTTTTGCCCTAGACGCAGCTATCTTTAAAGCTGTTCAAGAAGCAGGCTTTAAAGAGCCAAGTCCTATTCAGCAACAAGCCATTCCCCTTATTTTAGAAGGCCACGATATGGTTGCCCAAGCCCAAACGGGTACGGGGAAAACCGCTGCATTTGCCCTCCCCATCCTTAGCAAGATTGACCCCCGTGAAAAAGGCGTCCACGTTCTTGTTATCACCCCTACCCGCGAACTTGCTACCCAAGTGAGTGATGAAATCTACATGCTTGGACGTTTTAAAGGGTTTAAAACCGTTACCGTCTATGGAGGCAGCTCCTACACGCGCCAAATGAAGCTTATCGAAGCAGGTGCGAGTGTCGTTGTAGCAACCCCTGGACGGATGCTAGACCTTCTTAAAAACAACCGTCTCAAAGACTTCAACCCTTCCATCGTTGTGTTGGATGAAGCAGACGAAATGCTTGACATGGGCTTCTTGGACGACATCAAAGAGATTTTTACCTACCTTCCAAGCACGCGTCAAACCATGCTTTTTTCCGCCACCATGCCTGAACCTATCAAGGTTTTAGCCAAAAAAATTCTCAAAGAGCCAAAATTTGTCAGCGTGACACCTGCGAACATGACCACCAACGTGGACATCGAACAGTGCTATTACGTCATCGAAGAGTGGGAGCGTGACGACGCGGTTATCCGTTTGCTTGACACCCTCGACCCTGACAAAGCCATCATGTTTTGCCGCACCAAAAAAGAAGTAGACATGCTCGCCACCAAACTCACTGCAGGGGGTTTTGCGGTCAAGGGCTTGCACGGCGACATGGAACAAGCACAGCGTGAAGAAGTTATCAAAGCCTTCCGTTTTTCCAACATTGACCTCCTCGTAGCCACCGACGTGGCCGCACGCGGACTCAACGTGAAAGAAATCAGCCACGTAATTAACGTGCACATTCCCTTTGACCCTGAAAGTTACGTCCACCGCATCGGCCGCACAGGACGCGCGGGACAAAAAGGGATGGCCATCACCTTGTGTACGCCTATGGAATACAACTCCATTCAACGCATCGGCAAAAAAGTCGGCACCAACATCGAACACCGTGTACTCCCCACGCGGGGTGAACTTCAAAAAAGCCGTTTGAGCAACCTTGCGCGCACTATCGAACAAGCACCGTTAAACGAAAACGCGCCTGCGGTGTTGACCGTTCTTGAAAACGAAACCGACCTTGCCAACATCGCCCTTAAAGCTATTTCGCTTTTATTAGAGCAAGAAAAAGCCAACGGCCCTGAAAAAATCGGATTGGATGAGCAAACCTTTGCAAAGGTCATCAAACGCCTTGCAGGACGTCCTGATTCTAAAAACCGTAGTAGCTTTCGCAGTCGTCGCCCCTCAGGTGGTGGCGGAAAAAGCCGTCCTTCAAGTGGGGGACGCGGTGAGTATAAAGGCGGGGGACGTAGCTAACGCCCCCCTACCGACGCTAATTGCGGCGTCGGTACTCTTCGTATCCAAACTCCTTCACTACTTCAAACACACCATTTTTTCGCAACACACCTAAATCAGGCAATTTAATGCCATTAAACGTCGTATTTTTCACGATGGTGTAGTGAATCATATCTTCAAAAATGAGTTTTTGCCCTACATGTAAAGGGGCGTCAAAACTGTAATCCCCCATGATGTCACCCGCCAAACACGTGTTTCCTCCAAGGCGATAGGTGTGGGCTTTTTCACCTGCCTCGCCTGCACCCCGAATCTGCGCGCGGTAAGGCATAGCAAGGGTGTCAGGCATGTGGGCTTCGGCGGAGGTGTCTAGGATGGCGATGTTCATGCCATTATCCACGATGTCTAGCACCGAAGCTACCAATGGCCCCGTTTGCCACCCCACCGCTTCGCCAGGTTCTAAGTACACGGGGATGTTGTTGTAGCGCGCGCGAAAGGCGCGGATGACGCGGATGAGTCCTTCCACGTCGTAATCCTCCCGCGTGATGTGGTGCCCGCCCCCAAAGTTAATCCAACGCATCCTAGGAATAAACGCGCCAAATTTTTCCTCAAACCCTTCTAATACCGCTTCTAAGGCGTCCACATTTTGTTCGCACAAGGCGTGAAAATGCAAGCCTTCGATGCCTTCAAGTTTTTCATGCTGAAATTGGGCGCGGGTGATGCCAAGGCGGCTGTAAAGCCCACAAGGGTTATACAAATCCGCAGGCGAAGCGGAAACTTCGGGGTTAACGCGCAATCCGCACGAAACCTTTCCTTGAGCCAAAGAGCGGAACTTCTCCCATTGAGCGAAAGAGTTAAACACCACATGGTCGCTGATGGAGAGGATTTCGCCCATCTCTGCTTCTTTGAAAGCGGGCGAATAGGTGTGGGTTTCTTTGCCCATAAATTCATGAGAAAGAGTGGCTTCGTGAAGCCCACTAGCGGTGCATCCTTGCAAGTATTTTCCGACCATGTCAAACAACGCTGTGAAAGCAAAGCCTTTGAGGGCAAGGAGGATTTTCGCTCCCGTTTGTTCTTGTACGTACGCTAAACGCTTGAGGTTTTCTTCCAACAACGCTTCTTCGCAGACGTAACAAGGAGTGGGGATTTGGTCTAAAACCTTAGCAATGGCAGAATGTTTTTGAAGGTGCATCAAAGGCCTTTTTTGGTGGGATTATAACGTATTTTGCTCTTAGAATAAATGTGTTAAAATACCTCCTTTTAGGAGCAGCCTTGAAACAACCTACCAGTTTAATTAAACTTGCTTCCTTACAGTTTTTTATGCTTTTTTGCATCATTGCCATTGTCTCTGGCGTGATTGCTGCGTACACCCTCAAGCAGCACATGAGCGCCCTAGAACAAAAAGAGCGTGGACGGCTCATTTACGAGCAAAAAGCTTCCCTAAAATCTGAAGTACTGCGGATGCATGGCATCCTCTCTTTGCAACTGGAAAAAGCAAAACAATTTAAAACCCTCGACTTACTCAACGACCTCATTGACCTTCATGAACTTCTCAAAATGACGCAAGATGTTTCAGGATGGGACACTTCAGCTAACTACGAGCTAGAACGCTCTATCCTTGAAATCACAGCACTCCATGGCAAAAATCTCCCCAAAGAGATGGAAAATGAGCTCTTTGAAATCCTCGCCGCACAACGCTTTGGTACGACCGATGAAGGGTATTTTTTCCTCAACACCTTTGATGGCAAAATGATTGTCAGTAATGGCACCTATTTCCCTGACCACCCCGATATTTGGGAAACCACTGACCCCAATGGCATCAAAGTCGTACAACTCAACAGCGCCACCGCCCAAGCTTCCCTTGAAGGGGGATTTACCACGTACGCATGGAAAAACCCTGATGGCACTCTTTCACCCAAAATCTCCTACGTCATCGCCATCCCTAATCAGCCTTTTTTCTTGGGTGCTGGGGTAAACCTAGACTATATTGAAGCTCTTCTCCAAGAAGAAAAAAAGGTGTATGATCGCCTTGTAAATAAGGGCAACACCCTTATCTTTACCTTGCTGTTCTTCGCCACTCTTAGCCTTGGACTCGCGTTGTTTTCCTTGCACAAGCATTTGCAAAAAATCATCCATCTTTTTCTCAAAACCTTTGAACGCGCCGCCCACGAACACGCGGTCATCGAAACGGAAAAAATCACCTTTAGCGAATTTCACCCTCTAGCTAGGGGTGCGAACACACTGATTCAAGCCTTACAACACCAACAAGCCGCCATTAGCCACCAAGCACACCACGACTACCTGACCAACCTTCCCAACCGCCTCTTGCTCACCGATCGCCTCACCCAAGCCATCGGACATGCCAAACGCGACCACAGCAAACTCGCCGTTGTCTTTATGGACCTTGACCATTTTAAACGCGTCAATGACACTCTTGGGCACGATGCGGGCGATGTTTTACTCCAAGAAATGGCTAAACGTTTCCAAAAAATCATTCGAGAATCCGACACCCTTGCGCGCATTGGCGGGGATGAATTTATCTTTATTTTGGCCAATATCACCAAAAATGAAGCGCTTTTTGACATCCTTAATCGCATGATTGAAACCGTCAACGCGCCCTTACATGTAAACCATCATGAGCTTACTATTGGGTGCAGTTTGGGGATTGCGTTGTACCCAGAAGACGGTACTAGTACAGCGGAGCTTATCAAAAATGCGGACATTGCCATGTACGAAGCCAAGCACAAAGGGCGCAATACTTTTCAGTGTTTTAACCGCGAGATGGACGAGAAGATTCACGCTTTGGTGGGCTTGGAGCGAGAGATTATTTTGGGAATCGAACGGGGTGAATTTGAACTGTACTTCCAGCCCAAGGTTGAAACTCACACCGATATCATTATCGGCGCAGAAGCGTTGATTCGCTGGAATCACCCTGAAAAAGGGCTTTTATACCCTTCGATGTTTATCGAAACTGCCGAAGAATCAGGGTCTATTTTACAGCTAGGCAAATGGGTGCTTGAAGCGGCTTTTGAACAACTTGCCCGCTGGGAAAAACGGGGCTGGAACTTGCACCTTGCCATCAACCTTTCCGTCAAACAGCTAGAACATCCCGCTTGCGTGGGCATTGTGCGCGCGCTGCTTCATAGGACAGGGGTTACCCCTTCGCTAGTAGAGCTTGAGATTACGGAGAGTTTTTCTGCTTCGGGGGACATCAACACCCTGCATGGACTAAAAGCACTGGGCGTCAAACTGGCCATCGATGATTTTGGCACAGGATATTCGTCTTTGAGTTACCTCAACAAACTCCCTATCGACACCCTCAAAATCGACCGTTCGTTTGTCCAAGGCATCCACGACGACCCCAACAAACGCGCCGTCACCGAAGTCATCATCCAAGCTTCTAAAATCTTTTGGCTTGGGGTAGTAGCAGAGGGAGTTGAAACCGAGGAAGACCTTCGCGTCCTCCAAGAACTCGCCTGTCCTTGCTACCAAGGGTATCTTTTTTCCAGACCTGTTCCTATTCCCCAATTCAACGCACTCATTCTCAAACAGCGTTAAGTGGCCTTTTTCAAGAGCTTATCCAAAAGGAACGTGGGCAACAACCGCTTGGCATACCACAGGACTTTGGTGGGCGTGGTGACGCGGTAGCGGGCGTTGGGTTTAGGGGAAGTGATGGCTTGCAAAAGGGCTTCATACACCGCCTCAGGCCCAAGGGTAAAAGGGGTAGGTTTGCTTCCTTGTAACCGCGAAAGGGTCGCTTCGTAGGTGGTTTTGTGGGGACTGTTTTGCACATCGATATGGGCGCGGAACTTTTGCAACGCGTTAGCGCGAAAAGCACTGGTAATGGGGCCAGGTTCAATGAGCACCACGTAAATGCCACTGCCTTCAAGTTCCAAACGCAAGGTGTCCGCTAGCCCTTCGATGGCAAATTTACTGGCATTGTAAGCACCTCGGTAGCCCATGGCAGCAAATCCTAAAACCGAACTGTTATACACAATCCGCCCGCTTCCTTGGGTACGCATGGTTTTTAGGGCGAGGTTGGTGAGGGCTTGGGTGCCAAAGACGTTGGTTTGAAACTGGGCTTTTAAGGCTTCATCATTCAGGTCTTCCACGGCTCCGGGCTGTCCGTAGGCACCGTTGTTAAACAGCACATCCAACCGCCCACCGCTTTGTTCGAGCACTTGGGCTAAACCCGCCTCAATGCTCTCATTGCTGTCCAAATCCAAGCGGCACGCCCACAGCCCCCTCTCCCGCAAACGCGCCACATCCTCAGGTTTTCTAGCGGTAGCATAGACACGAAAATCTTCCCTTACATGTAAGGCGTTGGCACAGTAAAGACCGATGCCTGAAGAGCAGCCAGAGATAAGGACGTGGCGCATAAAATCAATCTACCTCGTAACTTTCACCTGGTTTCATTTCGATGAGTTTCCATGGCAAGCCTTGGATGTTGAGCTCCTCCATGAACGGTTTGGC
>JACUTV010000230.1 GCA_014859645.1 Campylobacterales bacterium
AAATTTTACATATATATAACTAAAATTCATATAACTTCTACATGACTAAAAAAAAAGGGCCAAGACCCATAAAGTCTTAGCCCTTTTGAATATATGGAAACATGGAATGTTTATCTTTTTTTGTAGCCACCCTTTTTTTGTTCTTGTGGGGCATCTCCCGCACCTACGGCATCTCGCCAAGATGCACGTTTTGGTTGCTCTGCATCCTTCTTAAAGGGGTCATTAGTCGGCGCTTGTTCGGATTGTTGCGTACCTTTATTTTTTCGTAACGCTTGCTCTGCCAAAATCTTCTCATGTCCTGCTCGAAGAAAATTTAAATCTTTGTCAGCATTGGAAACAAGGAGATTTCGATGGTCATTGTCGGTCATGCGAGCAGTACCTTTAGCAGGGTCGATTTTGACATACCCGATACTTTCAAGCTCACTGATTTCCTTTGTATAGGCATCGAAATGTTCATACAATCCTTGGGCTTGGTCTGGATTCTTCTCCGCTGTTTCGTTTGTCCATTTTTCGTACTTATCAAGGTTTTCTTGAAACGCCAACGCGATTTTGAGGCGTAGGTATTCTTTTTCGGAAGCGTTCACAGTCGCTTCGTCTGCACCTGCTTTTTTCTGATCATAAAATTTTGTTTTCGCTTCATTGTATTTGTCGGCAATTTTAACTAAACCCTGCACTGCGAAATAGAGATTTCGTGCATTGATTTTTTGCTCTGGGTCATGGATAATGTATTTGTTTACCACTTCCCCGTCTTTAACAGACTCAAGGGTCAAATCATTGTTTTTTGCCTGTAGCTTTACAATGTCTCTGGCTTGTTTAATGCCTTTAAGCTCTCCCGCAAGACCAAAAAGTTTGGTACCTTTGACTTCAATTTTTGAAGGGTCTTGTTCATTTCGCAAAATTGATAACTCTAGTGCTTTACTCATCTTAAGCCTCCCGTGCTTGTTTTTTTCTTCTTGTGCTGACATCATTACCTCTTCGGCTCTACTGAGAGTCAAGGTTTCGATGTAGTGAAGTGGAAGCTTGATAAATTTATCATCATAGAGATTAGCAAATTTCTCTGCCATCAACTTGGATTGATAGGAAATACCGTTATGTTCCACAAACTCATCTATTTTTGCCATGTCGGTGATATTCTCGATGTAAAACCTCGCCAACTTGCCAAAACGAACTTGTGACATATGATTCCCCTTTGTCTTTTTGTAATTATAGTATCTTACAACACTACAATTTATAAAGCAAAAAGGAAGGTCACACCAAAACTAAACAAATATTAAAACAGATATATATTTTAAATTTATTAAGTTTTAATATTTGAAATGTATCATAATTTTTTAAAAATGTCAATAGGAGGATGAAACTTCGGTGTAGCGCAG
>JACUTV010000100.1 GCA_014859645.1 Campylobacterales bacterium
GGCCAAAAGCGTTTGGGTAGCATGATTGAAAACCGTCCCGATTGGTGTATTTCACGCCAGCGCGATTGGGGCGTGCCTATCGCGTTTTTTAGGGACAAAACCACGGGCGAAGTGGTGTTTGATGCCGCGGTTTTAGAACACATTGGAACGCTCTTTGAAAAAGAGGGCGCAGACGTGTGGTGGGACAAATCTATCGCCGAACTCTTGCCTTCTACATGTACGCTTGATCCTCGAAACCTTGAAAAAGTGATGGACATCTTGGACGTGTGGTTTGACAGCGGCAGTACGTGGAAAGCAGTCTTAGAATCCCCTGCTTACGATGCAGGCACGTATCCTGCTTCTATGTACCTCGAAGGGAGTGACCAACACCGCGGATGGTTTCAAAGCTCTTTACTTGTCAGCACTGCCGCTCGTGGAAAAGCCCCTTATGGGAAAATCTTGACCCACGGCTTTACGGTGGATGAGAAGGGCGAAAAGATGAGCAAATCTAAGGGCAACGTTGTTGCACCCGAAGATATTGCCAAGCAAAATGGCGTCGAGATTTTGCGTTTGTGGGTAGGGATGAGTGATTACACGACGGATTTGAAAATCAGCCCCACTATCATCAAGCAAGTTAGCGAACAATACCGCAAAATCCGCAATACACTGCGCTTCATGCTTTCCTGCGTTTATGACGTAGAAGAGGTCGTCGCTCCTTCGCAAATGAGTGAGCTTGACCGTTGGATTTTGGACGAAGCGGGAGAAGTGTTGCGGGGCATGGAAGCTGCGTTTAAAGAGTATGATTTTTCCAAAGGTTACGCCCTTTTGACCCATTTTATGACCGTCGAACTCAGCGGTATTTACCTTGATATTACCAAAGACCGTTTGTATTGTAATGCCAAAGATGACCGCCTAAGACGTTCAGCGCAAAGTGCGATGGTACACATGACGCGCGCCTTTTTGCCACTTCTCGCACCCGTACTTACCTACACGGTGGACGAAGTGTTGCAATACGCCCCGTCCATCGTTAAGCAAGACGCACACGATGTGTTTAGCTTGGTATATCAACCCATTGAATCCTTTACATGTAAGCTTGAAGGCGCACAAGAAGTGCGGGAAAAGTTTTTTGAAATCGTAGATGGGTTGAAAAAAGAAAAACGCATCAAATCCACGTTGGAGTTGGTAGTAGAAACCAAGGCACCGTTGTTTTACGAAGTGCTTAAAGAGGAAGACGCACAAGATTGGCTCACCGTGAGTGGCATTTCACCGCGCCCCCTTGAAACAGAATGTTTGGGACGCTTTGAAGTAGGCGAAATAGCCTATGTGCTATGGCGTGCAGACGCGGCAAAATGCCCACGATGCTGGAAGTACACGGCTGAGAATGAAGAGACCCCATGCCCCCGATGCGCACAGGTACTTAGCCGTGTTTAGCCTCGCGCAACCCGTGAGCCTTTGGGTTGTATTTGGTGCCGTTGGTGTGGTGGTGCTCATCATCGCCGCTGGCATTGTATTGGTCAATAAAAAGAGAATCAAGGACACGAAATGACATTAAAAGAAGCATTAACGCTTCCCAAAGAAGAAATCGCTGTTTTTCGCACAACACTCAAGGCTAAAATCAAAGAAAAGAGTGCCTTAGGAGCTTACGTGGAGCAATTCACGGGAGAAGAACTAAGTACCTTCGGCGAGGGCATTCCTGTCGCCATCAAAGACAACATCCAAGTCAAAGGCTGGAATGTAACCAGCGCATCTAAGATTTTGCAAGGGTATGTGGCTCCCTATAACGCCACCGTCATCGATAACTTGCTCAAACACGGCCTTGCCCCCTTTGGCCGCACTAACATGGACGAGTTTGCCATGGGAAGTTCCACCGAAACGTCCTACTACGGTAAAACAAAAAACCCCCACAACCACGCGTGCGTTCCTGGAGGCAGTAGTGGCGGGAGTGCGGCGGCGGTTGCGGGCGGCCTTGCCATCGCGGCTTTAGGAAGCGACACGGGCGGGAGTATCCGTCAGCCTGCGGCCTTTTGCGGCTGTGTGGGCATGAAACCCACTTATGGAAAAGTGAGCCGTTATGGTTTAGGTGCTTTTTCAAGCTCTCTTGATCAAATCGGACCCATTACTCAAAACGTCGAAGACGCGGCCATTTTGTATGACATCTTGGCGGGACACGAGAGTAGGGATTCCACCAGTGCGCGCATGGCTCATGAAAAAGTAAGCACCGCGCTAAACCCCGATCGAAAGCTCACCATCGCGGTGATTGAAAACTTCCTAGAAGGCGCAGCCCCTTCCATCCAAGAAAAAATGCAAGAGGGCATCAAGGCTCTTGAGCGCCAAGGCCATACCATCGTCTACGAAAAGCTCATGAACACCAAGTATGACGTGGCGACGTATTATGTCATCGCTACAGCGGAGGCGAGCGCGAACCTTAGCCGGTATGATGGGGTGCGTTATGGTAGCCGAGCGGAAGCGGCGAGTCTTAAGGAGATGTACCTAAAGTCGCGCAGTGAAGGCTTTGGCGATGAGGTAAAACGCCGCATTTTATTAGGAACCTTTGTGCTAAGTAGCGGGTATTATGATGCGTATTACATCAAAGCGCAAAAAGCGCGCCACTTGATTAAGGAAAATTACGAAGCTATTTTCAACGAAGCGGACTTGATTTTCATGCCAGTGACCCCTACGCCTGCCTTTGAGTTTGGCAGCATTAGTGATCCTTTGGAAATGTATTTGAGTGACATTTACACGATTTCTATTAACCTTGCAGGACTTCCTGCCTTGGCGCTTCCTTTGGGGATGAGTCAAGATGGATTACCAATTGGTGGACAATTGGTGGCAAAAGCATACGGAGAACAAACCCTATTTGACGGCGCGCTTTCGCTTGAACGCGCTCTCACACGCTAAGGAGAAATACAATTATGATGAAAATTCGCAAACGGGCACTTACCTTTGAAGATGTCTTGCTTATCCCAAAATACTCAGAAGTTCTTCCTCGGGAAGTCAACATTCAAACCATGCTCTCACGCAACATTCCGCTTAATCTTCCTATCGTTTCTGCGGCGATGGACACGGTGACTGAACACCGCGCGGCCATTATGATGGCACGTCTTGGTGGCATTGGGATTATCCATAAAAACATGGACATTGAGTCGCAAGTGCGCGAAGTGCGCCGCGTGAAAAAGAGTGAAAGCGGGATTATCATCGACCCTGTGTCTATTGGCCCAAAAGCTACCATCCAAGAAGCGCTAGACATCATGTCTGAATACCGCATTTCTGGTGTTCCTGTCATAGACAAAGACCGCTATCTTTTAGGGATTTTGACCAACCGCGATTTGCGCTTTGAAAATGATTTTACCCGTTTAGTAGAAGAAGCCATGACCAAAGCCCCGCTCATCACAGCACCTTTGGGATGTGACCTTGACCAAGCCGAACGTATTTTTCACACCAACAAGGTAGAAAAACTGCCTATCGTGGATGAAAAAGGAAGACTCGAAGGGCTTATTACTATTAAAGATTTGAAAAAACGCCAAGAGTATCCAGCGGCCAATAAAGACAGCTTCGGGCGTTTACGTGCGGGCGCTGCTATTGGGGTGCATCAGTATGACCGTGCCCATGCACTCGCTAAGGCGGGTGTTGATGTGTTGGTGCTTGATTCTGCTCACGGGCATTCTAAAGGCATCATCGACACGGTGAAACGCATTAAAGATGAGATTGATGGTGTCGACGTGATTGCCGGTAACATTGCTACTGCTGAAGCGGCACTGGCGTTGATTGAAGCGGGAGCGGATGGGATCAAGGTGGGCATTGGACCAGGTAGTATTTGTACAACGCGTATTGTAGCGGGTGTGGGCGTGCCTCAGATTTCTGCCATCGAAGAGTGCGCGAGCGTGGGGAGAAAACACGGGATTCCTGTGATTGCCGATGGCGGCATCAAATACTCTGGCGACGTGGCAAAAGCGTTGGCCGTGGGTGCAAGTAGTGTGATGATTGGAAGTTTATTGGCAGGTACGGATGAGAGCCCGGGAGATTTGATTGTGTATCAAGGACGCCAGTATAAAACCTACCGTGGTATGGGAAGTATTGGGGCGATGTCCAAAGGAAGTACGGATCGTTACTTCCAAGATGGCACAGCGACGGACAAGTTGGTTCCTGAGGGTATTGAAGGACGCGTGCCGTACGTGGGTAGCGTAAAAAGCGTAGTGCACCAAATGGTGGGAGGACTACGTTCTTCCATGGGCTACGTGGGTGCGGCAACCTTGGAAATCTTCCAAGAAAAAGCAGAATTTGTAGAAATCACCAGTGCAGGGCTTAAAGAGAGCCACGTGCACGATGTTATCATCACCCATGAAGCACCTAACTACCGTGTTAACTAACCTGTTACGTAAAGCGAACAGGGCGTGAAACTACGTACCAAAACAGAACATTTTACCAATCCGCTCTATTTAGAAAGTGGGCGGATTTTAGAACCCTTTGATTTGACGTACGAGATGTATGGCGAATTAAATGCAGACAAGTCCAATGCGATTGTGGTGTGCCATGCCCTTACTGGCTCTCACCACGCCGCAGGACGGTACGAAAGCGAAGCCAAACCAGGATGGTGGGATGGGCTTATTGGGGATGGCAAAGTGATGGATACTACTAAGTATTGCGTCATTTGCGTCAATGTCATTGGGAGTTGTTTTGGTTCCACAGGGCCCATGTCGCCGCGCTATCCCAGCAGTGAGCCTTACCGTTTGAAGTTTCCTGTAGTGACCATCACGGACATGGTGCGTGCCCAACGGATTTTGTTTGACAGGCTTGGGATTCACAAAGCACACGCCGTGATTGGTGGCTCTTTGGGGGGAATGCAAGCCCTTTGTTTTGCCATCGAACACCCTAACTTTACCAAGCGTATCATCTCCCTAGCCTCAACCTACGCTACCCAACCTTGGGCGATTGCGTTTAATAAAATTGCCATGGAAGCAGTGCTCAATGACCCTCGATTTAAAGAGGGGCAGTATGACCCCAAAGAGATTCAAGAAGAAGGACTTGTGAGCCTTGCGCTTGGGCGAATGGCGGGGCATATTAGTTTTCTAAGCCCTGATTCGATGGCGAAAAAATTTGGCCGAAACTACGTAGACACGGACGGTTTATATGAACTTTTTGGACGCTTTCAAGTGGAGCGGTATTTAGAGTACAATGGGCACAACTTTTCCAAACGGTTTGATCCGTTGAGTTATTTGTACATCATCAAAGCCATGAACATCTTTGATGCCACGCGAAACTTTGAGTCCTTGCACGATTCTCTAAGCCACGTGCGCGCCAAATTAACGTTGATTGGTTTTCGGGGAGATTTGTTGTTTTTTCCCGAAGAGATGGCGACCATTAAAAAAACCATGGACGATTTGGGGCGTGGGCATTTGGCCGAATACATCGAGATAGACAGCAAATACGGACACGATGCCTTTTTGGTAGAACTTGATAAAATCGATATGCACATCAAACGTGCATTGGAAGCGAAGGTATAACATGGCGGAAAATTTTGAAACAAAACTGCAAGAAGCAAAGCAAATTTTAGAAAAACTCAACGCGCCCGAGATGACCCTAGAAGAGAGCGTAGAAGCCTACAAAAAAGGGATGAAAGCCTTGCAAGAAGCTTCTAAGATGCTTGAAGAGGCCAAGCTTGCCTTTGAACACGCCAAAGGGGATGTGGCGTGAGCGTGGTCGCGGGGATTCAACTCCCCACCCTTCCCATGAGCGATGCGAAGTTGGATTATTATTTTCGTATTTGCGCCAAAAAAGGCATTGGGGTGGTGGTGCTAGGAGAGTACGTTCTAAACAGTTTTTTTAAAGAACTCTCCTTGATGCCTCAAAGCATGGCAAAAGAACAAAGCGAACATAAAATCAAAACCCTCAAAGCCTTGTGCGCAAAATACGACCTTACCGTGATTGCGCCTTTGGTACTGGTCAAAAAAGAGGGCTTTGTGAAAGTAACGGCTAAATTTTCCCCCCGTTCGACGCACTATTACCCTCAGCACTGGCTCATTCACTTCAAGCATTGGAACGAAGAGAAGTTTTTTTTAGAGCCCAAAGAGGGGTATGATTTGCCCGTTTTTGTCCACGAGGGAGTACGTTTTGGTGTGGTCAATGGCTTTGAAGCGTACTTTGACGCGGTGTGGGCAGAGGTGGATAAAAAACGCGTGGACGCGGTGCTCATGCCAAGTGCTTCGGCTTTTGATAGCGGGGCGCGGTGGCGAGAACTGTTGCGTATGCGTGCCTTGACCCACAACGTGTACATTTTACGCACCAACCGCATTGGGAGTTTTAAAGAAGGCGAGAGTGCGTGGCATTTTTACGGGGATAGCTTTTTGGTGAACCCCCATGGTGAGATCGAAGTTTCCCTTACTGACAAAGAAGAATTGCTCGTGGCGACCATCGATAAAACCTTGCTAGCCGAAGCGCGGCGTGTCTGGGGTTGGCGTGCACAATGGGCAAAAAAAGGAACGAGTGTATGAATTATTTTCAACGCCAAGTGCAGCTTTGGGGTGAAGAGGTGCAAGCGTCATTGACAGGCAAACGCATTGCGATTATCGGTAGCGGAGGGCTTGGAAGTTCGCTGGGTATCGGTCTTGGTAGTAGCGGTATTGGCGAGATTCATTTGGTGGATTTTGACACGGTGAGTTTGCACAACATCCACCGACAGATTGCTTTTAGGCTCGAAGATGAAGGCAAGCCAAAAGCAGAGGTGCTTGCTTCGTTGCTCACTTCTAGGTACGACGGAGTTAAGGTGACACCTCATTTGATGGATTTTGATACCTTTATATGTAAGGGTGTGGAAGTGGATCTCATCCTTGATGCAACGGACAATCTTCCGACACGTGCGGCAATCAATGCCTACGCCAAAAAGGTCAATACCCCGTGGATTTACGGCTCAGTGGAAGCCTTTAATGGCCAAGTGTGTTTTTTTGAACGCAGCAGTTTTGATGCGTTCAAGGTGCTCAATAAAACACCTGAGGGCATTGCCGCACCCATTGTCATGCACATTGCCTCACTACAAGCAAACTTAGCCCTGCGCTATTTGGCAGGACTCAGCGTGAAAAAAGACGTGTTGTATTATCTGTACTTTGACCAAGCGGGCGAGCTGATTCACCAAACCTTTTCTATGCCTATTTGAAAAAAGCCGCCGCTTTGGCGATGGGGTATGGGCGCGTAAAAACAGGGTCTTCGATTCCTAGGGTTTCATGGAGCGAAGGGCTTAGTAAAAAGTACGACAGATGCGCCTCAACCTTGGTGGCTTCTTTGGGGCTAACAAAGGTGAGGGTTTTGATTTCGTAAGGTTTTAAACGGGTGTCGCTTTTAAGGCGTGTGGCAGTGTAGGAGAGCGTTTCTTGCCCTTCTTGGTTGAGGTGAATAGCGCGAAATTCGGCCCGTTGGGTTTGAATGACCTTGGAACCATTAAAAAACACCACTTCAAGAACCCCACTGCGCCCGCTAAAGCCTGTGGGAACGCGGTGGGGTGTAAGATTTTGAATCCGCACGGTCGCTTTTCCAGGCGTAGCATCCACTAAAAGATTCAGTGTTGTGCTCAAAATATCGCTGTTTCGCGCTCCCGCAAAAAGATGGCTCCGCACATCGCGCACCAAAGGCGGTTCCCCTTCTTTGGAAATATGTGGGGCGATGACTTGTTTGGTGGGTGTTCCCATGTGGCAATCCACGCAACGTTCATTACTAGAAGCGAGGGCCAGTTCGGTGCCTGTTTCGTAACCCGGAATGG
>JACUTV010000101.1 GCA_014859645.1 Campylobacterales bacterium
TTTCCATTCTCATCGTTGCGTATGTTATCCTTAAAAGCGTTTCGGTGGTTTTCACGCTCATCACACTTGGGCTGTTTGGCGTGATTATGTATCTCATTTTAAACGCCAAGGAAAAAAAGTAGCCTTTACATGTAAAGGTTGCGGTGTGACGCTTTTTCTAACACTGCTTTAACACTTCTTTTGTATGCTTTCTTAAATTTTCCACAAAAAGGCAGACAAATGAAACGCTTTATGGTTTGGACGGTAGTTGTGTTGTGTTTCGCGCTTGGGGCGAGCGCGACGGAGTTTAGCAAGCAGGCGACCAACAACGCCCCACAACTCATTCAAGAAGGCCCGCAAAAGCAGTGGTGTCCCATCTGTGGGATGAAACTCCCCATGTTTTACAAGACCAATCACGCGGTCAAGCTCACTGATGGCACGAAAAAACAGTACTGTTCCATCCGCTGTTTGGCGGTGGATTATCCTGCCATCAAAGAGCGTTTGGGGCAAATGCTTGTGGTGGCAGTGGACACAGACACGCTCATCGACGTGCACGAGGCGGTGTATGTGTTAGGCTCTAAAGCCCCAGGCACTATGAGCATGGTGAGCAAATATGGCTTTAGCACCAAGGCCGCGGCTAAAGCGTTTCAAGCTGAACATGGTGGAGAGTTGAGCGATTTTGAAGGGGCCTTTGCCGCAGCCAATGCCTCTTTGGAAAAAGATGTGGAAATGACCACCAACAAAAAGAAAAACATGATGTATCCCAAAGGCAAAAAGCTCTATGAAGTTAAATGCCAAGAGATCGACCCTATGCACTACAACACCATCAGTGAACTCAAAGCCGACATTGGTGGTAAAAATTTGTGCCAAGACTTAAAAGGCGAGGGCGAATTACAACCTGTGGCACTGTATCTGTGGGAAGTTAAGCGACTTGAACACACCCATGTGGCGCAGATTGACGTTCCCGAAAACGCCAAATGTCCTGTGTGCGGGATGTTTGTCGCCAAGTATCCCAAGTGGGCCGCTATGCTCAAAGACGAGGCGCATACGCACTATTTTGACGGGGTAAAAGACATGATGAAGTTTATCTTTGAGCCTCAAAAATACGCCCATGAACCCATGCAAAACCCCGCCATCAAAGTCACTGACTACTACACCCTCGAAGCCCTCGATGGACGCGAAGCGTTTTACGTGGTTGGCAGTAGCAAATACGGCCCCATGGGGCATGAGCTCATCCCCTTTCGCACCAAAACCCAAGCGGAAGGCTTTTTAAAAGACCACCAAGGCAAGCAGGTAGTGCGCTTTGATGAGATTACCTTAGCGTTAGTGAAAACCTTAGACTAAAGAATCCTCCAAAGGGGCGGGCTTGGCAAGGTGAAATCCTTGCAAGTAGTCCACCCCCAAGGCTTGCGCTTCGTGCAAGATGGCGGCGCTGTGAATGTACTCGGCGATGGTTTTGGCGCCAAGTTCTTGGGCCATGTTGACGATGTTTTTAACAACGGTGCGCGATTGCGCGGAGGTGTCAAGGTGCTTGATGAGCGAACCATCTATCTTGATATACTCAGGCTTAAGTGCCAACACATGGTGCATGCTCGAAAATCCACTGCCAAAATCATCGATCGCTAGCTTACATCCTTTTGCGCGAATCTTTCTCGCAAAGGACTCTACCACGTCAAAATCTTCGATAAAATCACTCTCCACAATTTCAAAAATGATGTGTTTTGGCGCCACATGGGCATCAATGTAGCCAAAAAGTTCTACTACAAAGGGCTCATCGGCGATGTCTTCGTAGCTTAAGTTGATGCTAAAATCCACTGCTTTGGTAGCGAAAAAAGCGAAAGATTTTTGCACCATCTGTTGCATGAGCGCACGGTAAAGCTTCACCTTTTTAGAGGTTTCTAGGTAGGGCAAAATCGAATGCACTTCCTTGTTCAAAGGGTCGATGAGGCGCATGAGGCACTCGTTTTTTTCAGGCAAAAGGCTTTGGCTGTTGAAGATGGGTTGGGCGTAAGGGGTGATGGTGGCCGCCTTGATGGACTTGCGTAAAAAGACTACTTCGTGGATGAGTTTGGATTGCTCTTCTTCTTGATAGCTGATGGTAAGTACGTCGAGGTTGATGTCGATGATTTTATCCACAGAACTTAGCGCCAAGAGGCATTTGTGGCCGATGAGCACCTCTTTAATGAAGCGCCGCACAAAGCTAAAGGCCGCGTTCACATAGTGCGCGGGCAGACCGATGCTCACGTGCGCTTCGCTGATGCGTTTGAGCTTGGTGATGTACGTTTTGCCGTAACTCCCGCCAAAAAGTGCGGCAAACCACCGCTGCACCTCTTTTTGATGCTTGGCAAGCACCTGCGGAGAGTGAATGAATTTTTTCGCATGTTCAAAACGAAAAACAAACAGGTAAAATTCTTCAGTAAAACGGTCCATATTCTCTAAAAGCAGTGGACGCACTTCCAAGAGGCGCTGGCCATCTTCTTCCGTAAAGTGATAGTCATGAATCAATGTGGCAATGTGCATATACAGGCTTTTCAAAGTGATGGCGGAATGATAGCACAATAGTATCAAAAATCCATGATTTTTTCTCAAAAAGAAACACAAAAATAACGTTACATGTAAGGCTATTTCAAAACTGCCCACCTAAGGACAGGGGCAATCTTTAATGTGTCACTTAACGTTGCCATTTAGCTTTACATGTAAAGGTTTTTTTCATCGATAACTTTATTTAATATATTTTTAACCTCGCGGGGCCTAAAATCAACGACAAACCGTATATTGGAGCGCCCATGTTTAAGTCCATCAACGTCAAAATTCTTTTCTTGATGATTCCTCCTATGGTGGGGATTGCCCTTATTTTCAGTGTGATGGCGTTGCTTGGGATGCGCGAACTCTCAGGAGATTTTCAAAGCCAATACCGCACCGACTTAATCCAAAAAATCACGCGTGATTTGGAAAACAGCACGGGCGTTGCGTACGATGTGGTGGATTATTACTACCAAAAACGTCAAGAACTTGGCGAAGAAAATGCCAAGAAAATCGCCCTTGATATGCTTGCAAGTATGCGCTTTGACGTGAACGATGAGGGCTATTTTTGGGTTAACGACAGCACACCAAAAATGATCATGCATCCTATCAACCCCAAGCTAAATGGCGCGGATTTGCGCAACAGCAAAGACCCCGCAGGAAAAGCACTGTTTTTAGAAATGGTACAAGTGACCAAAGCAAACGCCGCAGGAGGCGTGGTAGAGTACCAGTGGGAAAAGCCAGGACACCAAACCCCTCAACCCAAACTTTCCTATGTGATTGCCCACAAAGGGTGGGACTGGATTATCGGGACAGGGGTTTATGTGGATGGCATCGATGTGGCGCTAGCGGGGATGGAAGAAAACGCCCATGCAACCATGAAAGAGACGACCGCTTCGTTGGTGGTGACGATTTTTGTGGTGCTGGCCGTCTTTATTGTCATCGGTGTGTTTACTATCCGAAAGATGCTTGTCAATCCCATCAACGCCTTTAAAGAAACAGCGGATGATTTGAGCGAAGGCGAGGGGGATTTGACCAAAGCTATCGCCATTGTTTCGGAAGACGAACTCGGGCGCGCGGGAAAAAGCGTGAATCGGTTTATCGAAAAGATTCACACCACCGTCAAAAGCGCCATCGACACCTCCAAGGAAAACGCGTCTATTTCCAATCAACTCAACCGTTTATGTGTGGCGCTTGAGACGAGTTTCGACGAACAACTAAGCATGAATAAGGGCATTAAAACTACCCAAGAGCACTCTATTACGATTATCCAAACAACCGTTGAGGACGCGAAGGCCACGAAAGAAAACCTCCAAAAAGCCGAAGCACGTTTGCAGGTTGCGCGTGATTTGGTGGCAAAATTGGTTAGCGTGGTGGACCAAAGCACCCAAAGCGACCAACGCTTAACGACGCGCCTAGGAACGCTGACGAAAGAAACTTCCGCTATTAAAAATGTCCTTGAAGCCATCGGGGAGATCGCTGACCAGACCAACCTGTTGGCCCTCAACGCCGCCATCGAAGCGGCGCGCGCGGGAGAGCACGGACGCGGGTTTGCCGTCGTGGCCGATGAGGTGCGAAATTTAGCGGAAAAAACCCAAGCGAGCTTGGAAGAGATTAACCGCACCATTGAAAGCATCGTGCGCTCCATTGGCGAGATTTCTCACTCGATCTCCGACAACTCTAAAGAGATTCAACAACTCTCCAAAAGCTCCAAAGAAGTGGGCGCCTCGGTCGATGAGGTTTCCTTGCTCATGCGTGACGTGGACGGGGTAGTTGAGCGTTCGCTAGAAGGTTCAAAGACGATCGAAGATGAGGCGCAAAAGTTGATTGAAGTGGTTTTCAAAGCCGATGCTATGGCCACAAAAAACTCAACGGATGTAAATCACATCGTCGAAGCCTCCCAAAACCTGCGCACCCAAACAGACAGATTGCGCGCCAAACTTGAGGAGTTTAAGGTTTAAGGCGTTTGCATAACCCATTATATGCTTTGATATAAGTCATGGCGAAAAAATCATAACTATGTTAACCTCTTTGCTAATTTTCGCAAGGAGTTTTTATGGTTCGTCTTGGCATCAAAAGCAAGCTGCTTGCCCTAACGTTTATTCCGTTGATTGGGTTGGTGTACCTCACTGCTACAAAAGTAGTGGATGATTATCGGTTTAATACCCAACTTACACAAGTGCATGCGTTGGTAGAAGTGAGCAAAAGTATCTCGCTCATGATTCATGAAACCCAAAAAGAACGCGGCATGAGCGCGGGATTTACAGGCAGCAAAGGGACGCAGTTTGCACAAGCCCTTCCGGCTCAGCGCACTGTTACAGACGTGCAAGTGAGTGCCTTTAAAAGACTAGCCTCGTCGGTAGATTTTTCTGTTTATCCTCCTTCTTTTAAACAAGAAGTTGATGCCTTACTTGATGATTTAAGCCGCTTGGGAAACATGCGCGAAGTCGTCAGTGCTTTAAAGCTTCCTCTAGGACAAGTGGTAGCGTACTACACGGACATGAACAACAAAATGCTTGACATTACTGCTTATGCCGCCGTGCTTTCCCCGCAAAATGACGTCACGAAAGTCCTTGTGGCGTACACGGCCTACCTTAAAGCCAAGGAGCGCGCAGGAGTTGAGCGCGCGGTGTTGAGTGGAACCTTTGGTGCAGACCGTTTTGCACCAGGAATGTTTGAGCGGGTCATAACGCTCATCGCGGAGCAAGCCTCGTATATGTCAGTGTTTTATGACAACACCACAGCACAAGTGCGCGACCATTATGCACAAGCACAAAAACACCCTTCTTTTGCCGAAGTGACGCGCCTAAGAAACCTTGCCATTCGCAAAGGAAGCGAGGGAAATTTTGGCGTCAATGCGGAAAGTTGGTTTGCAACCATGACGGAAAAAATAGACCAACTCAAAGTGGTTGATGATAAAATCTCCCAAGAAATCGATGCTATTTTGGCAACCTACAAATCCACCGCTTTAACGGATGCGCTCATCGGAAGCGCTATTTTCCTTTTTTCCTTAGTGATTGGTTGGGTGATAGCTAGAGACATTCAACGGCGTGTTAACGCTTTGCGCAAGACCATCTTGGATGTCGCGACAAGCAAGGATTTAAGCCAGCATATTCACAGCAATGTGCATGATGAATTTAGCGGGATTTACACCTCTTTGGGCGAATTTGTAAAAGAATTGCACGGCGTGATCACCAAGACGCAAGAAGGAGCTGGGCAAAATGTCGCTGTTTCGGAGGAGCTTACGGAAGCGTTTGGGAAAATGCTCACAAGCATCACCCATGAAGTGTCCATCATCAAAGAGAATTCTGCCGAAGCATTGGCCCTTAAAAAAGCCCTCTTGGACGTTTCAAAGGAGGCAGATGCAACCCAAAGCGAGATGCTAAAAGCCCATAAACAGCTAGAGCACGCCAAAGTGTTGATTGTCGGTACGATTGAAAAAGTGAGTGAAAACTCTCGCACAGAGATGGAGCTTGCTGGCAAACTAACGCAGCTAAGCCATGATGCAGAACAAGTCAAATCTGTGCTAGACGTGATTGGTGACATCGCCGAACAAACCAACCTGTTGGCCCTCAACGCCGCCATCGAAGCGGCGCGCGCGGGAGAGCACGGACGCGGGTTTGCCGTCGTGGCCGATGAGGTGCGAAAATTGGCCGAAAAAACACAAAAATCCCTCATTGAAATTAACGGAACGATTAACGTGATTGTGCAGTCTATCGTTGATACTAGCGGCGAAATGAACGCAAGTACGCAGCGTGTACATGTACTGGTGCAACAAACAGATGAGGTGCAAAACGAGGTTGAAACCGTGAGCACAACGATGAACTTGGCCGCAAAAAGCATTATGGGGACAACCCAAGCCCTCAACCAAAGTGCTGGTCTTGTGGATGCATTTGTGAATAAATTAGCCACATTGCAAGATATTTCTGCCACAAATAGCGCACGTATTTCTCAGGCCAATGGGGTTGCTACCCAAGTTGCAACTTTGGCTCACGAACTCATCGCCATGCTTGCTCAGTTTAAAACCCTCAAGCCAAAATAGACAAAACCAAAGAACGTCCTTTTTAGTGTAAAAAACGATGGTGCCTAAAATGGAGTCTAAAGCGTTACTACCTTGTGTTACAATGCCTTTACATGTAAAGGAGAATTCATGGCGGAAAAACATGCGAGCAAGCTGATTTTACGAAACTTGCGACGCGAAGATTATGCAGATATAAAAACGATTATGGACAAAGTCTACCCCACCCTTGGCGGGTGGACAAAAAAAGAGTTTTATGCCCAACTCAAAGCCTTTCCCGAAGGGCAGATTTGTATCGAAGATGACAGCAAAGTTGTCGCAGCAGCGCAAAGTTTGATTGTGAATTATGGTAAATTTGGCGACCGCCACACCTACGAAGAGATCACAGGGGCAGGCTTATTGACCACCCACGATCCCGAAGGTGACACCTTGTACGGTTTGGACGTGTTTGTAGACCCAGAGTACCGTGGGCTTCGCCTTGGAAGGCGGCTGTACGATGCGCGCAAAGAACTGTGCGTATGGCTCAACCTCAAACGCATCATCGCAGGGGGGCGCATCCCTGGCTACGCGAAATACGCCCACGAAATGACCCCAGCACACTACATCGAGCAAGTCAAACACAAAGAAATCAGTGACCCCGTGTTGGGGTTTCAATTAGCCAACGACTTTCACGTACGGCGGATTCTCAAAGGCTACCTCAAAGGCGACCAAGCATCCAAAGAGTACGCCACTTTGTTGGAGTGGAGTAACGTGGAGTACGAAGAAAGCCCCGAACAGCCCATCATCACGCGCTCTATCATCCGCATCGGCGCGGTGCAATGGCAGATGCGAAGCGTACGAAGCGTGGAAGAATTTTTAGACCAAGTGGAGTTTTTCGTAGACGCCATGGCGGGGTACCAGTCAGATTTTGTGCTCTTTCCTGAGTTTTTCAACGCACCCCTCATGGCGTTACACCCCGAAGAAAGTCCGGAAGCTGCTATCCGAACGGTGGCGAGTTACACGGACGAATTGGTAGAAAAAATCGGCCAAATGGCGGTGCGTTACAACACCAACATCATCGCAGGAAGCATGCCCGAATACCG
>JACUTV010000231.1 GCA_014859645.1 Campylobacterales bacterium
ATGAACAAAACCCGCGAGGATTAACGCCACAACAACACCACGTGCTTTCACTTTTACTCCTTTTGTTTGCATCATTACGATGAAAGAAATCTGCGCAAAGAAGAGTCCTGTGCCTCCCCTAAAACCTACACACATCCTTTTTTTGACATGCTACCCTACTTCCTTATTTTCTGCAATAGGCTAAAAATTCATCGTGCGGCATGGGTTTAGCAAAGTAAAAACCCTGCACTTCATCACAGCCGTAGTGCCGCACAAGGCTAACAACATCTTGGTCCTCAACCCCTTCGGCGATGGTTTTTAGGCCCAAGTTTTTTGCCATTTGAATGATGGCTTTGACGATGACATTGTCTTCTTGGTCTTTGAGTATATCTCGCACAAAAGATTGGTCAATCTTGAGTTTATCAACGGCAAAGCGTTTCAGATAAGAAAGGCTTGAATACCCCGTACCAAAATCATCAATAGAGAGTTTAACGCCCAAGCTTTTAAGTCTCCTAATGGCATGAAGAACATTTTCGGTATCATAAATCAAAATAGACTCAGTGAGCTCTAGTTCCAAATATTGCGGGTTAAGGCCCGAACTTTCAAGGGCTTTTTTAATGACCTGCTCCAGATTTCCCCGTTTAAATTGTACCGCTGAAATATTGACCGCCACGGTAATGTTCACGCCTTGGTCGTGCCATGAGGCAGCTTGGTGACACGCCTCATAAATAACCCACTCCCCAATCTCCAAAATAAGCCCAGTAAATTCAGCGATGGGGATAAATTTCATAGGCGGAACAAGGCCATTTTTGGGATGATTCCATCGCAACAATGCTTCTGCTCCACTAATAGTGTTCGTTTCAAGATCAATCTGCGGTTGATAGTGCAACACAAACTGTTTATGCACAAGGGCTTGTTTCAAATCGTTTTGAATGTGCAGGTGCTCAAAGATTTCCTGCTTCATCGCTTCCGTAAAGAAACAGTACGTATTACGCCCTGCTTCTTTGGCTTTATACATCGCTGTATCGGCGCGCTGTAGGAGGCCATCAAAATGTTGCCCATCATCAGGATACAGCGCAATCCCTATGGAAAGAGAGGAAGAAATACTATGAGTGTCAAGCTGAAACGGCTTTTTAAACTCGTCCAGAAGCTCTTGCGCCATAATAGAGACATCGTCCACATCACACACATCAGTAAGCATCATCAAAAATTCATCACCTCCTTGACGGCTAAGGGTATCGGTTTGGCGAATGTACTTTTTGAGCCGATTGGTGACCATTTTGAGCATCGCATCGCCAAAGGCATGGCCCAAAGAGTCGTTGATGGTTTTAAAG
>JACUTV010000232.1 GCA_014859645.1 Campylobacterales bacterium
GCATGTATGCATTGTACCGATGCACCGTGCGAGCAAGTGTGCCCTGTGGATTGTTTTTACATCCGTGAAGACGGTATCGTCTTGCATGACAAAGACAAATGTATCGGATGCGGCTATTGTCTGTATGCATGTCCTTTTGGTGCACCTCAGTTCCCACGCGATGGTGCCTTTGGTACCAAGGGAGCCATGGACAAATGTACCATGTGTGCGGGCGGTCCAGAAGAGACCAACTCTGACAAAGAGCGTCACCTCTATGGCCAAAACCGTATTGCTGAGGGTAAAGTTCCTATGTGTGCGGCCATGTGTTCCACCAAAGCCTTGTTGGTAGGAGATGGGGAGTCGGTATCTAAAATCTACCGCCAACGTCTTGTCGGTAAAGGCAAAGGAACGCAAGGCATGCCTTATGGGTGGAGTACGGCGTACTAATGAAGGAGCAACAGATGAAACACCCTCTTCGCGCACTGCTCCTTCTTCCCTTGATGGTCTGGGTGGCAAATGCCGCCCAGAACCCCATCTGGGGTGAGGGACGCATCGCCAACATCGTTGGATACGGGCAAACAGAAAGTACTCACCTTGGTCCTTTGTTCACCCTTTTACAAAACCAATACTTTGCGCCTATCTTTTTAGCCATCATCGTAGGGGTACCTGCGGTCTTCTTACTGCACTATTTGGTCGTGGGCCCTAAAGTCTTTCCTCACGGAGGAAAGAAGATTAAAATCTTCAGTTACTTTAACCGGTTCATTCACCAAGTAGCTGCGCTTAGTTTTATCGTGATTGTTCCTACGGGGATTATCATGGTTTTTGGGAGTTTCTTTGGCGGAGGGGCGTTTGTAACCCTCAGCAAAGATTTGCATGGCCTCTTTACCATTCCTTTTGCCATCGTGGTCATCCCTATGTTTTTGATGTGGGTGAAAGAAGCTATCTTTAACACCGATGACATCAAGTGGATGATGATTCTAGGGGGTTACCTTTCCCAAGAGAAACGTCCTATTCCTGCTGGCAAGTTTAACGCAGGCCAAAAGATGTGGTTCTGGATTGCTACCCTTGGCGGACTTGCCATGGTGGTCACGGGTGCCATGATGTACTTGCTTGACTTTGACATGAGCATGCTTGTGAGTCTAACAGGCCTTAGCCAGATTGATTTACTCCGTGCTGCGGCTATTTTACACAACGTGGTAGGCTTTGCGGTTCTTGCACTGTTCATCACCCATGTGTACATGTCCCTCTTTGCCATTAAAGGGGCGGTGCATAGCATCATTGATGGTCACATGGAAGAAGAAGAAGTAAAGATTTTACACAGTTCGTACTACAA
>JACUTV010000102.1 GCA_014859645.1 Campylobacterales bacterium
GGGTTGTAAGAGTACTATCACTGCTTTGAAAACGCGTCACAATGATGACGCAATAAGACTCTACTTCGATGAAAGTTAGTAATGAAAAACAACCATGACATCTTAGAAATTTTATCAACCAAAAAAGTGCTTTGTGTGGAAGATGAAGAGATTATCTTGACCAATATCGTCGAATCTTTGGAGCTTTTCTTTGGCAAAGTTGTGGGGGTTCGAGATGGAAACGAAGCCCTTGAAGAAGCCACGCGAGGCGTGTATGACGTGCTGATGTTTGATATTTCGCTTCCTCACATTGATGGCCTTGCGGTCATCAAAAAAATCCGCCAGTTTAACAAAAAAATCCCCATCGTCATTTTGAGCGCACACGCCGAACAAGAGTACCTTTGGCGCGCTGTTGAGCTTAAAATTACGCGCTATTTAATTAAGCCTTACGACAAAGAGAGCCTCATTGGTGCCCTTGAAGAGGTTGCCCTTGAACTAGTAGACCACCGTCTAAATGTCCCCATGACGCCTACGTGTTCTTATGATGTTTGCCGCAAAACACTTACTTCGTTGGGTACGACCACCCATCTTTCCAAAAGCGAAAGCCAACTTTTAGAGTACTTTCTTGGGCGTCCTAACCAAACTGTGACGTACGAGCAACTGTTTGAATACATGTGGGAATTTGAACAGCCAAGCAAGGAGGCGCTGAAGTCTATCATTAAAGAACTGCGCCGAAAAATTAGTAGTAGTTTTATCAAAAACCTTTACGGTGTCGGGTACGTGTGTGAAGTATAATTTTAAGGTTATCATCCTTCTTTTTTGCGGGCTATACGTCATCGTTACACTTCTTTTTTTCAATTTTTACCGTGGGCTTGCTTTGAAAGATGCCAAGCATGAAGCCTTATTTATCTTGGGCACCATGAATGCCATCCGTGATTATGTCTCTATCGTTCAGCGGCCCTTGATTGAAGAGCTTAAGGAAAAAAAACTACTTGCGGAAGATTTTTTTGACCCAAGATTGCTCTCTTCCACCTTCATCACAAGTGCGATTCACGACTTGCAACAGGGGGAAGGAAGGATGGCGTACGATTACCAACTCATAGCCTACAACCCGCTCAACCCTGAACACCTTGGCAATGATTTTGAGCATGAGATTTTGGACGATTTTAAAGAGGGAAAATATGACGAATACGCGCGCATCATCCAAGAAGACAGCAAGCCCTATTTTTTTGTAGGCCTTCCCATTCGCAACTCTCACCCCTCTTGTGTGCAGTGCCATTCGGCCAACAGCGCGCCCAAACGCATGGTGGAAGAATACGGCATGATTCCCGAATTTATGGGCAAAGAAGGGGACGTGATTGCGATGATTACCTTTAAAATCCCCATTTTTAGCATCTTGACCTACCACGCGGAAGAGTTTATCGTGGGCGGCGTGGTCATGTTTGTTGTGTTTGTACTTTTTATCCTTTTGCTTTATAGAATGCACAAAAGTGAAGTGCGGCTGCAGGAGAAAAACGACATCTTGATGGTGAGCCAAAACAGGCTTGCTTCCATGGGGGAGATGATTGGCAATATCTCGCACCAATGGCGGCAACCTTTGGCACAAGTGAGTGCTATTTTGATTAACCTCGAACTTTACAGCGAAAAAGACAAGTTAAGCAAAGAGCGCTTAGCGCGAAAAATCAAAGAAGCCAGTACGCAGCTTTCGTTCATGTCTCACACCATCGATGATTTTCAAAACTTTTTTCTTCCAAGTAAAAGCAAAACAGAATTTATGGTGCACGAGGCGATTTACCGTGCGAAAAATCTGTTGCGCGTGTCGCTGGAAAAATACGCCATCGATGTGCGCATTGACATCCAAGACAACTTTATGATTGTGGGTTATCCCAATGAAATCGTGCAAGTGCTTATCAATATCCTCAACAATGCCAAAGAGGCGTTTTTGGCCCAAAAAACGCCCCATCCTCTTGTTGAGATTAGGGCTCTTCTTAAAAATGGAGCGCCTCGAATAACGCTAGAAAACAACGCAGGGCGCATTAGCGAAGGGTTCATCGACACTATTTTTGATGCCAATGTGACCACCAAAGAGCTTGGCACGGGACTGGGATTGTACATGAGCCAAATGATTGTGAAAAAACATAATGCGGTGTTGCGCGTTAAAAACACTAAAGACGGGGTTATTTTCACGCTTCTTTTTTAGGTTTTTATGCCTTACATGTAAGCTTTACATGTAAGGCATATGGGCTGATGTTAAAACGCGTATTTAAAACTAAGTTTTACCTCTCGTCCAGGTTCCAAGCGGTAGAGGTCGTTGTTGGCTATAGTGGTGTGTTTGCCGTAGGCTTTGTTGGTGAGGTTGGTGATCGCGGCAAAAAATGTCCACGCTGAGGCGAGGGAGGGTTTCCATTTGGCGCTGATGTCGTGGGTCGTGTAGCCGCCCCTTTTGATTTCCGCTTCGTCTAGTCCGCTTACGACATTAAGGGTGTAATCTACCAAGAGTGTTTTGCTAAGTTCCATGCCTCCGCTGAATGTAAGTTTCTTGCTGTCGTATGCACCGACTCTTCGGATGCTAGATTGTTCGTTGACATCTGGATTGCCGCCCGTGTCGTCGTTGCCAGCGTTGGTGTCGATTTGCGCATACGACACACTGGCATGATACGCTTCGTGGGCGTAAAAAACTTTTACCTCAAAGCCTTTAGATTCAAAAACCTTGGCGCTGTTGTAGACATCTTGCAGCGTTCTTCCCCCTTCACCGCTTCCGCATTTTCCAGTGATGGCGTTGCAATTGACATCTTTGGAGACAATCAAATCCTTGATTTTGGTTTGGAAAATGTTGGCATCAAACCCCACCTTGTCCCCTTCAAAAAACATGCTTTGCATCGTGTATTTGTAGCCAGCTTCGTACCTTGTGGAAGTTTCGGGTTTGAGTTTTGAGGAGTAGGTCGTGTCCTTTTTGATGCTTGTAAGCCACGTAAAAGGAATGGTGCCTGACATTCTGCTACTCTCTCCGTAGTTGGCATAGAGGGAAGCGTTTTCACTGAACGCATAATCAACGCCCACATTGGGTGAAAAACGGTGGTTGGTCGCTTTACCCAGTCCTGTCTCAAAGGTGTAATCATCAAACCGAACTCCGTAGTGAAGCGTGAGGGCTTCGTGAGTTGTTTTGCCTTGGAAAAACAAGGCACGGTTTTGGGAAGCGGTAGGTGCGTATTTGGTGATAGCTGCGTCTAATGCGTGGGGCGCATAGGGGCCTTTTGTTTTTTCATCTTGCCACTGGGCACCCGCGGTGATTCTATGTTGGGCTAAAGAGGTTGCAAAATCAAAATGGTTTTGGATTGTTACGCCCAGTGTTTCATTTTTGTAGGCTAAGGCGTTGTCTTTTCGCTCAAGGTCTATTGTGGAAAAATTCAGCTTTGTTTCGAGGTTGACGAGTGTACTTGGATTGTAGGTGTGCTGTAGGCTGTATGTTGTGGTTGTTGAGAGGATTTTTTCAAGGGGATTTGGGCCATTGGGGTCATGGATACCCGTGTCGCTTCCTGCTTTTCCCCATTGAAAATTGCCACTGTTTTCATTTTGTCCTAGGCTGATGCGCAGGTCGTGGTCTTGGAGGCCTAAGGCGCTAAATTTGAAAAAATAATCCCTGTCTTTGTAGGCTGTGGCGTAAACGATGTTGCTCTTCCCGTCTTTATAATTGTTAGCATTGACCCCTGAAAGCGCCACATACGCTCCAAAGTAATCTGCAACATGGTACCCCATAGCACTAGCGTGTTTGGCGTTGGTACTATAACCTGACTTGATGAAACCGCCGCTGTTTTTGGCGGAGGTGGTGAAATCTTGCGCGTCTTTAGTGGTCATTTCAATGGCCCCGCTTAGCGCACCGCCTTTTGAAGCATCGGGTGCGGTTTTGACATCTACGGTTTTGAGTAAATCGGGATTGATACCCAACTCATTCCCGCGGTGCTGAAAGATATTTTTACCCTGTTTTGCCCCATCAAGAGAGATGTTCGCAGTGCTGCTTTCAAGACCTCTGAGGTAAATCCTTTGGGCATTGGCCGCGCCCCCGCCCACATCGGTTGAGGGGTTTTGCTTAAACAAGTCAAAAAATGAATCGGCCTGCTGTTGTTCGGCGGCAACAAGGTCTATTTCTATGGTATTGGTCTTTCTTTCTTGCTGCTCGACAACCTGTACTTCCTCTAAAAGGACACTAGGTTGGGCCATTAAAAAAGTTGGAAGAAGGAGAGGCAACGTATTTAGACACAGTTGGAGAGATTTTTTCATACACACACCTTTTGTATTTTTGCAACTGAGTTGCATGTGGAATTATAGTTAACAGAAGTTAAATAAAACTTAGTAATGAGAATAGTTATTAAATAAATTTTCCCCTTTTATAAAGCATATTGTTGTGTCAAAACGTCAAGAGTGCACATTTAATTTCTCAGAAAAAAAGGTTACATGTAAACCTTATATCTGTAAAAATCACAAGTGTGCTACAATGCAAAAAAACAAACTAGCGGAGTAGAAAATGCCGAGAGTTCCCCCTACTTTTGTGCAAGAAGATATTTTGGAGGTGATGCAAGTCGCTTTGCCTGATCGTATGATTATCTTTTTGGACGATGAAGGGCGGGTGGTGTTTTGTTCAAACACACTGCTTGGGTGCGATGATTATGCTGTTTACAGTTTGGGCCAGAGTATTTACGAGCATTCAACGTGTGGCGTGTTTGAGGTGTTTAGAAGCTATCCTAAGGCGCGTCTTCGTGCATTAAAAGCTCCCGTGACAAGCACCGTGAGTGTCACCACTTCTAAAGGCGAAGTGGGCACATTTTTGACGACGCTAGCCCCTTTGGTAAAAACTTCCCACGGAAGCATTGCCTTTTTATTTTCCGTGGTAGACCAAACAGCTTTAACTGCCGCCAGCCAAGCCCTTTCCTTGCAAAAAGACTTATTGAAAAACGTACTGCATAATCTCCCTGATGTCGTCTTTGCCAAAGACCTAGAGGGACGGTTTTTGGTGTGCAATGCCCAGTGTGAAGCGCTGCTTGGCGTGGCACCTAGCCAAGCCCTTGGGCGAAAAGATGCGGACTTTTTTGCCCCTGAGATTGCCCAGGCCATCCGCGCCCAAGATGCAAAAGTTTTAGAGCTTGGTGTGGTGCAAATCAACGAAGAGTGGTTGCGTTATCCTGACGGGCACGAAGTGTTGTTTGAAACCACCAAGGCACCTTTGCGCACAGAAGAGGGGGCGTTTATAGGCATTCTTGGAATCGCGCACGACATTACCCACCGAAAACGTTTGGAAGAGCATTTGCACCTGACGCAATTTTCAGTTGACAAGGCGGTGGTGCCCATTTTTTGGATTGATGCGGTTTCGGGAAAGATGTTTTACGTCAACGAAGCTGCCTGTGAAAGCCTTGGGTATACCAAAGAAGAATTAACCCAGCTTGGTGTTATCGATATTGACCCCAATTTTGACCAAGTCGCGTGGGACGCCCATGCTAAAAACCTGAACCGCATCCGTGCGTCGCACTTTGAAACCTTGCATCGGCGCAAAGACGGGAGCATTTTTCCCGTGGAAGTGTTTGCGTCTATCTTTGTTTATCAGGGCAAAGATTACAACATCGCCTTTGCGATTAACATTAGCGAGCGTTTGGAAAAAGAGGCGGTACTTGCTAAAAAAGAAGCCATGTTGCGTGCGTCTCAGCGGATTGCTAAAGTGGGGAGTTGGGAGCTTGATATTGAGCAAAAAACGTTAGTGTGGTCCGATGAAACGTACCGTATTTTTGGCATCGACCCCGTTAGACCGCTGCACATTGAAGATTCCATGAACGCCATCCATCCCGAAGACCGCGAGGCGACGATTTCGGCCTATTGGGCGTCCACGCAAGACCCAAAAAATCCGTATCATGACATGGTGCATCGCATCGTAGTGGAGGGTGAGGTGCGGTTTGTGCACGAACAATGCGAAACCCTTCATGACGCAACAGGCAAGCCACTTCGTTCCATCGGCACGGTGCGTGATGTGACCGATGAGCGTGCTTTGATGGAGCAAATCGAGTACCTTTCCTTGCATGACCCCTTAACAAAACTGCCCAATCAGCTTTTGCTCAAGCGTGAACTTGGCTACGCTCTAAAACGCGCGCGCAAAACCCACACGTTGGTGGCGGTCTGTTTTATCGACTTGGACGATTTTAAGTACATCAACGACTTGTATTCCCATGAAACGGGCGACCGCATCCTTCAAGAAGTCGCGCACCGCCTTCAAGAAGTTGCCAACCACAGCTACACTTTGGCGCGTTTTGGGGCGGATGAGTTTGTGGTGATTGTGGAGGAGATTGCCAGTCCTTCTCATGTGATTGCGAAGTTGGATGCTTTTTTACATGTCCTCAAAGCGCCGTTTAGTATTGAGGGGCGTGATTATACGATGACGGTGAGCGTGGGGATTAGTCTAAGTCCCAATGACGCCAATGAGGCCGAAGATTTGATCAAATTTGCCGATGTGGCGATGCACCAAGCCAAGCATTTGGGGCGCAACAAATACGCCTTTTATTCTCAGGTTTTGAGCGACCAAATGGGCCAGCGTATGCGCATCGTTGCACACTTTAAAAAAGCCCTTGAAGCGCGCAGTTTTACTTTGTATTATCAACCGCAAATCGACCTTGGAACCATGCAAGTGGTGGGATTTGAAGCGTTGTTACGGTGGGAACATCCCACTCTTGGTTTCATAAACCCAACAGAATTTATCCCCTTAGCAGAAGAAAATGGGCTCATCATCCCTTTGGGAAAATGGGTGCTTGAAACGGCGTGTACGCAACTAAAAGAGTGGCACGAAGCGGGAGTATTTACAGGAACGGTGGCGGTAAATGTCTCGGGCGTGCAGCTTGATGAGGGGCGTTTCACCCAAACAGTAGCGCACGCACTGGAAGCCAGTGGGCTTGGGAGCGAGAGCCTTGAACTTGAAATCACCGAATCTTCCCTCATGGGTAACCCCGCCGCGTGGCGCGTGGAGTTTGAAAAGCTAGATAAACTGGGCGTAAAACTGGCAATGGACGACTTTGGGACGGGGTATTCTTCCTTGTCGCACTTGCGCCAAATGCCCTTAGACGTGCTCAAAATCGACCAATCTTTCGTCTTTGATTTGCCCCAAGATGCCGATGCGTGTGTGGTGGCCAAAGCCATCGTAGGGTTGGCGCAAAACATGAAAATGGACGCGCTAGCGGAGGGTATCGAAACCAAAGAACAACTGGCATTTTTAAAAGAGCTTGGTTGCGGGTTTGGACAGGGGTACTACATCGCCAAGCCCATGCCAGCTAGCGAAGTGTCAGTATTTCTAACACAGTGGGATGAAAAAACCCCTTACATGTAAGGAATGTGGTCATTTTTATTGATATTTTTCAACCCCAACCCTTTACATGTAAGGTATAATGCGCCCAAAAAAGAGGTTGTTTTTAATGGAAACCATACGCAGGGGAATTATCTGCGATCCGCATGTATTGTATTTTGAC
>JACUTV010000103.1 GCA_014859645.1 Campylobacterales bacterium
AAGTGGAGTTTGACAAGGTCACGCTCATGAACGACCGCCTCAAAGAAATCGACCGCGAAATAGAGTCAAAAACCCAGATGATGGGCAAGATGAAAGTCTATCTTGCGGGCATGGCGGCTTCTAAAATGCTCTACAATGAACACTACTCTAACTCCAAAGAAGACCTCGCCCGCGCCCGCGAACTGGCCGAAGCCATGGTCAACACCTACGGCATGGGTGCTTCACTCTTCCCTCAAGCCACCGATCTTGCCACACTCCTAGGGGAAGCTAGCAAAGAAGTAGAAAGCTTTTTGGAAGGCATGCGAACCCCACTAGAAGCCATCACCCAGCGCCTCCTAGCCAAAGAAAGTGTCACCAAAGAAGAGATAGGCACCATCATGCGGGAGTGTTTTTAGGGCTTACATGTAAAGGGGCTTACATGTAAAGGGGCTTACATGTAAAGGGTTTGCGCCCTCTTTGTTCGGCCTATGTTATAATCCTGTGCAATCCAAAAGGAGAGAGTCTATGCATACAAAAAAAAGTATCTTGGCTACACTAAAAAAACTAAAACCCGTGTATGAGCACGAGGGCATTGTACTCTTGGGTTTGTTTGGGAGCTACGCCAAGGACGAACAGAATGACTTTAGTGACATAGATGTTTTTTACCACCTTGATTATGACAAATTTTCCCAACACTACAAAGACGGTTTTTCAAAACTCTTAAGATTAGAAGAAGTAAGAAAAGAGCTAGCGAACCACTTGAAGGCAAAGGTGGACTTTGTGCCAGACAAAAATCAAGCCATAGTAGCGGGAGGGTTGTGTGTATAAGGCACATCAAAGACTTGAGAAGATTTTAGCACCATCAACGTTCATGATTACAACAATACAGATGGCATTATCATCGAAGTCGTTATTCTCTATGACTTGCCTATATTTAAGAGAGACTGTCGAGAGTATTTACAAAAGATTGAAAATACTCATCTTGATAGATCATTTGGGTAGATTCGGTTTACATGCAAGGGCTAATGGTGCTTGGAGGGATAAAAATGTCACAAAAAATTAGAGAAGAACTACAGCAAGTTTTAGAAAATGAACTGGAGAATTATTCAAAGATACTTAAGTTATCTACTGAGCCTTCTATTTTTGACAATCATTTTAAAAATTATGAATATAAATATCAAGCTATAATTAACAAAAAAACAAAGTGATGTAGCAATGGCAAAAATTCCTTTTAAAGTTTCAGCTCGCACGGCAAGATTGATTGGGCGTGAAAATATTGCATCTTCAAAAGGTGCGATTATTGAACTAGTCAAAAATGCGTATGATGCAGATAGCCCTATCTGCATAGTTTATTTTTTAACCGACAGCTTATACATTATAGATGCTGGTGAAGGTATGACCCAAGATATTATTGCGAATCATTGGATGACTATAGGAACTAATAATAAAGAAACCGACTATTTTACAAAATCTGGAAGAGTTAAGGCGGGAGCAAAGGGTATAGGGCGGTTTGCTCTTGATAAATTAGGCTCAAAGTGCGAAATGATTACAAAATTTAATCCTTCTATTCATAAGGATTTTGACACTGAAGGCAAATCAACTAATTACAAAGCGTATCATTGGAATGTAGATTGGGATGATTTTGAAGGTGAATTCAAAACAATAGATAAAGTTGAAGCCGATTTAATAGGTTATGAAGAATTAAACTTTATAGAATATATCAAGGATAATATTAATAATCAGAAAATTCATGAGATACTAAATAGCAATGATCTTACAAGCGGTACAGCACTTCAAATATCTAACTTAAGAGATAATTGGGAAGATTATTTTATAGAACAACTATATTCTGATTTAGAAGTTTTAATTCCACCAAAAGAACAAGGTAATTTTAAATTATACTTGTTTAGCGAAAGTGATATTGATAAGTATGGTGAAGTTCTTGGTTCTGTGTGTGATGATTATGACTATAAACTTATTGCAAAAGCTGATGAAAATCAAAATGTATCGATAAAAATTTTTAGAAATGAATATGATTTAGAAACAATAAATCCTAAGCTATTTGAATATGAACTCTTCAAAGAAGCACCGTATACAAAAAGTGATTTTCAAAGAGGTTATTGGGAAATAAATACTTCTTTTGCTAAATTACTTCCTGGATACAAAAATGTTGATAAAGATAATATACTATCTCAAATTGGTACTTTTGACTTTACTTTTTATTTTATGAAACGAACATACTCTACACCTGATTTGGAAAAATTCTTTTACAATAAATTTAATTCAAACGAACGAAAAGATTGGCTAAACAAGTTTGGAGGAATTAAGATTTTTCGAGATGAGTTTAGAGTTAGACCGTATGGAGAGGTTAAGGATAGTGCATTTGATTGGTTGAGACTTGGCGCGCGGAAAGCCACAAGTCCAGCACCCACTTCCCACCCATCAGGGAGCTGGAAAGTTGAGCCAGATAATGTGGCTGGTGCTATTAATATTACGAGGGTTTCTAACTTAAGTTTTCAAGACAAGTCAAGTCGAGAAGGTCTTCAAGAAAATGAGATATTTAGAGTTTTTCAAAATATTATTTTGAAAATCATTAGTAAATTTGAAGAGGATAGGGCTAAAATTGCACGTCAGATGTGGTTATTTTATGACAATGTTAATATAGGTGCAAAAAATCGTAAACAAGCGGATGTAATAGCAAAAAAGATTTTAGAGGAAGATTTTAATAACTCATCCCGAACAAACAACAATACACATGGCGGCGATAGTGAAAAAGTAATTCTTGCAAAGTCTCTTAAAGATAAAGAAGAAGAGATAGAAAAATTAGAAGATGAGCAAAAAATGCTAAGAGGAATGGCGAGTAGCGGTATTGTTGTTGCATCTTTTGCTCATGAATTAGGAAATTTAAAAGATATTTTAAATGGAAGAGTTGACGATTTAAAAGAATTATTGTCAGAAAAAGCACCTGAAAGTTTGTTTTCAGATATTCCTGATTTTCTAAATCCATATGTATTACTTGAGGAAATGAAGGCACAAGACAATAAGTTGCAGAATTGGCTAAATTTTTCACTTGCATCCGCAAGGAAAGATAAAAGAAAGAGAAAAAAGATATATATTAAAAATTATTTGACTTCTATTAAAAGTAGCTGGAATACTATTTTAATGAATAGATTTATTTCTCTAAGTATAGAATGTGTTTCTATTGATGAAATTGATATGAGAGTATTTGAAATTGATTTAGACAGTATTTTTAATAATTTAATTGTTAATTCTATAGATTCATTTATGTTGCAAAAAAATAACTCTAATAGAAAGATAGAAATTAAACAGTCGGATAATGATAAGGAAATTATATTTGATTATTTTGATAATGGAGTTGGATTATCTGAAGATATTACTAATCACCAAGATATTTTTGAGCCACTTTATACAACCAAGAGGAACAGACACACAGGAGAAGAAATTGGCACAGGACTCGGTATGTGGCTTGTAAGAACTATTATGAAAGAATATGATGGATCTGTAAAACTTTTGTATCCCAAAAGTGGTGGTTTTGGTATTAGATTATCGTTTATTAAGAAATATAAAAAAGGTCAAATATGATTCGGTTTAAAATATTATTTGTAGATGAGGTGGAGTCTGAAAGAAATAGATTTCTAAGATATATGTATACAAATGATGATGAAAGAGAATTTAATACAGTAGCATTAGAACCTGAACCAGAACTCGATAAATTTCTTCAAAGCATTCTCGATGAGAATTTTGATGCAATAATAACTGATCATAAATTGAGTGAAGCAAACCCTAATATTCAATATGATGGACTTGAACTAGTTGAGGCAATCTTAAAAATTAAGATTGCCTTTCCATGCTTTGTGTTAACTTCTTTTGATGATGATGCTGTGAGGGATGGGGATGATGTAAATATAGTATACATAAAAGGTTTGATGACTAGTGAAGATGGGCATAAAGCTAAATTTATAGATAAAATCAAAAATCAAATTATACATCATCGCAAAAAGATTGAAAGTACAAAAAAAGAACTAAAAGGGTTAATCAAAAAAGATTATTTAGATGCATCAGATGAAGCTAGACTGCTTGAATTAGACACTTATCTTGAAAAGGCAACCAATACTCCTTCTTCGGTGCCTGCACAGTTAAAAAGTACGCATAATTTGAATGAGCTTCATAAAATGATAGATAATACAGAGAAGCTTTTGGCAGAATTAAAAGGTAAATAATATGCCAAATAAAATTCACAAACAAAAACCAGCTAGAACATGCGCTAAGACCTATTCTGACTATAAAAGTTTTAAACAATATTTAGTGAAGGATTTTAACAATAGGTGCGGTTATTGCGATAGTCATGATAAGTTTTTTGGAGGATTCAAAAATTTCCAAATAGATCATTTTAAACCACATTCAATAGCTGTTTTTGCATCTTTAAAACATGATTATTCAAATCTTGTGTATTCATGTCAATCATGCAATAGAGCAAAATCGAATAAATGGGAAGATAGTCATGGATTTATTGACCCTTGTGCTGAAAAATATGATGAGTTTATATCAAGAGATTCCAACGGTAGAATAAAGCACAATAATACACTACATGGTGAATATATATACTCTAATTTGAATTTATTTCTAAGGAGGCATGAATTACTTTGGAGTATAGAGAGACTTGAAGAACAACGGGAACAAATTAATAAACTACTTGATGAAAAAGTTTATAATGATGAAAGTGTTGAATCTAAATTATTAAAAAAATTTCGTGCAGTTCAAAATGAAATTACAAAATATTCAAATTCACTTTATATTGAAATATCAACTTGAATCAACAAATTTTCAAATTTTTAAAAAACTATAGCACAGATGTATATGAGGTCAATAAATTACTCGTAACATCCTTTACTCATACACATAATTTAACGATTAAAAACAATTCGTTTGTAAAGAAATTTATCATTTCCAATAAAACAGATGAATACACTAAGGTTTTAACTTTTTTATCATATTTTCAAAAAATAGAACACACAACATCTTTTCCATTTGAAGCATTAATAGAGTTTTTTGAATTTGTAATTTCTCCATCGGATAAACTTATCAATGGGGCTATTTATACCCCAAAAAATATAAGAAATTACATTACAAAGCAATCATTTAATGAGCTGACTTGCAAGAGTATAGATAATATTAAGATAGCAGATATTGCATGTGGATGCGGTGGATTTTTGATTGACGCTAGTCTTGAGCTCAAACGACAGACAAATAAATCTTTTAAAAAAATATTTCAAGAAAATATTTTTGGTGTTGATATTCAAGAGTACAGTATTGAAAGAACTAAAATACTACTTTCACTTTTGGCAATTACTTATGATGAAGATGAAAAAGAGTTTCATTTTAATCTATATACGGCAGACTCCTTGGAGTTTGAATGGTTTGAAAAAAATGAACAAATCAAAAAAAATAATGGCTTCGACTTGATTTTAGGCAATCCGCCTTATGTGTGTTCTAGAAATATGGATGACAGGACAAAAGAGCTGATGCAAAACTGGAGTACATGTAAAACAGGACATCCTGACTTGTATATTCCATTTTTTCAAATTGGATATGAGTTGTTGACAGATAATGGCATCTTGGGGTTTATAACTGTCAATACTTTTATGCACAGTGTAAACGGAAGAGCCATTCGAGAATATTTTAGCGAGAACAAAGCCCTATTGAGAATCATTGATTTTAAAGATGAGCAGATATTCAAGTCAAGAATGACATATACATGTATATGTTTACTTGAAAAAAAAGAATCAGAATATATATACTATGCCAGCACAAAAGAAATAAATTTACGAGACATCTCAAAGCTTAAATTTAATAAAGATAGCTATGAGAGTTTAGATGCCATGAAGGGTTGGAGTTTAAAAAATAGTGAACTGATAACAAAGCTTGAGTCCATTGGAATACCATTTGGGAAAATTTATAATACAAAAAGCGGTATAGCTACATTAAAAAATAATGTATATATTTTTAAACCCATCAAAGAGGATAAAAACTATTTTTATATGCTTGATGGCACTGCTATAGAGAAAGAAGTTTGCAGGGAAATTATTAATTCTAACCAATTAAATACATATTGTGACATTGCAAATTTGAAAGAAGAAATCATTTTTCCATATACTTATAATGAAAACAATCAAGCGGTAGTAATAGAAGAAGATGTATTTATGAGGAAGTTTCCAAAAACTTACGAATATTTACTAACAAAGCGTGACTTGCTGGCGACTAGAGATAAGGGAAATGGAAAATACCCAGTATGGTATGCATTTGGCAGAACACAATCATTAGAAAAAGTAAAATGGAAATTATTCTTTCCACAGCTTGTTAAGCAAGGTTTTAAAGCCGTACTCAATGATGATGAAAATTTATACTTTTATAATGGGATGGCAGCGTACGCAGAAGATAAAAGAAGTTTGGAAATATTACAAAAACTTTTAGTTTCTAGTGTTGCATGGAGTTATATCGAAAATAAAAGTAAACATTATGCATCCGGTTATTTTGGATTGGGAAAAAATTATCTAAAAGATTTTGGTATTTATAATTTTGGTGATGCTGATGTGGAATATTTATTGAGCACAACAAGCCAAGATGAATTAAATTCTTTTTTTGAAGAAAAATATAAATTGTAGTTTTCCTACGAAAACCAACCATCAAAAAAGAGGTATGTTATGACCAAGCCCCCTTATGTTCTCACGAGTAGCATTCTCAATCTAGTTGGTCAGATTGCTGAGTTGAGTGCGGAGGTGAGGTATGTGGACAAAACGTACAAAACCCTCAAACTCCGCAAGAAAAACAGAATCAAGTCTATCACGGGCACACTCCAAATCGAGGGAAATACCTTTGATGAGCAAAAAGTCACGAACATCATCAATGGCAAAACCGTGCTTGGGTCAATGCGAGAAATAGAAGAGGTCAAAGGGGCGGTTGCGGCGTATGCGCGCTTGGAAGCGTATGATTACAAGAGCGAAAAAGACCTTTTGTTGGCGCACGCTTACTTGATGCAAGGTTTGTTGCGCAACGCTGGGGTGTACCGTTCAGTAAATGTGGGTGTGGGCGGAAAAGAGGGCGTGACGCACGTGGCACCCCCGCCAAATAGAGTGCCCCAACTCATGGGCGAGTTGTTTGTGTGGCTTCAAACGACCGACGAGCACCTTTTGGTGGCAAGCTGTGTGTTTCATTATGAATTTGAGTTTATCCATCCTTTTAGCGACGGAAATGGGCGCATTGGGAGGCTGTGGCAGACGGTCATCTTGAAGCGTTTTAGAGATTTTTTTGCCTATATGCCTATCGAAAGCGTTGTGCGCGAGAACCAAGCGGCGTATTATGAAGCGTTGGAGTGCTCTAATGTCGCAGGAGAAAGCACGCCTTTTGTAGAGTTTATGCTAGGTGTCATTGCTAAGTCTTTGCAAA
>JACUTV010000104.1 GCA_014859645.1 Campylobacterales bacterium
AGTGTTTCAGGACAATACGAAACCATCGGGAAGGACAAAGACGGCGACCAATTTCGCTTTCGAGGAACGTATAAATTCTAAGGCTTATAAGCCCAAGCACCGCTCATGGGGTGTTGCTTGGGTACTGGAGAAAAGTTTTGCGTTTTCGTAGTTTTTCTCTTTTTGAAATAACAAATAATTATCATTTAACTTAGATTTTTGTATCATACCTTTATGAAAAAAATAATCCTATACACACTCATTGGCGGACTTGTTTTGTTGATTGGTGTTTCGGCCTACCAAGAAGCCACAAAAACAGGGGCTTCGTCCAAGCGTCTTGCGTGCCACCAAGGGGTTACTGTTTTTGAGCGTGTGCATGATGCCAAAACACGTGCACACGTCAACAGCCAAAAGTTTTCTCTGAGCGCTTCTTTGCACCTTACTCCCGCTTCCTATAAAACCCCCACACTCTTTACCCTTGTGCCTAAGACGACCATCGAAGCTTCTGTAGAAGAGTTTTTGGGCGCTACACTCGCCACCCGTTTGCCTTTACATGTAGAGGTAACTGTCGTGGAAAATGACACCTTGGATCCAGGCAAGAAAAACCCTGACGCCAAGAGCTTTTTAGGGTATATTCATGCAAAATTTTACAGCCAAGAAACGTTGATATACCAAGTTCAAGTGGATTTTTTACATCATGAAGAGATACCGCGCACCCTTGCGTGTATCCGCGACTCTTTCACACGTTTGTAGTTAATCTTCCAAATGTACACGAATTTCAACGATTTTCTCTTCGTTTTTTAAAAAGGCATCCACTACGTCTGGGTCAAATTGAACGCCCCTGAGGTGTTCGATGTATTCTAACGAACGCTCCGTGCTCCATGGCTCCTTGTAAGGGCGTCGCGAAGTCAAGGCGTCAAACACATCCGTCACCGCAACAATGCGCCCCTCCAGGGAAATCTCTTCGCCTTTTTTATCAGCAGGGTACCCGCCCCCTGCTACTTTTTCATGGTGGTCTCTGGCGATATTTGCCGCCATGGTTAACACCTCATCTTCCGGGTCTTTAAGAAGGTTGTAGCCAATCATCGCATGAGTTTTAACGACAACAAGTTCTTCGTTTGTGAGCAACCCTGGCTTTTTAATGATGGAATCAGGGATGCCGATTTTCCCGATGTCGTGCATGGGCGCGGTGATCCGAAGGAGTTGGCAAAAAGCCTCATCACGCCCAAGGGTGTGCGCCACAAGTTCACTGTAAAGCCCTACTCTTTTGGTGTGAGCGGAGGTTTCGTTGTCTTTAAACTCCGCTGCCTCGGTAAGTTTGTTGATGATTTTGATTTGGCTGGTTTGAAGCTTTTGGTACAAGATGGCGTTTTCCAAGGAAGCACTGGCGTAGTTGCCAATCAAGATTAAGAGTTCCGCGTCAATGTTCGTAAAAACGCCGTCGCGTTTATTGAGTGCTTGGAACACACCGATGGGTTCCCCGTGGTAATTAAGCAAGGGTACCGCCACAATATTTCTCGTCACGTACCCTGTTTGCTGGTCAATGCTTGGGTTAAAGCGAAAATCTTGATACGCGTCTACTACGATTTGCACCTCTTTGGACAAAATCGCCTTTCCGATTACGCCAAAATCTGCATCGACGGTAATTTTCTCCACGCCGTGGGCAACCTTTGTCCACAGGGTATGGGTCTCTTTATCGTACACAAAAATCGAACACCGATCCGCTCCAACAATATCCCTGCCCGTATCGCGTAAAATCGTCAAAATTTCCATGAGATTGGTTTTTGTACTAATAAGGCTTCCAAGTTTTAGCAGCATGTAGAGTTGCTCAGAAAGAAGGGGTTGCATGGAGAGGCCTTTGGTATTTGCACTAGCGCACATGTTGTGACATTATAGTTTGCATTTTATATCAACTATTCTTAATTATTAAAGCGAAATCGGGCTAGCCTTGGAAAAAAGTGTTCAAACCATATTTCACCCTAACTATCTTGGCACGTTTACATGTAACAAAGTAATTTTTTGCGTTTATACCGCAACGAGGCGCAACGTGTTATAATGCGAAAATGAGGAAAAAGTGAATGAAATCAGGGATAAAATTTAACGAATTTGACAGCACCAATACGCGGCGCGTCAAAAAGGTTAACGCGTTTTTAGATACCGCTGGGCTAGACCCCTCACCCGACATCGAAGTCTACGTCAGTGCTAAAGAAGGCGACGAGATGATTGCTTGTGGTGGTCTTTCTGGAAAGGTGCTAAAGTGCATCGCCGTTGCCCCACACAAACGCGGTGAGGGCTTGATTTTAACCATCATGTCCCAGTTGCTAAACGCGGCTTACGCTAGGGACAGAAAAGAGCTTTTTTTATTTAGCAAACCCAAATACCTCTCCTTTTTTGAAGAATGCGGATTTCACCTCATCGAACAATGCAACGATGAAATCATGCTTATGGAAAACACCCACAATTTGGCCTTATACAAAAAAGAGTTGGCGGCACACAAAAAAGAAGGTGAGCTCATCGGCTCCATCGTAATGAACGCAAACCCTTTCACTCTAGGCCACCAGTATTTGGTCACAGAAGCCGCCAAACGCTCCTCTTGGCTCCACCTTTTTGTGGTCAAAGAAGACGCCAGCGCTTTTGCTTTTAAAGACAGGATTGCCCTCATCAGGCAAGGGGTCGCGCACCTTTCCAACGTCACGGTACACGAAGGTTCCGACTACATCATCTCCAAAGCTACCTTTCCGACCTATTTCATCAAAGACAAGGGTCGCATCGACGCGCTGTACGCCATGCTAGATTTGTCTATTTTCAAACACCACCTCGCCCCCATCCTTGGCATAACACACCGCTTTGTCGGAACAGAACCTTACTGCAAACTCACCAACCACTACAACCAAACCATGAAAGTTCTATTAGAAAAAGAAGAAGAAGACGCACCACCCATACATGTCGTAGAAATAGAACGCATGACCTTTGAACACCAAGCCATTTCGGCTTCTCGTGTTAGGAGGTTGTTGGCACAAAAAAACTATGAGGAACTTTCACGCATCGTCCCTCACACCACACTGGAGTTTCTCATGAAAGAGGTAGCAAATGACGCAAATTATTAGCTGTGGATACGCTGGAACCTTAGAATCTAGCGATGTCCTCATCCAAATCGAGCCTTGCGAGACCATCGAAATCGTTTTAGTCAGTAGCGTTGAAGAGCTTTACGGCGACGACATCAAAGCCCTTGTACACCGTGTGCTTGAAAAAATGGGCATTACGGGAGTCAAAGTAGACATCAACGACAAAGGGGCACTTGATTATGTGATTAAAGCGCGCTTGCAAGCTGCGCTGTTGCGCGCCATGACAGATGGGAATACGCCAGATTGGAGTTTGCTGTGAAACTACGAAGAAGTATGCTGTTTGTTCCTGGTTCAAACACCGCCATGGTGTGCAACGCGTTTATCTACAAACCCGACACGGTCATGTTTGACTTGGAAGATTCGGTGGCGGTGAGTGAAAAAGATTCCGCTAGAATCATGGTCTACCACGCTTTACAACACTTCACCTACGCCGAAGTAGAAACCGCCGTGAGGGTCAATCCCCTTGAAAGTCCTTACGGACTTTTGGATTTAGAAGCAGTCATTAGAGCGGGCGTTGACATCGTCAGGCTCCCTAAAACCGACACGGTGGAAGATGTTTTGGCCATGCAAGAAGCCATCGAAGCCATCGAAAAAAAAGTAGGAAGCACCAAAGAGACAAAACTTTTAGCCGCCATCGAAAGCGCACTGGGCGTGGTCAACGCTGTGGACATCGCTAGGTGTAGCAAACGGCTCATGGGCATCGCCCTTGGGGCGGAAGATTTTGTTCGGGATTTGCGCACGCAACGCACCAAAGAAGGACTAGAACTCACCGCCGCACGCGCGCAAATCCTCCTTGCCGCACGTGCTGCAAAAATCAACGCCTTTGATTCTATCTTTTCTGATGTCAAAGACAAAGAAGGGTTCATTCGGGAAGTGAGTTACATCAAAGGGCTCGGGTTTGATGGAAAATCCTTGGTCAACCCCAACCAGATTTCAACACTCCACGCCATCTACGCCCCTTCTTCTAAAGAAATCGAGTGGGCACTAGAAGTGTTAGAAGCCTCTGAAAATGCAAGAAAAAACCACCTTGGCGTCATCTCCATCGACGGAAAAATGGTCGATGCGCCCATCATCGCAAGAGCACAATGGGTGATAGATTTAGCAAACGCTTCAGGCGTGATGGGGGATTATGAAAATGAATAAGCCAGCAGCATACACACCCTTTATCAAACAAGTCAAAGAGGAAAACCGCTCAGAAAAGCTATGCCCAAGCATCGAAGAAGCCATCCAAAAATCAGGCTTGAAAGATGGCATGACCATCTCCTTCCACCACGCCTTTCGCGGGGGAGACATGGTGCTGAACAGGGTCATGGACGTCATCGCCAAGATGGGCTTCAAAGACCTCACCATGGCGTCAAGCTCCCTAGCTTCGGTGCATGATGAACTCATTGAGCACATCAAAAACGGCGTCGTAACCAACATCTACACTTCAGGTCTTCGCAGTGCGCTTGGAGAAGCCATCTCCTACGGACTACTGGACAAGCCCGTTCAGATTCACTCCCACGGCGGCAGGGTTCATCTCTTGGAAACGGGTGAGCTAAAAATAGACGTGGCATTTATTGGTGTGCCTTGCATCGACAAATTTGGCAATGCCAGTGGCTACAAAGGACGCTCAAAATGCGGTTCCCTAGGCTACGCCATGAGCGATGCACACTACGCCCGCTACGTGGTTGCTCTTAGTGAAAGCTTAGAGGAATACCCCAACATGCCCGCGTCCATTTCCCAAGACGAGGTAGATTGCATCGTCTTAGTTGATGAAGTAGGGGATCCAAGTAAAATCGGTGAAGGGGCTACGCGCATGACCACCAACCCCAAAGAGCTTTTGCTTGCCAGACGCACCGCGCGGGTCATCGAACACTCAGGCTTGTTTAAAAACGGCTTTTCTTTGCAAACGGGCACAGGGGGCGCGTCCCTTGCCACGACCATTTTTTTGAGCGAAAAAATGGAAGAAAAAAACATCAAAGCAAGTTTTGGCCTAGGGGGCATCACAGGAACGATGGTCTACATGCTCAAACGCGGGCTCATCGCAAAACTCCTCGACGTGCAAAGTTTTGATGAATTTGCCGCCAAATCCTTGGGTGAAAACCCAAACCACATCGAAATCAGCGCCAACGAATACGCCAATCCTAGCTCCAAAGGCGCGGCCGTGCGCCAGCTTGATATTGTCGTGCTCAGTGCTCTTGAAATCGACGTCAACTTTAATGTCAACGTCATCACTGGCTCCAAAGGCTTGCTACGAGGGGCGAGTGGCGGACACAGCGACACCGCGGCCGAAGCCAAACTGGCCATCATCGTCGCACCCCTCACGCGGGGCAGAATTCCCACCGTGCGTAGCCGCGTCAACACCATCGTCACGCCAGGAGATAGCGTGGATGTGTTTGTCTCCGACCAAGGCATCGCCGTGCATCCAAGAAACGTTGAACTCAAACAAAGGCTCATCAAAGCGGGCCTTACCATCGTAGACATCGAAGCCTTGCACGAACGCGCCATCGCCTTGTGCGGCCAACCCCAAAAGATACGCCACACCGACAAGGTCGTAGCGCACATTCGTTACCGTGATGGCTCAATTATTGATGAAATCAGACAATTGGCTCGATAAGGTTCTTGCCAACAAAGACGCAAGGGTTCAAAAACAGCGAGAGTTGATCAAGAGGTTCAACTCTCCCGTCTTAAGCCTCACACTCAACATCCCCGGCCCCGTCAAAAACATCCCTGAAGCCAAAGAGATTTTTGACGCCGCCCTTGCAGAAATCGCCACGTACCCATTTTTGGTGCATGAACGCCTCCTTACATGTAAAGAGACAGGATACGAAGCCCTTTTTGCCTTACATGTAAAGGCACACACCCTTAAAACCCTTACATGTAAGAGTGAAGAAACCCATCCCTTGGGGCGGTTTATGGATTTAGACGTGATTGACGTGGATGGCGCCATCCTCTCACGGGCATTTCCTCGAACCTGTTTTGTGTGCGACGCGCCCGCGAAAGTGTGTGCAAGAAGTCAAAAACACCCCCTTCAAACATTGCTAGATACCATCACCAAAGCCGTACATGCTTACCGCACTGGCCTATGAAGCCCTCATCAAAGAGGTAGAACTCACACCAAAACCCGGCCTCGTGGACAAAGCCAACAACGGAAGCCATCACGACATGAGTCTGGAAACTTTTTACCGCAGTGCAAAGGCTATCGCCCCTTTTGTTGACACATTCCTTACATGTAAGCGCGATTTTGCCGCCCTTCGTGAAGCGGGAAAAGCGTGTGAATGCGCCATGTTTGAAGCCACAAAAGGCATCAACACCCACAAAGGGATGATTTTTTCCCTCGCCGTCATTTGCGGTGCCATCGGGAGTGTGGGCTACAAAGATATGACCGCGTTACAACGCGAGATACGACACCTTTGCCACGACCTCGTACAGCACGATTTGGCGCACCTCAAAACGCCTAAAACCCACGGGGAACGCTTTTACCTGCAAACAAAAGCGACGGGCATCCGTGGCGAAGCTGCTGCTGGGTACCCGACCCTTTTTCAACAATCGCTCCCTTTTTTTACGCAACACTACAAACGCTACGGCGAAGATATGGCGTTAAAATTGACCTTGTTGCTACTCATGAGCGAAACCCAAGATAGCACCCTTTTTGCCCGCGGTGGCCTTGAAGGGTTGGCATTTGTCCAACAAGAGGCCAAAAAACGTTTACATGTAAGGGATGCGTTGGTGCTTGATGAAGCGCTCAATACCTTTGATGAAGCGTGCATCCAACGCAACCTAAGTCCGGGGGGAAGTGCGGATTTGCTAGGGTTAACGTGGTTTTTGCATGGGCTTGGTTAACACCGACACGATAGGGTTTTGAGCGGATTTTTGAGGCCGAAAACGCTCAGGAAGAGCGTTGGCCGAAAACCCTCGGAAGGTTGCCAAGGATGGCAACCTGAGAATGAGCGAAAAATCCTAGCGCGTCGGTGTGTTTTGCATGGGTTTAGAGAACTTCGATGTTAGTTTTGCTAAAATGCGTCCACGAAAGCCTTTTTGTCGTCCAAGAAGTTTACGCACAAACTATGAACCCAAAGGGATGTTTTGATAGATAAAAACCGAAGACTGGTCAATTATTCCCTGCTCGCCCTCACAGGCGTTGGCGGGTATTTTACCGTTGAGACTATGTTTCAATCCCTCGAACCCCCCAAAAAAGCCCTTTTAGAAGCCGCGACGCTCATCGACACCGCTACTTTGTCCCCAAACACCGTCTCTTTTTTTTCGTGGCTCAAAAAACCTATTTTTATTTACAAACACGATGCTTCCGTGCCTTTTGACCCCAAGCGCGATGTG
>JACUTV010000233.1 GCA_014859645.1 Campylobacterales bacterium
GAGACAAAATGTTCGCCCCCCACGCTTCCTCCAAAAAGACGCAACAGCATAAAAGGCGCGTGAAGCGGATTGCTTAAGTGAAACACGGACGCCAAAGCGCCTAGGCCCACAAGACTCAGATACACCTTGGCAAAACGCCCCGAAGAAAGGGAGCGTTTATCAAGGGCGTATACCAACGAAAACCCCACCGCCGCTTGCACTAAAACGGTAAAAAGCACCAAAGGAAGTTCATGGGTTATCAGGCTAATAAAGGTCATAGGTCACCTCCGAAAAGTGTTGAGGAAGATGGGAAATCCCTGTGCCGTTGCCAGAAGGTTGTGCATTTTTTTCAGGTTTTAGGACAAGGTTGGGTCGGGTCACTTCGTAGCGTGCCAAGGGTGCGACACTCGCCACATGCCCGTATTTGGCGCGCAACATTTCAATAGGCCCAGCTTCGAGTGCACGAAAGGGGCAAGAAGCGACACACACCGGGTCTTCTCCTTCGTCCAAACGCTCTTTACAGCCGTTGCATTTGGTCATGTGTCCCGCATCGCTGTTAAACTGTGGAGCACCATAAGGGCACGCCATGGCGCACGATTTGCACCCGATGCACTTGCTAGCATCCACGTCTACAATCCCATAATCCCCCATCTGCATAGCGCCCGTGGGGCAAACTTTGATGCACGCGGGGTTGTCGCAATGGTTGCACGAGAGCGACGTGTAGTAGGCAAACACATGAGAAGGTTGTAAGACATTTGGGTTTTCCCCTATCCACGTGCCTCCTTCGTACTCCACTACCCTGCGGTAATTGACCCCAATGGGGCTGTCTTTGTAGTCTTTACACGCCATCTGACAGGTGCGGCACCCCACACAGCGCGTTTGGTCTAAGTAAAATCCAAAATGTTTATTTGTTTCCATCGTGTTCTCCTTTATTACGCTTTGCGAATCTCAACCAAAACAGAGTGCTGAGGGTTGCCTTTGGAAATAGCCGTTGGCTCCAGAGTGGTCAGTGTGTTGATGCACCCGCCCACGTCGATTCCGTTTTCTAGTTTGTACCAACCTCCTTGGGGACAAGTCGACACGCCTGGCATGATTTTGGGTGTCACCTTTGCCACGAGGCGAATGGTGCCGTATTGGTTAAAGGCTAACACCGTGTCACCTGTAACAATGTTGCGGGATTTAGCATCCACAGGATTGAGCCACAATTCGTTGGGGTTCATCTCCCGAATAGGCGCACTTTCCCAAAAGCTGGAATGGGTGCGTCCTTTGTAGTGGTACCCAAAGAGTT
>JACUTV010000234.1 GCA_014859645.1 Campylobacterales bacterium
TTTTTACGCAACCAAACGGTAGAGTTTTCGCTTCTTTACGTCTATGTTCAACTCTTTTATTACCGCTTTCACATACGCTTCTAACATAAAAGCAAGCCCCTTGTAAAAAGCACTTTTGGCGTGGGTTTTTACGTGTCCCGTCCAGCCTTTTACCCAAGGGGCAAGGTGGTCTGCGACAAAGGTTTTTAGGCCTTGTTCAAAGGCGCTTTGGGTTTTGGCGCTGTAAAACAGGGCGCTTAAAAATGCCAACTCGATGGCCAAATGGTCTGCTGGTTCGCTTTTTTGCAAGGGCGAACTAAACCCATAAGCGTTGTAAAATGCCAACACCGCGTCGCTTTCTTGGGTGTAGGTTTCGCCGTTTGGGTCAAGATAATACGCCCCATAAGGCGGGGCTTTTAAAAACTCTTCGTCGCACAAAAACAGCTGTGTATAATCCACCGCAACCGTCTCTTGGGATTCACTTTTGTGCGCTTCTTCCCATAAAGCTACCCCTTCTTGGCTTAAGGGGTGGATGAACCACTCCCTCAGCAACCCCTCTTTTTTCAAAGCTTCCCACGCTTGCGGGCTTGGCGCATGGGCTAAAAATTCCGATAAAATCCCCGCAGCAAATCCTAAGGCATCGTGTTGCATCGTCGCTCCTTTACCCAAAAAGATGGGCGGGAATCGTGCCATAAAAGGCCACGCGCGTCGCCAGTGCGCCCCCGAGGGTTAGCACCATGGCGAACAGCGCGATGGCGTTACTGTTCTTACATGTAAGGGGGTGGTAGCTTTGTAAAAACACCCCTGTACCTGCGCCTAACAATCCCCATCCTACAAAGAGACCATAATACCCACCCATGAGCGCAAACACGCTTCCAAGACCGTCTACATGTAACAACGCGCCATTGAGGGTGTAGAGCACTAACGCAAGGGCAAAAAGTACAAACCCGCCCACACTCACAAGGAGGGACAACGGGGTTTTTGCCCCAAACACTGCTTGATACACCAAGCCACCAAGCATCAACGCACACGCGCTAAAGAGTAACAACACGAGAGTAAAATCCCACACGGGTACGGTTTGAACCATCGCGCCATAGGCTCCACTCATGGCGATGAGCGTCAACACGCCCGCAACGGGCAGCGCGTACACAAGGCGCGTATTTCCCCGAAACAGCACCAGCACTCCTAGTGCCGCCATAAGCCCCACGCCCGCGATTTCTAGCGGAAGCCATGAGACAAAATGTTCGCCCCCCACGCTTCCTCCAAAAAGACGCAACAGCATAAAAG
>JACUTV010000235.1 GCA_014859645.1 Campylobacterales bacterium
TATTGTAAATAGTTGCGCCTTAGGAGTGGGTTAGTTTGGTATACTACAGGTTTTGTAAATGACGTTACATGTAAAGGATGACGATGTTAACAGCCCTCACACACCTTCCTTCTCCTGCACTCCAATCGTGCGAATTAACCTTTCTTGAGAGCGCGCCCATTGATATGGACGTGGCGCTTTCTCAACACCGCGCGTACCAAGCCATGCTAGCGCGCCATGGGGCGAAGGTGGTGGTGCTGGAAGAAAACCTCTCTCTTCCTGATAGCGTGTTTGTGGAAGACCCCATTATCGTGCTAGACGAAGTGGCCATCGTAACGCCCATGGGTGTAGCGTCGCGCCGCAAAGAGAGCGATGTGTTGGCGCGGTATTTTGGGCTAATGCGCCCGCTAAAGTGCATCGCCCAACCCGCCAAACTCGAAGGTGGTGACGTGTTGCGCATTGGAAAACGCTTGTTTGTAGGCCTTTCGGCACGCACCAATGCCCAAGGGGTTCGTGCCCTTGAGCTTATTGTAGCTCCTTATGGCTACACGGTCACCGCGGTTAACGTGCCAGGATGTTTGCACTTTAAAACAGGATGCACTGCCCTAGACGAACATACCTTGCTTGTGAACCCTGCGTGGGTGGACGTGGAAGCGTTAAAGGGATTCCTTCTTGTGGAAGTGCCCAAGGAGGAACCTTTTGGTGCAAACGTCTTGCCTGTGGGCGATACTTTATGCATGAACGCTTCGTTTCCTCAAACCTTAGCCCTTATCAACAGTCTAGGCTACACGGTGGACGCCGTGGATATCAGTGAGTTTGTCAAAGCCGAAGCGGGCCTGACCTGCATGAGCGTGTTGTTTGATGCTTAAGATTTTGAGACGTTTTTAAAAATATCTTTACATGTAAAGGAAAACCCATGGATATTTTACCCATCGCCCCTGAAGATTTTCGTTCTTTTTGGCCTGAATTTGAAGCTATTATCCGCGCCCAAGAAACCTACGCTTATGACCCGAACATGACGTGCGAAGAAGCTTACGCGTTGTGGTGCGAAACGCCACAACGGTGTTTTGTGGCTAAAGAGGGCGAGGAGATTTTAGGCTCGTATTACCTCAAAGCCAATGGCATGGGGCCAAGTGCTCATGTGTGCAACTGCGGGTACATGGTCAGCGCGCGTGCTAGGGGCAAAGGCGTGGCGCGCATGTTGTGCGAACACTCTCAAGAGATTGGCCGCTCTCTTGGCTATGAAGCCATGCAGTTTAACGCGGTGGTTTCAACCAACGAAGT
>JACUTV010000105.1 GCA_014859645.1 Campylobacterales bacterium
GCAAAATCAGCAGTATCCCATGCTGATGAGTTTAAGCAATTGCATGTATATTATATATGATTACAACAATGGACTAGCAGAAGGAAAAGTAAATAAAATAAAATAAAAGTAACAAAAAGAATTATGTATGGTCGGTGTGGTTTTCAGCTACTAAAAGAAAAATCATTGCGGCTTGAATTTTGAGAGCAAATCAACCAACTTTGGAAAGAACCATTTTTCAGTTGACAAATACATGATGAAAAAGAAACAGGAACTGCAAGGAAAAGAACTCTTAAATGCATTCGTAAACACCAGCAAAAGTCTGGATGAAATTTTGGCATTTATGAGTGATAACGAGGATGAAAAACCCTGAAATGGGGTTTGAGAGTTGATTTTTTCAGGAAGTTAGGAATTAGATGGATATATTTTACGAATTAGTGTAACTTAACACTAAAAGTATTAAAAGGGACCAGTGTTTGGGGGCATGTTCTCAACAAAAGGCCTTTGAATAGGAATACTTTTAATAGCTTAGACAATCCTGATGGAAAAATTTACAGAGCTTTCAAATGCTTAATATTGTGCTATGATATTTTAAGAAGTATTCTTTTTCAGAAAAAGGAGGGGCATCCGTGGCAAGATACGAAAAAAGACGCATCCAAATGATTCAGCGCTTAGAGCGTGTAAATGTTCTCTACCTAAATGATATGGCAAATCATTTTAATGTATCAAAAGAAACGATTCGACAAGATTTTGATGCCTTATCAGAACTTGAAACCATTGAACGTATACACGGCGGGATCAGATGGGTAAAGAAAACCATGGTGAATAATCACTATATTTTTGAAGATGAAAAAATGAAGCATATTGAAAGCAAAAAAGCCATTGCTTATAAAGCGCTTAGTTGGATAGAGGATGGTAGCACAATCTTTTTAGATACAGGGTCTACTGTCGCTTGCCTTTTTCAATACTTAAATTTTAAAAAGAAGCTCATTGTTATCACTGCATCCATTCCCCTACTTTTTTCATATTTAGAGCCTGAAACAAAGCAAATGTTTCAAAGGTGTGCGCATCAATTTATCTTTGTAGGAGGCCATGTCAACTGTGATTTGCTTGGCACTTATGGTCCCTTTTTTGATCAAATGGTGGGTAGTATTAATATTGATGTGCTCTTTTTTTCTGGTGATGCATTTGATTTAGAAAAAGGGTTGAGCAATACAGATGAAGTTGCGTTTTCTTTGATTCAGACCCTAAAAGAGAAATCCCTACGCCTTGTTGCTTTGGTCGACCATTCAAAAGTTGGTAAATTAACGACTTTTCAATGTTTAACTACTAAATCAATCGACGTCTTAATCACAGATTATGAGTTTTCTAGTGAAGACAAAGGGCGTTTGGAAATCAGCAATGTGGTGTTAAACGATATAAAGACAAGTTTAAACCAATTTTGAAACAACAAAAACCAATTAAAACAAGATAAAAACCAAGTTTAACATGTGTTTAACATGTTTTAACATGGTTTTTACTTTTTTGATAGCGACTTGAATGGTATCATGAAAACGAAAGGAGCTAAAACATGTATAAACGCAGTTATTTGTTTCTGGTGCCATTTATTATACCGCTCTTACTATTTTGGATCTTTCCCTTAATACTAGCATTTGGCATTAGTTTTACGGATTGGGATTATATTTCTCCAAGTTTTAATCTTGTTGGTTTTAACAATTACACGCAACTGTTTACAGATCCAAATTTTATCAGGGCTGTAAAAAATACTGTGGTATTTGGTTTAGGCACTATTTTTCCAACTTTGGCCATCGGACTTGGCCTAGCCATGATGGTTTCAAAAAAACTCAAAAGCAGCAAGGTTTATCAAATGATTTTTTTCTCACCCTGGCTTACACCTACGGTCGCAGTGGCGCTTGTATGGTCATGGATTTATGACCCTGATAGGGGATTTGCAAACTATTTGTTAGGGTTTGTAGGGCTGGAGCCACTGCCATGGTTAAAAAGTTCAGAAACAGCGATGCTTGGGATAATCATTTTTACGATTTGGAAGTCGGTAGGCTGGACCATGCTCTTTTATATAGGTGCTTTAGAAAAAGTACCAGAAAGCGCATATGAGGCTGCAACAATTGATGGCGCCAACGCCTTGAGTAAATTTTTTCACGTCACTTTACCTCTGATTTCTCCAACGACATTTTTCCTTTTGATCATTAATTTGATTCAGTCTATTCAAGCTTATGATCAAATCCAAATCATGACACAAGGTGGGCCAGGCCGAAGCACAACGACTTTGCTTTACCTTTATTACGAAAGAGCCTTTCAAAATTTTCAGATGGGGGCTGCAAACGCCGTGGCGATTGTTATTTTAGTGATTGTCGTCTTGTTGACACTTTTAAGCACATGGATGAGTAAAAGGTTTGTACATTATGAATAAGTTTAAGAAAATTAACCCCTTAAGACACCTGCTCTTAATTGTATTGGCTTTTGCATTCAGCTTTCCATTTGCATGGATGATTTTAGGTGTTTTTAAAACCAATAATGAGATTTGGCAAACCCCTTATAAGCTTTTACCAGCTCAGTGGAACTTATCCTTGTTAAAGGAGAGCTTGGTTGCCATCGATTTTTCTAGGTACATTTATAATAGCATATGGATTGGTTTTGTGGGTTCTTTGGTGATGATTGTTTTAGCCATGTGCTTTAGTTATGCCATTGTCTTTTTAAAAATAAAGCATAAAAAACTTTTGTTTTCTGTTGTTTTGATGACTTATATGCTTCCAGGTGCGGTAACATATGTCCCTTCTTATGTTATTTTATCCCGAATGGGAGGCTTGGATAGTCACTGGGGACTTATCTTCTCAAATGCAGCCAGTGTGTTTGCCGTTTTTTATTTAAGGCAATCCTTTCTTAAAACCCCCTTAGAGTATGTTGAAGCGGCAAGAGTAGAAGGCGCGGGACATTTTCATATACTGAAAAATATTTTAATTCCACTAAATCTACCTGCGTTTACGACTTTATTTGTCTTAACTTTTATTCAACAGTATAACAACTATATGTGGCCCAGTATTGTTTTAAGTTCAAAGGACAAATACCTTGTTTCTCAAGGTCTTAGACAGTTCTTTATTCAAGAAGGTGCTTATGGCATGAACTGGTCAGAGATCATGTTGGCAAGTACCGTTGTTATTCTTCCGATTGTTTTGATCTTTGTCATTGGGCAAAAATGGTTATTGTCTAATGTAAGTCAAGACAGTGGGATCAAATAAAAGATAATTTTGGAAGGAGATTTCAAATGAAAAGGTTTGTTTCTTGGGTTTTAATTTTAGCACTTAGTGTTTCCGTTGTCGGTTGTAGCTCAATTTCCTCTGTAACATCATCACAAGGACCAGAAAAAATTGTGTTCTGGCACGGTCTTGGGGGTTCATTAGGAGAAGGGCTTAATACAATCATCGATGCATTTAACGAAGAGCAAGACGATTACTTTGTTGAACCAGTTGTTATTGGCAGTTATTTAGAAATTGACGAACGTTTACAAGCTGCTTTTGCAGCCAATAATGCACCAGCCCTTGTTGCAGGAGGGTCACATGAAATGTTTTATTCAAAGGGCTTGGTAGCCTATTTTGAAGATTATATGCCTTCTGATTACGATATTGAAGATATTGTAGGCGGCTTTAAAGAAGCTGCTTATAGAAATGGAAAGATGGCATTTGCCCCTGCTTATGGCACTTCACAAGTACTTTACTACAACAAGGCGGTACTTGGAGAAGTTGGAAAGACACGTGAAAATCTGGCGTCATGGCAAAAAATTGCTGATTTAAGAAACCATGTTATTGGCATTGAAACAGGCCAGGGTACTTTAGAGTATGTTTGGGAACCTATGTGGGGACAAGACAACATAGCGGATATGGCCTCTAGTAATGGAGGACGTTTTTTATCAGAAGATGGCAGTATGGTTACTATTAACAGTCCAGAATGGGTTGAAGTATTAGAACAAGTACGCGTTTGGTTACACGATGATCAAATCATGCGCATTCATTCAGGAGGGCAAGGATGGGAGTATTGGTATAAAACCATGGACGATTGGGTTTATGGGAAAGCACTAGGGTATACCGGTTCTCCTGGCGACTATGTGATAGCTTTAGAAGCTGTACAAAATGCTGTAGAAGAAGGTGTGAAAAATGACTTTGCTGTTGTACATCAACCAGGCTGGAAGGAAAATCAACCTAGACCTTATTTCTCAAGCCTTATGTACTATATTCCAAATTCAAGAAATGTCACGGATTCACAAAGAAAAGGGGCCGCAGCGTTCATTAATTTTGCAACAAATACGGAAAATACCGCAAACTTTGCCATGGCATCAGGCTATGCTGCAGTGAGAAACTCTGTATTAGAACTGGAAACATACAAAGCATACTTAAAATCTAATCCAGATGCCGATGCCGCACTTAAGCAAATTGATTTGTATGCGGTACCAGCTTTTATTGATCCAACAGGTGGTGCGATTATTAGCGCTTTAAGTGAAGCGGTGGATCGTGTCCAAATAGAAAATGTTTCAGCTCAAAAAGCACTTGATGACGCACAAGCAATTGCTCAAAGAGCGCTAGAACAAGCAGGAAACAAATAATGAAATATCAAACGTTTCAGTTTAATGTATCAGAAGGGACCCAATCGCTTTTCATAGCGGTAGGTCCCATTCCCCCTGCTTTGTTTAGGGTAGTAGGGCCAGATGATCATTATAAAGGTTATATTATGAGTGGCTTCAGCTTTCCTGCTATCTACTATAGCGCGGAAACACGGGCCACTTTAAATGCAAAAAAAGAAAAGCCGTTGAGTGGCACATACACATTGCAATTGTTTAGTTTTGATGATACCATTTCTGATGGACTGGATTGTTTTGAAGTATGTTTCAATGCAGAAGCCGATTTAAGTCTTGCAAATTATGAGCCATCCGTCTTATCAACAGAAAGTTTTTGGGAAGAAAAAGAAGCAAGCGGCGAAGTTCAAGAACTGCCCCGTTATTACAAAGGGGACTTACATGCCCATACGTTCTTATCTGATGGTGTCCTTACACCATTTCAGGTGAATCAAGTCATTGAAGACAAGGCCTTGGACTTTGTTGCCATAACCGATCATAACTTAGTACCTATGGGATTTGGTCCTTTAAAGAGGCTGTACGTGCCATCATTTGAGTTGACACTGCCTAAAGGTCACCTAAACATACATGGGCTACTTGAGCCAGATATCTATAAACCACTTTTTTCAGGATCTTTAAATGAAGCCATCAAGTTTTATGCCTCATATAGTCATGTCGCAATCAACCATCCCTTCTTTTCACCTTGGGATTTTGATATAAACGAGTTAGATTTAGCGTTCGTTCATGCAATCGAATTGATTTGTGATCCGACATATCCAGGGAGCAACTCTGCAACTGAAAAAGCTGTCTCTTTTTTTGACTATTTATGGTCAAGAGGTATAAGATTGTACGCTGTAGGTGGAAGTGATAGCCACTCTGACACTTATGCAGATCCTATGACTTATGTCTTTTCTAAAAGCCATAATCAATTGGCTTTACTGGAAGGTTTAAAAAATGGACATGTTATGATCAGTAGAAAGATGGAGTTATTGGTTTCATATAAGGCTTCTTATGGTGAAATACTTCCAGGTAGCAGAATAGATGACATCAATGATTTAGAGGCTATTGGAGTGATGTTTAGATCTGAAGCATTAATGGATCTTGAATTGAGAGTCTTATACAATGGTCATCTCATTCAATCAAAAAAAATCGCTGTAAAGGCGGGAGAATGCGTTGAATATAGTTTTAACAATTTGGAGTTGAAATCGGCTGAAAATTTTCATTGGGTACGGTTTGAAATTAAAAATACTCAGGGTGAATGGATGGCTTTTGTCAATCCAATTTACCAGGGTACGCCAAACCAATCACCAGGTACTTGGGGCCAATTAATGGAGGAATATCTTAGACATGAAACAGCTCAATAGAGTGAAAGGGATATTATTTGATAAAGATGGTACATTGATCGAGTTTGAAAAGTTTTGGCATGAAGTCATAAAAGAAGTCTTTTTTTCACTTGAAAGGGCTTATGATTTAGACGAAGATTTAGTGATATCACTTAAACAATATTCAGGTGTTTTAGAACATGGATTTAAGCCCGAATCATTGATTCAGTATCAAAGCACCTCTGAAATTGCCAAAGCATGGTCACTTTTTTTAATAGAAGCGTCCGAAAAAATAAGGCTAAAATACCAAGGTGACAGCTCAGCATGTGCAAATGATTTGTACAGCCTGATTGATGAAATCAGTGCACGAGGAGAGTTTGTAGCAGTTTCAATGCCTTCAGCAGAAGTAGTTTTAAAGAGGTTAAAAAAAGAAGGCTTTGTTTTAGGAATCGCTACAGCAGACACAAAGCAATCAACAATTAAATCATTAAAAGAAACAGGCCTGCTTGATTATTTTGATTTTTTGGGCTGTGATGATGGCACAACACTGCCTAAACCTAATCCGAATCTAGGCGTTGCTTTTGAAGAAGCCATGCGGTTAAAGCAAGGAGAGTATGTTATGGTGGGCGATAGCCTTTCTGACTATGAGTTTTCAAAGAATTGTCAGATTCCATTTATAGGAATACGTTCTCACTATGGCAATCTCAGTGACTTAAAGGAAGACGTTCAGCTGATTGAATCCTTAGATGAATTGTTAGAGGTTTTTTGTGAGTAAAAGTAAAATGGGGTGGGGGCTTTTTATTTTATGTAGCATTTTTTACTTAATTTCAGGAATTAAGAGTGGTGATGTTTTTGCGATCACAGGTGGATTCTTGTTCTTTTTTGCATGTTTTTTTTTCGTCAGTGAATCTTAGTGGTTTTTTGATCTTTTACATGTTTTAGAAGATAAAAGGATAAAAATTCATGACTTACGCGATATCACACAAAAAAACTTAAACTTAGAAAAGAAGCTTACCTGATGGGAAGGAAATCATTTTGTATCGCAGGAATGGCCTCTTGGATGAAATGCCATTGCCTGCGAACCCAACACCATAACCAATAGGGAACTGACCACTGCCTTTGTTAAAACATGCATTTTTTTAAAAGACAGTGATACCTGGATTCCCGCCAACTCATAACAAGGTTGGCGGTTCAACTCCAAGGTCACTATATAGTTGCTTATGTTTTTCTAGAATCTCGCCTACACGAGCCACTTGACCTGGCTGCTCAAAGCATT
>JACUTV010000106.1 GCA_014859645.1 Campylobacterales bacterium
AAGGAAAGGGCCACACACCCTTTCCTAGATGGGGGTTAGGACATAATCTCTTCGATGGTGATGTAATCACCCACGCGGCCTGTCATTTTTTCTACGTCGGTATTGACGGGCAAAGTTTTTTTGCCTGGTCTCCAGCCCGCAGGGCACACTTCGCCTGTTTTGGTGGCGTGTTGCCATGCGCGGACTTGGCGCAAGAATTCGTTGACGTTGCGGCCTACCATAGGGGCTTGAACCTCTTGGGCGACGCACACGCCATCGGGATTAAACAAGAAACGGCCGCGAAGTGCCAAGCCTTCTTCTTCGATAAGCACGCCAAAAGCTTCACTAACCACGCGAGTAGTGTCTGCACCAATGGTAAGTTTTAAACCCTTTAAGATAGGCTCAGTTTCTACGAAGCGTTTGTGGGAAAATTTGGTGTCTGTGGAGACGGCTAGAATTTCCACGCCAAGCTCTTGAAACTCGTCGTATTTGGCGTTCATGGCCGCAATTTCCGTGGGGCACACAAAGGTAAAATCCGCAGGGTAAAAGCACACGACTGTCCATTTTCCAGCATAATCTTCACTCTTAACACTGGTGTAGTGACCGCTTTTTGCATCGTATGCATCCATTGTAAACGCTGGCATTTTCTTTAGTACCATACTTGAACTCATTTTCTTCTCCTTGGTTGTTTGTTCGGGTTGGGCAGCTTGTGCTGCGTTTTGTTCTGGTCGTTGTTTGACACCTGTATCGCATCCCATGGGATACCTCCTGCACAAAAGATGGTGGAAGTATAGCAAGACGAGAAAAATAAGTCAATAGTAATTTTTATCGTCAGATTAAAATTGTTAATTTCTTTTTCAAGAGTATGGTATATTTTCACTTTAATGCACTATCTAAGGAAAACGGATGCCAAAAGCCCCCAAACATCGCCTTACATGTAAGCCCTGTGCTGGACGTTTTGGTGCACTTGAAACCCATGGCCTTGAGGGAATCCCGCTTTTGCACGAAGAGCTCGAAGCCTTGTATTTAGCCGACTACAAAGGGTTTTACCACGAAGAGTGCGCCCAGCGACTGGGCGTTTCACGACCTACTTTTGCCAAACTTTTAAAAGGCGGTCGCAAAAAATGTGTGCAAATGTTACTGCTCAAAAAAGCCTTACATGTAAAGGAACGGTTGAGCCATTTGGTGTATGCATTGCCAACGGACGATCAACGTACACTTTCTTTGCATTTTAATGTTGCTCGCTATTTTGCGGTGATGTACATAGAATCAGGGGCGGTTTCCAAGGTTGTCTACATGCCCAATCCTCTTGTGGCAAAGCTTGAAGCCAAGGGTATTGTGCCTAAAAACGATGAAGATTCCATGGGCTTTGGTGCGGGGCGCGTGATTCCTGAATTGCTCAAAGAAGCGACCCATGTGTTGTGTGTTTCCATTGGGGAAGGCATGGTGCGAAACCTTGAAGGGATTGGGATGCGCGTAGAAAAAATCACGACCGCAACAGAAGGGCTTTTGCTTGAAGAGGCACTAAAGCAGTATGAAGCAATCGCGTAAGGTTTTGTTTTTACTCCTTACATGTAAGGCTTTTTACGCCTTAGCGCGGCGCTTTGTTTTTTGGACACCTGCTTTACCAAAAGGATTGCACCCCTAAACGTGCTTTTTACCACCAGAAATTCTTCCTTTTTTCTTCAAAATCACCCCAATTAGTAAAATAAAAATTTACCTAAAAACGCAAAAATGGCCAGTTTTTGCCAAAATAAGGAAAAAAAACTTTACAAAACTACCCTTTTTTGAACTACATAAATATAAATTATAATTTGCATAAGCTCCTAAAATTAGGGCTTTGCTCACTATTATAATAAAATCAACTTATAAGTATAAATTAGTTTAATAATTATATAAAGAAACTCCCTCTACAATTTGACTACAAAATCTTGAATTTCCAAAAATTCATTCGTCAATGTGCTCGAGGAGGTACCATGAAAGTAGAAATATCTCGGCGTAGATTTCTCCAAGGAAGTGTGGCGCTGAGTGTGATTGGGGGGACATCGCTTGCAACCTCTAACATTCTAGCAGCGTCTGCACCCAAAACAGATGCTCCGCTAATGCAAGAAATCCCGACCGTCTGTGAAATGTGTGTCAACAAATGCGCTGCCATCGCCCATGTGCGCAATGGTATTGTCAAGAGTCTTTCTCCTAACCCTTTGTTTCCAAAATCGCGCAACATGTTGTGTGCTAGAGGGGTTGCAGGAGTTCACGCGCTGTATGACCCTGATAGGCTCAAATACCCTCTCATCCGCGCGGGAGAACGGGGCGATGGCAAATACCGTCGTGCCACATGGGATGAGGCTTATGCGTACATTAAAGAAAAACTCGTGCCCATCGTGGACGAAGAGCACGATAACCGCTCCTGTATTGGCTACTGTGCGGGGGAAGGCTTGGCAGAACACACGTTTAAAGTGTTTATGGCTGACAAATTTGGTTCTAGTAACTTCCTTAACCACTCTACTATCTGTTTGCAAACCGCAGTAGCAGGCTACGCAACAACCATCGGGGCGTACGGACAAGCCGATTTGGAAAACGCCAAGTACGTCATCATGGCGGGGGCTAACCGTGCTGAGGCTATCTTGACACCGGATACCATGGACTTGTTTAAGCGCACAAGAGGACGAGGCGTGAAACTTGTTGTGGTAGACCCACGGTTTACCAACACAGCCGCCCACGCGGATGATTATGTGGCCATTAAACCAGGAACTGACCTTGCCTTTGTGCTAGCGTTGACCTACGTGGCCATTTCAGAGCAGATTTATAACCGTGAGTATGTGGCGAAAAACTTTCATGCGTTTGAAACGTACAAAAACCACATCATCAGCAATGGCTACACGCCAGAGTGGGCGGAGCCTATCACGGGTGTTTCGGCGAGCGTGATGACTAAAATCGCGCGGGAATTCATGGCCCATGCCCCGCAGGCTATCTACTACCAAGGACGCCGCACCACATGGGAGACCAATGACTTCCAATTGCGTCGAGCCCAAGCCATCTTTTCAGCACTTGGCGGCGGCATCGACATCAAAGGCGGGATTTTATTTGGTAAAAAACTTCCCCTAAAAGACCATGTGGTTAATGCGCCCATGTATGCCAATGCCCAAGGGCGGATTGAGCGTAATGAAGCGGCGATTATCGGGGCGACAGGTTCTTGGGTCGCGTGGCGTAACATGGTCGTGGAAGAGCGCACCCCTTATCCTATTCGGGGAATGTTTGTGTACAAACAAAACCCCATGCTCTCCGTGCCAAACACCGCTAAAACCAAACAAATGTTTGAAAAAATGGACTTGGTAGTCGTCATTGACACCATGCCAAGCGATACAGCGATGTATGCGGACGTGATTTTGCCAGAGTGTACGTACCTTGAGCGCGAAGACCCTGTGCAAAGTTTTGGTGGGTCAGAACCCGCACTCATTTTGCGCCAAAAAGTCATTGAGCCTATGTACGAAACCAAGCCAGTGATAGAAATCATGCGCGGGCTTAGCCAAGTCCTCTCAAAACCGTTGTGGGAGATTAGCAAAAAGTACGACGAAGACGTGCAATTTGACCTAGAAAGCGAAGAGGAAGAAGAGTATTACACCATGAGCGGGTTTGATTTGAGCGATGCTTTCATGGAAGACCAAGAAAAGATAAACCACCACATGGTCGCGCCTTTGTACGGCGAAGAAGCGTGGAAAACCTTGCGTGAAAAAGGGGTTTATTACCCCAATATGGACACCTATTTTAGGAAGATTTCAAACAATACTTACGAAACTTATCCGCAAGATAAGCGTTTTTACTCCATGCTTGAACTCGAAGAAGAGTATGACCCCGTGCAGTACATGCATGATTTGTGCATCAACGTTAATGACGTGGCGTGCTTAAAGCGCACCTTTAAAACCCCAAGCAATAAAATCGAGTGCAACCTGGCTAGCATGACAAGCCGTGGGATTGACGCGATGCCAACGTGGCGCGAAGACCACTACAAAGCAGTGCCAAAAGGAAAGTTCAAGTTTATCACAGGGCGTCATGCGCAAACCACCCAAAACTCTACGCAAAATAACATCATGCTTTTAGAGCTTATGCGTGAAAATTTTGTGTGGATTAACGACCAAGAAGCCAAGGCGTTAGGTATTGCCTTTGGAGATTGGGTAGAGGTAGCAAGTTCGGTGGGACAAGTGCGCATCAAAGCGTACCCAACGGCAAAAATAGTTCCTCAAACGGTGTTTTACGTCCATGGTTTTGGCGCAAAATCAACAGGCTTGACCTTCGGGTACCGTAATGGGGCAAGCGATAATGAGATTATCGAAGACCGGATTGAGCCTACCTTTGGTTCGGCCAACATGCACGACACGATTGTTACTGTGAGAAAGGTGTAATCATGAATTATGCAATGGCGTTAGATTATCAAAACTGCATTAATTGCAAAGCATGCGAAACCGCGTGCAAGGAAGAAAATGGTGTGCAGCTGGGCGTAAACAAACAGCGCATTTGGGTGGGTATTGTCGAGGGGACGATTTTTGGAAAACCTTATGCCAACTTTTACCCCGCGCAATGTAACCACTGTATTGACGCACCGTGTGTAAGCGTGTGCCCTACCAATGCAAGCCATTATGCCCCTGGCGGGATTGTCAAAGTGGACGCCCATAAGTGCATCTTATGTAAAGGCTGTATGGAAGCGTGTCCGTATGATGCGAGGTTTGTGGATGACACGACGGTTGCGGTAGATAAATGTACCTTTTGTGACCACCGTATTGAGGAGCGAGGCACCACAGCGTGCCAAGAAACCTGCCCGACCAAGGTACGTACCTTTGGAGATTTGGATGACCCTAATAGCGACTTAGTGAAGCTACTTAAAACCAAACGCTTTTTTGTCCAAAAAGAGCGCTCAGGAACCTTTCCAAAACTCTTTTACATTGTGCCTAATGATGAGGCTTATTTACGTCAGAGCGTATCGCACGATACGACCATCCACACGTGGGAGTCGTTAATAGCGAGCTACAACACCGTGTGTCAGGTAAAGGGGTAAACCATGAAAACATTTGAATTTGCAAGTTTGGATATCAATAAAGTCACCTTTGCAGGACTCTTTTTTAACAAAGTCATGGTGCTTGCCTATGTGTTTTTGGTGTTGGCATTTGTGGGGATCTTTGAGATTTATGAGATTCGCTATTTCAGTGAAGCCGCCAACGCGCACGCAGCAGGGCTTGACCCGACCAATCCCGCCCTTGTAGATGCCATGCGCCTTGCGGTGTTTGGCACGGTGGGTGAAGTGAGCCGTGAGGTGCCGTGGACACTGTTTATCGCCAACTACATGTATATGATTTACACCGGTAGCGGGGTGATTTTTTTGGTGGCATTGGCAGAGTTGATGAACTTTAAGTTAGTGGAAAAAGCGGCGGCTGGGTTTTTGGTCGTAGGTCTTTCCATGGTCTTTGCGGGACTTTTTACCATCGCCGTGGACATGAATATGCTCAACCTGCACTGGATGTTTTTGGACCCAAATATGGGGGCAGGGATGTGGATGATGTTGCCACTGTACTTTACGTACATTCCTTTTGTGTTGTTTGAGATTTATCTCATCTTGACCAAGAAGCGCGAGTTGGCTAAGCGTCTTGCCTTACCTATTTTGATCATGAGTATTGGCGTGGACTTAGTGGAATACTACATCCAAGCCAAGCTTTTTTCCATGAATACAGCACGACACCTGTGGACAGAGTTTCCTCTCTTGATGTTTTATTTCATCATCTCCGCCTTTGTTTCTTCGTTGGGGATTATGGGTGTGTACAGCTACTTGGTGCATAGAAACAAGCCTGAATACAAACAGTTGATGGACCTTGTGCGTCGGGGCATTTTGTTCTTTGTCTTTGTGCTTGGACTGTACGAAGTGATTGCGTACATGGTGGTGGATAAAGATTGGGCCTTTTTGATTTTGTTCGGGCCTTTTAAATACCTTTATTTCTTTGGATATATTTTGTTGGCATTGGTGTTGCCTTTCTTTTTAACCTTCCGCCCGACAAATTCTCCATGGAAGATTGTCCTTGCTTCCGTGTTTACCATCGTTGGTGGGTACGCGGGGCGTTACTTGTTTGTCTACGGCGGCAATGCCAACCCGATGACCAACCGTTTTGGCATGGGCTATGAAAAATACGACGTGTATGAGATCGCTAGCACCTTTAACTACGCCCATCCCCATCTTGGCGAAGTGTTCATTGTCATCGGCTCAATCGGCGTGATTTTGGCAGTGTATAAGCTTTTTGATGCCCTGTTTTCCGTGACCTCTTTGCGCGACACTCATTAGAAGAGTTAAATTAGACGACGAACCCCATGTTCACTAAAAGCACCCTCGGGTGCGCGAGCCCTCCGCTGAGGAGAACTTAGCGTTAGCGTAGCGTTTGGAGCTTTGCTTCAAACGCGTATTTTAGATAAAAAAGGAGATACAATGCGTTCTACATTTGTTGGTGCATTAGCACTTACGACGGCTTTACTTTTTTCAGGTTGTGTTAGCACTTCCGGCACCACTTCCCCTGCGGCTGCCCAAGCTATCCAAGGGAAACCTTCGGCTTCGGTACAAGGTTTGATTAACAAGTACAAGTTGGAGGTGGTGGATTATACCTACACCCGTTCTAAACTTGGCGACGGGATGCGCACAGGGGCGAAAGCACTTTTTGTCGATACACGTCCTGCGGCAAAATACAAAGCGCGCACCATTCCTTCAAGTATCAACATCCCCGATACGCACTTTAAAGACTTTGTAGGACAACTAGACAAAGTGGCGAAAGACAAAGAAATCATTACGTTTTGCGGGGGCTGGGAGTGTGGCAAAAGCCCACAAGTAGCAGGATGGCTCAAAGAGATGGGCTTCACCAATGTCAAAGTCTACCAAGCGGGCGACCCAGAGTGGTTTAAGCGTGACTATTCAGAAGTTGGCACATCACTGGTAAAAGCGGCTTATGATAAAAACGGTGCGTTTATTATTGATGCGCGCCCTTACGCTAAGTTTATTGGTGAAACGATTCCTGGTGCCATTGCCATTCCTGATACAGACTTTGCAACCCTCAAAGGACGGTTGCCAGCAGATAAAACCACGACTATCATCACCTTTTGTGCAGGATGGGAGTG
>JACUTV010000107.1 GCA_014859645.1 Campylobacterales bacterium
CGCCAATCACCGCGTTTTCCTCGGCGGTTTTTTCATGCTCCAAACGCCAAAGCACCGCAAAAAAATGGACCACCAATGCTGTACTAAAGGCCGCGCCCAAAAACAACACCCACCCAAAAACATCGCTTAGCCAAACCCCTTCTAGTGCGCTTTTAATCGCCCCTTTGGCAACAGCCCCACTACTAAGGGGCGCGCCACACAAGCTAAGCCCCAAGAGGATCCCAAGGGTGAGGTTTACCTTTCCCACATAATGGTGCAAAGCAATCCCCGCCACAAAGAAAAGTCCTGCTTTCACAAAGGCATGGTGCAAAGCGTAAAGCACCACCGCATCTTGAAGGGGTTCTCGCGCGTGCGGCGTTGCAAGCCCAATGCCCATGACCGCGGCAATGAGCCCCATCTGCGAAACACTCGAATAGGCCAAAATGGGTTTGAGTTCCTTTTGAGCGAGACCCACAAGCACCCCACCAAACATCCCGCACAAGCCTAGTCCCGCGAGCCCAAACCCAAGCCACAGGTGTGCCTCTTGCCCCAAAGGTAAAAACCGTATCCACCCCAATAGTCCCGCTTTTAACATCACCCCAGAAAGCACCGCACTTGCGGGAGCAGGAGCGATGGAGTGGGCTAGGGGGAGCCATACATGTAAGCCAAAAACACCCACTTTTACCCCAAAGCCCACAAGCAACAACACCAACGACAAAGAAGGCAAGTGGCGCATAAAAAGGGAGTCAAAAGCGTGGTCGCCCACCGCGTCAAAAGCCAGAAGCATCCCTGAAAGCAAGGCTACTTCACCCAAGAGTGCCATGACGAGGTACACCTTGCCTGCCCTCAACGCTTCGGGGGTGTGTTTAGCGATGATGAGCGGGTAAGCACTAAAACTCATGAGGGCAAAAAAGAGGTAAAAACTCACTCCATCTGCCGCCAAACACAAGCCGAGATTGCCACTCATGCTTAACAGCCAAAAGAACCAAAACCCCCATGAATAGGACGATTTTAACGCGAACAGCCCTGCTAAAAACCACACCGAACTGCTCAGCAATAAAAAGACCCACGCCGCATCGTCTAACCGTAGTAGCGTCCCAAAAAGCACACTTGGAAGCCACAAACTGGTGAACCGTTCGCAAACAAACAAGACGAGCGTTCCTGTAAGAGGCGCGGCAAAGGCAAGGGCGATACCAACGGTGCGGGTGCGTGGCACGGCCACTAAAAGGGCGTTACACAAAGGCCAAAGGATGGGTAAGAGTAGTAGCGTATTCATGGGTACTCAAGGGTAGTGATACGTTTGACCCACGAAAGGGCACTCAGGTCGTGCGCCGCAAAAAGGCCAAGACCCACCACAAGAACGGCTGTAATGAGGGGCGGTATGAGTAACAAGAGCCGTGTTTCTGCGCGGGGGTTAAAGGAGATGTGTGGAGTGAAAGGTTCTGTAGGTTTGCCAAACCACAGGGCATAAATGACGGGCAAAAAATAGGCTGCGTTGAGTAACGAAGAAGCCACAAGCACGCCAATCACCCAGCCAAACCCCGCTTCCAACGCCCCAAGTCCCAAGTACCATTTGCTCACAAACCCCGCCAAAGGAGGAAGCCCAATCATCCCAAGAGCCGCCACGCTAAAGGCTAAGGCACTCAAAGGCATCTGCCGTCCAAGGCCGCCTAACTGGCTCACTTTTTTGAGGTTATAGGTTTCGGCAAAATTGCCCGCACAAAAAAAGAGGGTGATTTTCATGATGCCTTGATGCACCAAATGCACCAATCCCCCGATAGTCCCCAGTGGCCCAAAAAGCGAAACCCCAAGCAAGATATACGACACCTGACTTACGGTTGAATAGGCTAGCCGTTTTTTCAAATCGTCTTGAAACAAGGCCATCATGCTTCCAAAAAGGATGGTCGCGCAAGCTAGCACCATGAGGGGTGTGAGCAAATGCAGGGCATAAGAAAGGGTGATGCCATACACATCATACACCAACCGCACCACGCCAAAGGCTCCCGCTTTGACCACCGCCACCGCGTGCAAAAGGGCAGAAACAGGCGCAGGAGCCACCATGGCCCGAGGCAACCACCCGTGCAAACCCACCAACGCAGCCTTGACCCCAAAAGCGGCAATGAACAGAAAAAAGAGCAGGTAAAGCTCTAAGGTATGGCTTTGTTCAAAGGCCTCCAAGTAACCGCCGTAAGTAAAATCCATCGCACCCGTGATGGCGTGTAGCCACACGGTAGCCACAAGAAGCAAAATGCCCCCGCCTACGGTGTAGAGCAGGTAAACTTTCCCTGCTTTGATAGAATCTTCGGTTTGACGGTGGATGACTAGAGGGTAGGTTGTGAGGGTGAGCAGTTCGTAAAAGATAAAAAATGTAAACAAATTGCCCGCCATGGCAATCCCTACCGAGCTCATGACACACAAGCTAAAAAACCCAAAAAAGCGGCTTCGGTTGGGGGCATTTTCAAGGTAGCCGATGGCATACACGGTGGTGAGCAACCACAACAAGGCAGAGAGGGAACCAAAAAGCAGTGAAAGGGCGTCGGCGTTTAACACAAAGGAAACTCCTTGCACCAACGGTGCTTCAAAGCGGAAGGATTCGCCTATAAGCACCCCTTGAAGCATGACGCCTACAAGCAGTAGTTTTAAGAGTGCCCCGCCAAGGTTTAAGAGGGTGCGAGTTTTGTAAGCTTCTTCTTTGAGAAGAAAGATGCTCACCCCCACGCCCAGTGAAATGAGAACGAGGATGAGGGGCAAATATGTGTTAGCCATGGGCGTATTCCAGTAAATGAGAAGTAAAAAATCCTAACACCAACGCGCCCAAAGAGAGAATGAGAGCAGGAAGGCCCAAGGCAAAGGGTGGCGTTTTGGGCAAAACCGGGTGTTCAGGTTTGGTAAAAAAGACAGACATCACCCGAAACATGTACGCCGCGCTTAAAACACTCCCTACGATAAACACCCCCGCAACGATGTATTCTTGATGCCTAAAGGCACTTAAGAGCAAAAGCCACTTCCCAAAAAAACCCAAAGAGGGCGGCAATCCCATGATGCTCACCGCCGCGATACCAAAACTAAAAACGCTGAGCGGTGCGTAAACACTGGCTCCTTGAAGGGCGACCAGGTCATCTTTTTTATGTACATATACCAAGGTTCCTGCGGCCAAAAACATCCCCGCTTTTGCTAGCCCATGGGCTAGGGCGAGGAGAAGAATCCCTTCGCGCGGGATGAGCGAATCGTCAAATTTGACCAATCCAAAAACTAAAAACAAATACCCGACCTGTGCAAGAGTGGAGTAGGCGATGATGCGTTTTAGCTTGGTTTGGAGCAAGGCCAATACCGAAGCGTACAGCACGCCAATCCCACCCAAAATCCCAAGGGCGTGGCCGAGTATGTCGTTGCCAAGGCCCCCGTCAAACCACAAGCGGTAGAGCAAGAAAAAAGAGCCCTTGATAACAAGACCTGAGAGCAAGGCAGACACAGGAGAGGTGGCGTTGGCGTGGGCTTTGGGAAGCCAAAAATGCAAAGGAAACAAAGCAGTTTTTAGCATAAGCCCCACGACCATAAGCCCAAAAGCAATGTGCGAGGTAGGGCTAGAAGCGGCGACTTCGCTAAGCAAACGCAAAGAGAGCACCCCGTGTTCCCCATACAAAAGGGCAACGCCCAAAAGGTACGCTCCTGAGCCTAAAAGGGTGGCAAACAAGTAAGTCAACGACGCACGCAAGGCTTCTTTGGTGGGACGAAGTGCGCTCAGTCCAATGGCACTAAGCCCAACAATCTCCAACGCCACGTAAAGGTTAAACACATCATCACTCACAAACAAAAGGGTTAGCCCTAAACTCAAGAAAAAAGAGAGGACAAAAAACCGCACGCGCTCTTTGTGATTATCTTTGTACGCTGTGTTGGCATAAACCCCAACCCCTAGTAAAACGATGGAAGAAAGCAAACAAAACAAAAGCGAAAGGGGCGTGAGCCACAGCTCAATGCCAAGCGGCGCCCCCCATTCTCCTAACAAGATACGCCGAGGCAGTGGCGTATAAAAAGCAACATACCCCACACAAAGCACTTGCGCGCCAAAACCCACAAGGGCAAGCACGCTCGCGTGTTTGTGCCAGACAAAAACCAACAACGCAAAAGAGAGCGGCAAGATAACAAGGCTCATTCGTCTTCCTTTGCGTGGTGGGCGCGCACAAGGGCTAAGGCCAACGCCGTAGCACCAAGAGCAACTACGATACCTGTTAAAACCATGGCACTTGCCACGGGGTCGCTTCCGCCGCCACTTAGGGTGATGAGCAGTAAAAAGATGCCGCTAAAGAGCAGATTGAAGGAGAGGATTTTTTTGACGTATTCTTCTTGAAGCACGGTGCCAGCCACGCCAAGGCAAACAAGAAAAATCCCACACCCTGCGTAAAAAAGCACTACCACCGCTTGCTCCTGCTAGGCTCATTGCCCACAAAAAATCCTGCCAAAAGAATCCCAAGGGTGAAGGTTAGGAAAAACTCTATAGTCAAGATGACGCCCCCGGCGAGGGCATTTTTGTAGGTAAAAAATTCGCCCCACACCAAGGAAAGTGCTCCCATGAAAAGAAAAAAGGCAAGCCCAAATACAGCCCCAACACGCACGTAAAAAGGAGAGATTTTATAGCCAAATTTGTAGCCACTGAGGCGGTAGAAGATGATGAGCGTGGCGAGCAAGGCGGCCGCTTGAAAGGCCCCGCCCGAATCTACCCCGCCAATGAGCCACAAGTAGGTCACTCCCACTAAAAAGAAAGGGCTCAGAGTGCGCACCAAAAACTTTGGCATGCCTCCTGGCCGAAAGAAAATGGCATGTTTAGCCGTGGGAGCAAGGCCTAAAAAGGCTAAAAATGCTACCAGTAGTACGGTTACTTCGAGCAAGGTATCAAAGGCGCGAAAGTTTAAAAGCACCGCCGTGACAGGGTGCGAAACCCCGCTTACATGTAAGGCTTCTTGGACGTAGGTAGGCCTTACATGTAAAGCTTCTTGTAGCTCCCACAGGGCAAACCCAAGGGCACATCCTAGTAAAAGTAAAAAAACCAACGCCACGGTTTTCACAAGGAGTCTTTGGGTTTGTGGCGCAAGTGTGCTAGGGCGTCAAGAAGCAACGCCCCGCTAATCCCAGACCCAATGGCCGCTTCTGCCAAGGCCACATCAAAGGCGCCCAAGCGTCCCCAAATGAGGGCTAGGATGATGCCAAAAAGGATAAAAAGCAAAATGGCATTGAACGTGTCGCGCATGAGTACAAGGCGCAAAGCACACGAAAGCAAGGCAAGCCCTAAGAGCACATCAATCAGCACCAAAAACCTCCTCTTTGCGTTTGGCACTTGCGATGATGTACGCCAGTGAAGCGCTTGATACGAGAGTGAGGAGCCAAATCGCCCCGATTTTGAGAGCAAGGCTTAAAGAGGGTGCATCGAGCATGAGTCCTAAAGCGATGCACCCAAGCCCCACGTTGTCGACTTTGGCCAGGGCGTGGAGCTTGGAATACAGGTCAGGAAAGCGAACAAGGCCAATCGTCCCGATAGTGATAAAGACGCACCCAAGACCCACAAGCGCCATGGAAAACATCAGTGCGCTCTCCACGTGCGTTTTGAAAAGACAACACCCGCAACAGCCGAAAGCAAGGCAAAGATGAGGCCAATATCTAAAAATGAACCCTCTTGACTCAGGGCATAGAGCATCAAAAGAATGCAAATGCCTGTGGTGGTTAACAGCAAAGAAGTGAGCAGTTTATCTCCCTCGCTAGAAGCGCGCAATACAAACCAAAAGGCAACGATGATATTTGCCAACAAAAGGAGTGTTGCAGCAACGTACATGTTAGAAACCCCTACGGGCAGGAGAGAAAAGGGCTTCGAGTTTTTGGTGGGTTTGCCTAATCAGCGCTTCATCAAACAGCGAAATATCCAAAATATGCAACGTTAACGACGCAGGGCGAATCTCCACGCTTAACGTGCCTGGCATGAGGCTAAAAATATTGGCGGTGATAGCATTGGTGGCAGGCGTTCCGTGCAAAGGAAGGGTGTGATAATGGGGTGAAAGGGCGATGTGGCGTTTGAGGATGAGCTTGGCTACCCCAAGGGCACCGAGAAAAGAGTGGTATAAAAAGAAAGGGATAAATCGCACAAGGTTTCCTAGGCGAAGTTGGTAGGTGTGCTTAGGGGAGATGAAATGGTAAATAAGGGTTAGTCCTGATGCGCATAACAGCAGTGTCACGAGCCCAAACCGTCCCTCACCTAAAGCATACAAGGTGCCTAAAAACAAGGTAAAATGCACGATAAAGGGAAAAAAAGAAAGCAAGAGTCGCATGGGGAACCTTTACATGTAACGCTTAACGATTGTAGCAAATCTACAGTAAAAGCGAACTTTGCTTGCATTTAAAGAGAGGAAGTGAGTAAAATAACGGCATGTGGAATAAGGAGAACTATCATGGAAATAGCAACAAATCTAACCCCTAAGGGAATGGCACGGTATAAAAAATTATTAGAAGTAGCAGGGGAAGTTTTTTTGGAAGAAGGGTTTGAAAAAGCGGGCATGAACCAGATTATTCAACGCTCAGGAGGCTCTCTTTCGACGGTATATAAGATATTTGGCAACAAAGAAGGGCTTTTTGGCGCCATGCTTGAATATAAAATGGAGCTCATTTTTGAAGGGATAGAACAAAAAATAGCCCTGCACGAAGAGGGTTTGCAAGGATTTCTCATGGCCGTTGGAGGGGAATTCTTAGACTTGGTAAGCACGGATGATGCGGTGCTATTCCACCGGCTTATTATTAGTGAAGGATACCGTGACAATGCAAAACTAGGAAAACTATTTGTAGACCATGCGGGCGACAAAATCGCCCGTTTAATTACGTCACGTCTTGAAGTAGCCAAAGAAGAAGGAAAAATCCACGTCGAAGATACGCTTCTGGCTGCCCACCAGTTTCTTCATGCTCTCAAAGACCCCTTTTTATTTCGTCGTGTTTTGGGTATCACTATCGATATCTCACCCGAGGCTAAAATGCGGGCATTAACCCAGTTGGTGAAGATTTTTTGTAAGGGCCTTTAGTAAGGTTGACATATTAAAAACATCAGTGTATAATCGCCGCCATCTTGATGTAATCAAGATTACAT
>JACUTV010000236.1 GCA_014859645.1 Campylobacterales bacterium
CCTCCCGTGTGTGGAGGCTAGGATGCTAGAACTGCACCAAGGGCCTTTACATGTAGAGGAGATTTTGAACCGTTGGTACAACGCCTACCGTGACCAAAATTGCGGGGCGTTTGTGACTTTTGTGGGGATTGTTCGGGATGAAGATGGCATCGAGGGACTCAGTTTTGATGTGTACGAACCCATTCTCAAAAGCTGGTTTGACGCGTGGCAAGAGAAGGCCAAGGAGCGGAACGCGCACCTCGTGATGGCGCACTCCATCGGCGATGTGCCTAACCACACAAGTTCGTACATTTCGGGTGTGATTTCACCCAAGCGGCGTGCGGGGCTAGAACTGTTGGACGCGTTTGTGGAGGATTTTAAGGCCAAAGCACCTATTTGGAAATACGACCTCATCGACGGCGCGCGGGTGTATGCAAAAGACCGCAGCACAGCACTTCCAGGTGCTGGACTTTTGAAGGCAAACTGATGGCATGGACACCGTATAAAGAGACCGTTGCACGGCTTGAAGAGACCTTTACATGTAAGGCTCACGTGGAAGTCGTGGGGCTCATGGAAGCGCGCGGACGCATCTTGGCGCGCGACAGCATCGCACAAGAAAACCAACCCGCGTTTCCTACCTCCGAAATGGACGGCTACGCTATCCGTTACGTCGACCAAGAAAAAGGGGTACTTACCCTCACGCACCGCGTTCCCGCGGGCACGGAGATTTCTTTACATGTAGGCGAGGGCGAGTGCATCAAAACCTTTACAGGTTCGTTGTTGAGCGATGGAGCCGATACCATCATCCCTATTGAATTTGTGGAAGTCAAGGGTGACACGGTGCACATCGTGAAGCCCGTGGAGCGTGGCTACGCGGTGCGGCCTGTGGGCGAGGGCTACCGCGTGGGCGATGTGATGGTAACAAAAGGCACGCGCATTGGGTTTGCGGAAATCGGCGTGCTTGCGGGGCTTGGTTGTGTGCAAGTACCCGTAGTGGTGCGACCACGTGTGGCAGTGTTGGCAACGGGCAGTGAGATTGTAGATTTGGGACAACCGCTTCCAACTCTAGCGCACATTCGCAGTTCCAACCACGTGAGCATCGCCGCAATGGCCCAAAATGCGGGCGCGGAAGCGGTGTTGCTTGGCATCGCGGGGGACGATAAAGCGCTCATTAAACAGCGCATCGTAGAGGGACTAGCGTGTGCAGACATCGTGGTCACCACGGGTGGCGTGAGCGTGGGGGATTATGATTTTGTCAAAGA
>JACUTV010000108.1 GCA_014859645.1 Campylobacterales bacterium
TTTGCTCACGATGCGACTATCGCCGAAGCCACGCCAAATACGGAAATGACCCTCGTGGCAGACTTGGATGTGCGGCTTTTAAAGGAGCTTCGCGAACGTGGGTCTGTGCGTAATTTTCGTTCACGCCGCGAGGATTTGTACACCCTTGAATGGAAGGGTGGAGCGGAGAATTTTTCTATCTTAGAAAGTTAATTTATTTCGCCACCCCGCGTAGGCGTTCAGCGATACCTTTGCGCGCCAATGGGGTTTTTATGGGGAAGTTTGGGTCGCTAACATGCCTTACGTCCTCGATGGAGTAGACCGCTCGCGGGTTGTAGTGTTGAATAAGAGGTATGATTTTTTTGGTTTGAGAGCGTTTTACTACAGTAAAGACGACATTGACCGGTCCTTCGTTGCCCTCCGCATCTAGCACGGTGACACTGTGTCCAAGGTCGCGCAGTTTGGTAGCAAGGGCGTGAGAGTCACGTTTGGTGATGATACGAATGACCACCATCCCAATGGCAAGACGGTTTTCAATGTAAATACCCAAATAATTCCCAAGGGAAAAGCCTAGCGCGTAGGCAAAAAAGTTCACAGGATTGGTAAGGTTGCCCATGACTTGGGTGAGGGCAGTGAGCCAGATGATGATTTCAAAAAAGCCTAGAACGGGGGCCACGCGACGCAAGCCTTTGGCTACAAAAATGATGCGCAAGGTGCCGATGGTAACGTCCGTGATGCGGGCAAGACAGATAAGCAAGGGGACGCCGTAGAGCCCAAACCATTCTGAAGCTAAAATCGATCCAATCTCCATGCCCTCTCCTTGTGTTGTGAGGGGTAGTATAACCCTAAAAAGCCAAATCTATCTTTACATGTAAAGAGAGATGTAATGAAGTCTGTATTAGAATAAATTTTTTCAAGGAGCGTTATGGAATATTGGCACCACATCTACACCCACTTTGATCCTGTTGCTATTTCGTTAGGTCCCATCGCGGTGCATTGGTATGGAATTATGTACGTGTTGGCGCTTTTAAGTGCGCTTTTTATCGCCAAATGGCTTGTAAAAAAGGATGCCCTTCCGTTTACAGAAAAAGAGCTTGACACCTATTTTTTATGGGTGGAAGTGGGGGTGATTTTGGGTGCGCGCGTAGGGTACATTCTCTTTTACGATCCCAACGTGTGGTACTATCTTACCCATCCGTGGCAGATGTTTAACCCCTTTGTGGGTGGAACCTTTGTGGGAATCCGAGGAATGAGTTATCATGGAGCGTTGGTAGGATTTTTGGTAGCAACGTGGGGATTTTCAAAACGCCACAAGAAAAATCCGTGGACCTTTTTAGACCTCGTGGCTCTTTCGGTGCCTTTAGCCTATGTATTTGGGCGCATTGGCAATTTTCTCAACCAAGAACTCATCGGACGCGCGACAGAAATGCCGTGGGGGATTTACGTCGCGGGCGTGTTTCGCCACCCATCCCAACTCTATGAAGCGGTGTTAGAGGGCGTTGTAGTGTTTGTGCTTTTATATGCGTACCGCCACAAAAAACGGTTTGAAGGCGAACTGATTGCGCTGTATGGTGGATTGTACTCCATCGCGCGGTTTGTAGCAGAATTTTGGAGAGAGCCTGATTATCAGTTGGGATTTATTGTGGGAGAGTGGATGAGCATGGGGCAATTGCTTTCTTTATTAATGCTAGCTGTTTCGGTGGTTTTGTACCTCTTTCTCCTAGGGAAACGCGGGCGTTGAGTCTCATTTTTGTCCCATCTTTTTGTTATAGTTGCAAACGTGAAGAAGACGTGTGGGAATGCATGTGTTTTCTTTCTAGGCTATAAAAAACAGAGGAATTTTTTCTTTGTTTTTTTCCATGTAAGTGAAAATTTCTAATGAAAGGATCTAGCGTGAGTGACCTAATCGAAGGTTTTCTAGGCAAGTCGGTTGAAGGCAAGAAGAGCAAGCTGCCTGCACAGTTGGACTACATCCAAAGTGCGACAGGACTCTTTTTGGGACTGTTTATGTGGGGGCACATGATGTTTGTCTCTACTATTCTCATCAGCAAAGATTTTATGTACAAAGTGACAGTGTTTTTTGAGGGAGCTTATTTTTTAAGCGAACCAAAACCTGTGATTGTGTCTGTAATCGTTGCGTTTGTGTTTATCGTGTTTATTGTGCATGCAGGAACAGCCATGCGCAAATTCCCGAGCAACTTTAGACAATGGCAGTTTTACCGCACACATATGAAAATGATGAACCATGGGGACACTACCATGTGGTATGTTCAAGCCATGACAGGGTTTGTCATGTTCTTCTTGGGTTCAGCGCATCTTTTCATGATGATGACCAAAGCACACGAAATTGGTCCATTTGCGTCAGCAGACCGTGTATGGTCTGATTTTATGTGGCCATTTTACCTCATCCTTCTTATTGCAGTTGAGTTACATGGCACCATTGGTTTGTACCGTTTGTGTGTTAAATGGGGATGGTTTGAAGGAAAAGACGCTAAAGAGAGCCGCGCAAAACTTAAAAAAGTGAAGTGGGCTATCACGGTGTTTTTCTTAACCCTTGGCGTTGTGACACTACTCGCGTACATGAAAATTGGCTACGACCATAAAGACAACTACGGTGAGCGCTATCATGCAGCATCTCACTTAGAATTACGACATGATGGAAAGGTGAATGCATAATGAATATCAAATACTGTGATGCATTGGTTATCGGCGGCGGTTTAGCTGGGCTTCGAGCCGCAGTAGAAGCTGCTAGGCAAGGGTTGAGCACAACAGTGCTGAGCATGATTCCTGTAAAGCGTTCGCACTCTGCAGCTGCGCAAGGCGGGATGCAAGCAAGTCTTGGTAACTCCAAGATGAGCGAAGGCGACAACGAAGATTTGCACTTTCAAGATACGGTCAAGGGAAGCGACTGGGGCTGTGATCAAGATGTAGCACGGATGTTTGTTACCGTTGCTCCTAAAGCCATTCGTGAACTTGCTGCTTGGGGCGTGCCTTGGACACGTATTTCACGGGGTAAACGTACAGCGATTATTAATGCTGAGCGTACCGTGATTGATGAAAAAGAAGAAGTACACGGCTTGATTCACTCACGCGACTTTGGTGGTACAAAAAAATGGCGAACCTGCTACACCTCCGACGCGACAGGCCACACCATGCTATTTGCTGTAGCCAACGAAGCGTTGAAGCACAATGTAAATGTCGAAGACCGTAAAGAAGCTATCGCGCTTATCCACGAAAATAACCAGTGCTTTGGCGCTGTTGTGCGTGACTTGGTCACAGGTGATTTGACTGCGTATGTTGCCAAAGGTACCTTGATTGCTACGGGTGGATACGGACGATTGTACCGACAAACAACCAACGCAGTAAACTGCGAAGGTATCGGTGCGGCCATCGCTCTTGAAACAGGTGTTGCAAAACTTGGTAACATGGAAGCGGTTCAGTTTCACCCAACGCCTATCGTTCCTTCAGGTATTTTGTTGACAGAAGGATGCCGTGGGGATGGTGGCTTGTTGCGTGACGTGGACGGACACCGTTTTATGCCTGATTATGAGCCTGAGAAAAAAGAATTGGCTAGCCGTGACGTTGTAAGTCGTCGTATGATGGAACACATTCGCAATGGCAAAGGCGTTCCATCTCCGTATGGTGAACACGTATGGCTTGATATTTCTATCCTTGGCCGTGAGCACATTGAGAAAAACTTGCGTGACGTACAAGAAATTTGCCAAATCTTTAACGGCATTGACCCCGCGGACGAAGGTCCAAAAGGATGGGCACCAGTTCTTCCAATGCAACACTACTCCATGGGCGGCATCCGCACCAATGCAAAAGGTGAATCTCCAACCCTTAAAGGCCTCTTTAGCGCTGGCGAAGCAGCGTGTTGGGATATGCACGGGTTTAACCGCTTGGGTGGAAACTCCGTCAGTGAAACTGTTGTAGCGGGGATGATTGTAGGGGATTACTTTGCAAAACACTGTACAACAACACAAATTACGGTAAGTACTTCAGCTATTGAACGTGCGATGAAAAAGCAAGAAGCGTTTATTGACCATTTGCTAAAAGGCGATGGAAAACACGATATTTTCACTATCAAAAATCGCATGAAAGACATTATGTGGGACAAAGTATCTATCTTTAGAGACCACAATGGTTTGACTGAAGCGGTAACTGAACTTCAAGAACTTTTGAAAAAATCACACGATGTCACAGTAAAATCAAAAACACGTGCAGCCAATCCAGAACTTGAAGAAGCGTACCGCGTACCTATGATGCTTAAACTTGCCCTATGTCTTGCAGAGGGTGCCCTTCGTCGTACCGAGAGCCGTGGTGCCCATTACCGTGAAGATTACCTTAAGCGGGATGATGCCAACTGGTTAAACCGAACCCTTACCTCATGGAAAGAGGGCGATTTGATGCCAACAGTTGAGTACGAACCACTCGACATCATGAAAATGGAAATTCCACCTGCATTTAGGGGATATGGTGTTAAGGGAAATATTATTGAACACCCAGATAGCCTAAAACGTCAAGAAGAAGTGGATCGCATCCGCGAAGAGATGGAAAAAGCCGGAAAGGGCCGCCATGAGATTCAAGATGCGCTAATGCCATTTGAATTACAGCCTCAATTTAAAACACTTAACGAACGAGTAGGAGTTGGTTATGAGTAGAAAAATCACCATTCGGGCATTAAAATACGATCCACAAAGCAAGATTTCTAAGCCCCATTTTGCGGAATACACCCTTGAAGAAACAGCAGGGATGACCTTGTTTATCGCCCTTAATATGATTCGAGAAAAGTACGATGCGGATTTGAGTTTTGACTTTGTGTGCCGTGCAGGTATTTGTGGAAGTTGTGGGATGATGGTCAACGGTACGCCAAAATTGGCATGCCGCACCTTAACAAAAAACTTCCCTGACGGTGTGATTCAACTCATGCCAATGCCAGCGTTTAAACTCATTAAAGACCTTTCTGTCAACACAGGTGTGTGGATGGATGCGATGAGTAAGCGTGTTGAGAGTTGGATTCACTCTTCCAAGGTGACCGACATTTCAAAAATCGAAGAGCGTATTGAGCCTGAGATTGCAGACCAAGCGTTTGAACTTGACCGTTGTATTGAGTGCGGTATCTGTGTTGCAGCGTGCGGCACCAAGTTGATGCGTCCAGATTTTGTTGGCGCCGTAGGCTTAAACCGTATCGCGCGATTTGAAATCGACCCACTTGATGAGCGAACTGACGAAGATTATTATGAGCTTGTGGGGGACGATGATGGCGTCTTTGGATGTATGAGTCTTCTTGCGTGCGAAGATAACTGCCCAAAACACCTTCCGCTTCAAAGCAAGATTGCGTACATGCGACGCAAGCTTGTTGCCCTCAAGTAGAACACCTTTTTTCCCTTGCCGCGGCCTTTTGGCCGCGGCTTCTTCTTTTTTGTAACACCCGCTACAAATCCCTTCACCAACCTCCTTTTTTTTCGATATACTACTAATTTTTGAAATTGAGACAACCTAAAGGAGTGCATTCGTGAAGATTACGCAACATGGGAATGAATTACGCTTTGATGAAAGTCTTTTTATCGTCTCTAAGACGGATTTGAAGGGCCGCATTACTTACGCAAATGAGCTTTTTATCGAAGTTTCCGAATACAGTGAAGATGAATTAATCGATGCACCACACAATATTTTACGTCATCCTGATATGCCACGCGGGGTATTTAAACTGCTGTGGGATACGATTGCTTCGGGGAAAGAGATTTTTGCTTATGTAAAAAATCGCTCCAAAACGGGGAAATTTTATTGGGTTCATGCGTACGTTACTCCTGAATTTGATCCCAAAACTAAAGCCATCACCGGGTACCATTCTGTGCGCCGTTCGCCAAGCTTAAAAGGGGTGGAAACAGTGATTCCTTTGTATGAAAAAATGCTTCAAGCAGAACGCACTGGCGGCATGGACGCTTCCATCCGACTTTTAAACGAAACCCTATCCCAACACAAGGTGAGTTACGATGATTTCATCCTTTCCTTTGAGTAAAATCTCTTCGCTGGCAAAAATTCAGTATGCCAATATCATCTCTCTTGTTGCCTTTACCCTTGTTTTCTTGCTCGAAGTATACGTGAATGGCTTTCATGCGATTCAGTTTATTAGCCTTTCCAATTTTGCTTTGGCGTGGTTTATGTTTATCAATATTCGCAAAGTACAAGCAACGCTCCACTCTTTGGCAAATATCGTCGACAAAAGTGCTCATGGAAATTTGCACGGACGCATCGTCAAAGTCAAAGACGGTGGCGAATTAAAAACACTCTGTTCTAATATGAACATGTTGCTTGACAATTTTGAACTCTTAACCAAAGAAGTTAATGCTACCATTCAATCAGCTTCCAAAGAACAATTTGGCCGCAAAATCCTACAAAAAGGGATGCACGGGGAATTTAAAGCCCAATCAAAACTCATCAATAAAGCCGTCAATGCCATGAAAACCAACCATGATTTTATCGCCAAAAATACACTCAATGCGCAATTGGCCCAAATTAGTAGCAGTTCAAGTGACTTTAGTACGGTACAGCAAAACCTTACCTCCGTGGTGGAAAACCTCAAAGGTATCGTTTCTAACAGTGAAATTTCTGCATCCGAAACACAAAATAGTTATCATGATTTGAAAGACACCGTTGAGAAAATCGACCGACTGGTGGAGTACGTCAATCAAAATGAATCCAGTATTCGTGTACTTGTGCAGCGTACGGAAGAGATTAGCAGTGTCGTGGAAGCCATCAACGACATTGCTGACAAGACCAATCTTTTGGCCCTCAACGCTGCCATCGAAGCGGCGCGCGCGGGAGAGCACGGACGCGGGTTTGCCGTCGTGGCCGATGAGGTGCGAAAACTTGCCGAAACTACCCAAAAAGCAACAGCAGAAATCGAGATTTCCATCAAAACCTTACAGCAAGAAACCAGTGAGATTGAAAGCAGTGCAGTGAAGATGAAAACCAACGCGGATGAGTCTAATCACACCCTTGACAAACTCAGCGGGACGTTCCAAAATCTGATTGCTTACTCAAGTGC
>JACUTV010000002.1 GCA_014859645.1 Campylobacterales bacterium
GGCATTACCATCCGCCTAAAAGGGGTGGCTAACGATTACCTCGGAAAAGGGATGAATGGCGGCAAGATTATCATCACGCCACGCCACCAAGGGAGTAATTATTCGTGTGCGGGAAACACCTGTTTGTATGGGGCAACGGGAGGAAAAGTTTTTCTTGCGGGCAGCGTGGGTGAACGCTTTTGTGTGCGAAACTCTGGGGCTACCACGGTAGTAGAAGGAACAGGAGACCATGCGTGCGAGTACATGACAGGCGGTGTGGTTGGTATCTTGGGTAAAACCGGAGTGAACTTTGGTGCTGGCATGACAGGCGGTATCGCTTTTGTGTACGACGAAGAGCACGAGTTTATCGACAAGCTCAACCAAGAGCTTGTCATTGGCGTGCGGATTGATACGGATGAGATGGATGAGGCGCGCCATTTCTTGAAACGTTTGCTTCGAACACATATCAATGAAACCGAGAGTGAAAAAGCCCAGTATATTTTAGAAAACTTTAGGCATGCGGTGCGGGACTTTTGGATGGTTCGCCCCAAAGACATGACTAAAGTGCCCTTGAATCCTCAGGATGGAGACTAAGATGCAAAATTTTATTACCGTTGAACGACTTGAACCAAAGCGCCGTGAAGCTACCCAGCGTATTAAAGATTTTCGAGAGATTTACGAGGTGATGACCAAGGAAGAAGCTTCTTCGCAAGCAGGACGCTGTATTCAGTGTGGCGACCCTTTTTGTCACAGCAAATGCCCCTTGCACAATTTCATTCCTTTTTGGTTGCGCTCTACAAGCAGGTACGATGAAAAACTTTCTTTTGCCCTTTCCAATGAGTCCAATCCTTTTCCTGAAATCACAGGAAGGATTTGTCCACAAGACAGGTTGTGCGAGGGCGATTGTACGCTCAATGATGGTCATGGTGCCATTACGATTGGGGCGATTGAAACGTTTATCAGTGAAAACGGCTTTAAACGAGGGTTGCGACCAGAATTTCCAGGCATCACTACCACAAAAAAAGTAGCGGTGATTGGAGCGGGACCAGCAGGCATTGCCGCAGCGACGTACTTGCTTCGTGCGGGCATCGCAGTGTCTATGTATGAACGACAAAACCGTCCAGGAGGGCTGATGACCTATGGCATTCCTGGGTTTAAGTTGGAAAAAGAAGTGGTGTTTCGCAGAATTCGTTGGCTAGAAGAAGCGGGGATGTGCTTACATGTAAACACAGAAGTAGGAAAAGATATCAGCTTTGATGCTATTGCTAGTACGCATGATGCAGTGTTTGTTTCCATCGGAGCAGAAACCTCAAAACGCCCCAACCTTGCCAACGATACAGCCCCTGGCGTCGTGATGGCTATCGACTTTTTGCGCTCCATTCAGCAAAAGCTGTTTCAAGAAACCAAAAGCGTCGTGGTGGACGTTAAAGGGCGCAATGTAGTCGTGATTGGCGGGGGTGATACGGCCATGGACTGCATCCGCACCTCTATTCGAGAGGGCGCAAAAAGCGTGACATGTTTATATCGACGAGACAAGTACAATATGCCTGGTTCCAAAAAAGAGTTCAAAAACGCATTGGAAGAAGGGGCAGAGTTTGTTTACAATGTTTCCCCGAAAGAAGTGCTGGTGAACAGTGAGGGTAAGGCTATTGGCATTGAAATGCAAAAGACGATTTTGGGCAACAAGGACGCATCGGGTCGTCAAAATGTCGAGGTAGTCAAAGGAAGTGACTTTCGCGTGGACGGGGACGTGGTGATTTTTGCCCTAGGATTTTCACCCAGTGTGCCAGAGTTTTTAGCGGAAAATGGCATTGAAGTGAATAAGTGGGGCGGGATTGTTGTGAATGGACGATTTGAAACAACAAAGCCAGGTATCTACGCAGGGGGCGATTGCAAGCGGGGTTCGGATTTAGTAGTTACTGCCGCAGCTGAGGGGAAAAAAGCGGCTGAAGCTATCATAGAAACGTTGTTAAAGTAAGCTCATGTATCTTTAAGAAGTTTACTTTTATATCCATGGGCCAGCCTAAGGGCGCATAAGGAAGTTTTGGGTACAATGAGCGAAATTTTCTTTAAAATCAGGGTGTAGACGATGAAATTTAGCGAAATATTTTCAAAAATAAGACGGCAACAATCGGCCCCCGCTGAAGCGCCAAGCCATTGGGTAAAGTGCCAACAGTGTCAGTCGCTCATGTACTACAAAGAGATCGAAAACCAGTTTAACGTGTGTCCAAAATGTGGATTTCATATGCGAATAAGCGCACAAAAGCGTATTGAGCTCTTGAGTGATGAGGGAAGTTTCGAGGAGTTTGATACGACCTTGGCGCCCGTGGATCCTTTGAAATTTGTTGATAAAAAATCTTATAAAAAACGCATTCAAGAAGCCTATGAAAAAACAGGCCGCCATGCTGCGGTGATTAGCGGTACATGTAAGATTGATACGATTCCTGCAGAATTAGTGGTGTTTGACTTTAGTTTTATGGGGGGAAGTTTGGGGTCTGTGGAGGGCGAAAAAATTGTGCGTGCGATTCACCGTGCTATCGACCACCGCCATGGACTTGTGATTGTAAGTGCTAGTGGCGGTGCTAGGATGCAAGAAAGCACTTTTTCATTGCTTCAAATGTCTAAAACTTCCGCTGCACTTAAAAAACTCTCCAAAGCAAAACTCCCGTACATTTCTATTTTAACAGACCCAACCATGGGGGGCGTGAGTGCTTCTTTTGCATGGCTAGGGGATATCATCATGGCAGAACCTGGTGCGCTCATTGGATTTGCGGGCCAACGGGTCATCAAACAAACCATTGGGGCAGATTTGCCAGAAGGCTTTCAGCGTTCAGAATTTTTGCTTGAGCACGGATTGATTGACATGATTGTGCAGCGCAATGACATGAAAAAAAGCGTTGGCGATCTGTTGCGTTTTTTGAGCGCACCTGCTGCTGCTCCGGCTTCTTTAGAACAGGAAGAATTTACCTTCAAACTCAAAGAGCCCAACGCATGAGAATCGGCGTATATTCCATCGAAAAATCCTCAAGCGGCTTTGTCGATGGAATGGTAAAAGAGTATGTCAAACAAGCCTCTCGGTACGCTAAGCTTGAAGATATTGTCGTGTTTAACAAGGAGATTGCCAAGGCGCAGACGGTGGATGCCTTGGCTGCCAAAGAAGCTTACACAAAAGCTTTTGAGCCCCATATGAAGGGCTTTTGTGTGGCTTTAGATGTGCAAGGAGAAACCCTTGAGAGCACTTCTTTTGCCAAAATGATTGCTTCAGAATCAGACATTCGCTTTTTTATTGGCGGGGCGTATGGATTCTGCGCGGATTTTCTAACCAAGCATCAAAAGGTTATAAGCTTAAGTAGACTAACATACGCACACAAAATTGCGAAAGTAGTTTTGTTTGAGCAAATTTACCGAGGATTGTGTATTAACCACCACCATCCTTATCACAAATAATCGCCAAAGGAAGACGATGCACGAGAGTGATTTGAAGTATTTTAAAGAGTTGCTCCATGAGCGGAAACGACAGATTAAGAAAAATCTTGAAGACGCGCACCGTGAGATTGAAGGGTTGAATGAAAGCGAAGCAAACGATGAAGCAGATTTTGCTTCCATCAGCACAGACCGCATGATCGAACAAGCAATTTCCACGCAACAAAGTCGTGAATTGGTTGAAATCGAGATCGCGCTTAGCAAGATTTCCAATGGAACGTATGGGATTTGTGATATGTGTGAAGAAGAGATTGGCATGCAAAGGCTTAAGGTCAAACCCCATGCAAAGTATTGCATTGTGTGCCGAGAGATTATTGAGAAAACAGCTAAATAAAGGAGTGTCTATGGGAATTAAACGCTACATTCTCCTTTCATTGGTATTTATTGTTGCGGTTGGGTTGTATGTTTTTAGTTTTGAAGGGGCCCAGCTTAGCAGAGAATTTTTTGGTCTTAGCGTGACACTTCCTGTGGCGTTGTGGGTGATTATTCCGAGTATCGCATTGGTGCTTGCTTCGGTAGTGCATATGGTGTTTTACTACGCCAAAGCAGGGCTTCAAGAGCGCGCTCGCAAAAAAGATTATGAACATTTTATTGACGCGGCTAAAGCGTCACTGCTAGGTGAAGAATCTCATGTTGGGTTTAAATCCCACTGGTTCAAATTGCCCGCAGAGCTTCTGTCTCGCATGACGCTAAAGCCAGACGCAACCGCAGAAGGAATTGAAGATGAAGAGCTTAGGACTGTAGCAGAGGTTGTGGTGCGTGTGCGCCAAGGGGAAGTAGTAGAGCTTAAAAAGTACAAATTACGCCAAGATAACCCTCTTGTGATGCTCAACAAACTGAATCAACTCAACACTAACCCAAAACTGGCTAGTGAATTTTTGAAAAACTGCGTTTTAGATGAAACCCAGTTGTGCATAAAAGCTTTTGAGGTTTTGCTCCAAAGCGCTTCATACGCGGAAATTAAGCGCCTTGGCAGGCCTCTTGATGAAACGATGATTTTGGATTTATTGCGTCGCCATGCAGACGGAGACGATGCTCTTCATATGGAAGAAATAGAATGTGAAGCCTTGTTGGCAAGTCCTGCCCTCTCAAAACAAGGACTTATTAAAGCAGCAAAAATCCTTCTGCCCATTTTAAACCCGGATGCAGTGGTGCTGTTGTTTGAAAAACTTTACAATGCCAGAGTAGAAGCGTGTGACGCCTTTTTATACGTTTTATTTGAGCTACAGATGATTGACCGCGTACGTGAAGTTTTGGAAAACAGTGACAAAGACGATTTGGTAAAATTTAAACTTCTTCTTTTCTTGCGTGACCACGGAAAACACTGCGACACCTCGCTTTTTGTATAAATGACCGGTATTGATTTTAGCAAGTGCCCCTTAGCACTTGCTCCACTAGCAGGCTTCACCGACCTTCCGTTTCGTCGGGTTGCAAAGCGTTTTGGCGCGGACGTGACCGTTTCAGAAATGATTAGCGCCAACGCCTTGGTGTATCACTCAAAAAAAACCTTCAAAATGCTCGAAAAATCCCCCCTTGAAATGCCTTACATTGTCCAACTTGCGGGTTCGGATGTGCAGGTCTTAAAAGAAGCTGTACGGATGCTCAATGACATGGAAGGGATTGATGGGATTGATTTAAACTGCGGTTGTCCTGTGCCAAAAGTGGTTGCCCAAAGCGCGGGGTCTTCGCTTTTGTTGGACTTGCCTAAGCTTGGAGCGCTTATTGAAGCCATTAAAACCACTTCTACAAAGCAATACACGAGTGCGAAGGTGCGCCTTGGATTTGTAGAAAAAACACCAGGTGCGATTGCCAAAATAGCAGAAGCTTCGGGAGCAGATTTTTTAAGTGTGCATGGTCGTACCCGTTCTGGTGGCTACCATGCAAAGGTGGATTATGAGGCTATTCGGGAAGCAAAAGCGAGTGTGCGCATTCCTGTTTTTGCTAATGGGGACATTAAAGATGTCGAAACAGCCTTACATGTAAAGGCATTTACGGGATGTGAAGGGTTGATGATTGGGCGAGGGGCCGTGGGAAGTCCATGGATTTTTCACCAAATCAAGCACCAAAGCACGACCGTTGAGCCTGCGCTGGTGCGCGCGATTGTCCTAGAACATTTTGATGCGATGCTCGATTTTTACCAAGAAAAAGGAGTGAGTATCTTCCGCAAACACCTTCATACTTACTCTAAAGGCTATGCGAATGCTAGCGTTTTTCGAGATACCATCAATCGCATCGATGCGCCAGCAGCGGCACGTGAATGCATTGATGCTTTTTTTAGCCTAGAATCCCCAACCATTTAAACGCCCAAATCATCCCCGCTAAGTACCCCATATACACAACCGAAGTGACCAAAACCATGGACGTGACATCCACGGGACGGCAGTAGTACAACGAAGCGAAGTTGATGTTATTGACTGCCATGGGTACGGTGAGTTGCAAAAGTAGCACGCCTGTAAGCAAGGGAGAGAGGTCTAGCCAAAGGAAAAAAGGGAATAAAAGCAAGGGCAATAGGCCAAATTTTAACACGTTGGCATGGACAAGTAATTTCACGTTAAGCGCGCGGAGTTTAACTTGATTGAGGAACATGCCAAAGGTGAGAAGTTGGAAGGTAAGGGCGGTGTGTGCACCCATTTCAAGGGCTCTAAAAATGTTTTCTTCAATGCGTACATGTAAGAGGTTAAGGGCAAGTGCCACAAATCCTACCCAAATGACAGGGAGCTTTACGATATTCACAAGGGAGGCGCGCAAGGAGTAGTTGCCCCGCGAGTATAAAAAAACGCCTACGGTTTGGAGTAAAAATATATTACACAAGGTCATGAGCGAAGTGTAAACTACCGAAGCCTCCCCAAAGATTGCGATGCCAAGAGGGATGCCAAGGTTTCCCGTGTTGCCAATGACGGCTCCAGCGGTGAGAATGGAGCGCTCTTGGGTGTCTTTAAAAAAGAATGTCGCCACACTGAAACTGACGAGTAAGCACATTCCAATCCCAGCAAAAAACCACAAAGGAACTAAAAGCAGCTCCATGTTAAGAGGGCGGGTTGAAAGACCCCAAAAAGCTAGGATGGGTTGAAAAAAATAGAGCGAGAGTACGACAAAAGAGCGCTCTTGGACTTGGTCTTGAAACCATTTTTTGGCAAAAAATCCTACAAAAACAAAACAATAAACTGCAAGAACAGAGTAAAACATTTACCGTGTTGGTGTAAAATCTTGACTTGCTTTTTCCTTGTAGGAACTTAGCTGGTTTTGTTGAATACGCAGGTATTCGTCAAGTTTTTGACGATTTTGCTCAAACACATTTTTAAACTCTCCATCATCGCGCACCCTTCCTTCACCAAACCGCTCTAGCAGGAGATTGGAGCTTCCGGTGACGATGAGGTATTGGTGTTTTTCAAATTCCAACAAGACAACTTTGTTGGCAGCATCCAGTGGTTTTTGATACAGAACCTTTAGCGCTTCTGTGTTGGAGCCTTGGGGAAAAAGCCACGTGGCCTTTCCTTTTGAAGAAGCAAGTGCAACTTTGCGTTTGACCCAAAAAAGTACCAAGAGTAAAAAAAGCATGATACCAATTACGAGCATATAGCGGCCGTCCACGATGCTTTGGCTTTGAGTGCTAGGAAGTGGCGTGGTAACCAAAGGGGCAGCTTGAACGGGTGTGCTAGAAAGGCGTGCTCTGATGCGTAGACCAAACCCATCGACAGTTTTGGAAGCAAGAACGGAAATGTCTTGGTTGCTCTTTAGCAAAACGGCCGTACTGTTTTCCACGGGTTCAAGGGTGAGCGCTTGGAGGATGGAGGAGTTAATGGTGCGTTCTACGAACTCGTTGAAATACAAATCTTCAAGGGTTAAAATAGTCATATCGCCCTCTTTTTTTTGAAGAATCCTTCCTTCGTAAGGCGCATCAAAAGAGAGCATGACATCGATTCTATCGCTACGTTCGTAGATGTTGTGGGTAAGTAAATTGGAGGCGTAAAGGGAGAATGTGGCACACAAAAAAAGAACAATAACTCTCATAAAACCTCTTTCTTGAAGTATTGGATAACGGATTTAGAATCAAGGATTTCATTGATACGGATGGCGAGGTTTTTTTCGTACACCATGACTTCGCCTTTGCCAAAAATGCGGTTGTTAATATACAGTTCAACACTTTCCCCTGCGGGTTTTTCAAGGTCAATGACAGAGCCTTTTTCAAGGCGTAAAAGTTCTTTAATGCTCATGCTCGTCATGCCAAGTTCGGAAATAAATTCAACACCAATATCTAAGAGGTCTTCGTATCCTTTAATGAGTGCGTGGTGAATCAGTGGTGGAGTGGTGTCGCTCACAATGTTGTCCTTTGGCCAATAAGAAATGTGTGTCCTTCAAGTTCGTAAAGCAAAAACTCTTCCAAGTTTACAGGAAGGGGCGAAGGGATTTCTCCCAGAAATTCGGGCGTGCCAAGTTGGTAATGGTTTTGTGGGTGTTGCTTTTCCAAGGAAACTTTCGCATGTCCAATGATTTGATTGGCCACTTCCTTGCACAAATCGTCCAAGTCCGCCTCGCACAAAGGGCTCTCACCCAACAAAATTTCGCCAAAATTATTCAAAACACCGTCTTCGAAAAAAAGGTAGAAATGGTGTTCTGCGGCGTTACATGTAAGGGGAATGGAAGCACCAAAAAATGAAGCACCAAGGCGCGTGCATGGCGTAACTTCAAAGCCTAAAATGTCACTGCAAAAATAGGTTGTCGAGTGGTTAATCGCCGAAAGCATCGCACAGATCCTCTCTTACAGGGGTTTTGAGGGTTCATTGTACTCAAAGTGGGGTAAAATCTTACTAAAAGGGAACTAAAACAGGCCCAAATAAGAGATTAAGAGCCGCTTGGGTACAATAGACCTCTTTTATCGCGCTTTATGGAACGCCCCAAAATACCGTGAATAGACCAGTATTTTGGTGATTGTGTTGAGGTGAGGTATGTTTCATTACTGAAAGTGAGCGTATGTGTTAGAACTTGTATTCCTAGGAATCGGCGCCGGATTTATTTCGGGATTTTTTGGCATTGGCGGAGGGACGGTTTTGGTTCCTGCACTGGTGTACCTTGGGTATGACATAAAAGTAGCCATCGCCATTTCCGTCATGCAGATGATGTTTAGCTCAATATTTGGCTCTTATGTCAACTACAAACATGGTAAACTTGCCTTAAATGATGGCCTGTTGATTGGCGTTGGCGGATTTTTGGGTGCGACCCAGAGCGGGTTGATTGTCACCGTGCTCTCGGGACAGATGCTCATGGCTATCTTTACCTTTGCCTTGGTCTTTTCCATCTACCGTTTTGCGCGTGCTCCTGCTATTCCTGGCGGCGAAGCTATCCGCTCCAAGCCCTTGTTGTTTGGTCTTGGATTTGGCGTGGGTATGGTGGCCATTAGCATAGGCGTTGGCGGGGCGCTGTTTTTGTCGCCCATTCTAGTAGGCTTGATGCGGTATGATATAAAACGCGCCGTTTCCATGGGGCTCTTTTTTGTCATTTTCTCATCCGTCTCAGGTTTTATTAGCATGAGCTATCACGGATTGATTGATTACCATGCGGGGTTGGTGTTGGGTATTGCCTCTCTTGCGGGGGTTTATGTTGGCGCCAAGCAATCCCACGCTGTAGAGCGTAAAAAACAAAAATACCTTTTGATTGGTTTGTATGTCATTTTATTGACATTAACCTTGAATAAACTCTTAGGATAAATAGGCATGATACACATCACGGGCGCGCGCGAAAATAATTTAAAATCCATTAATCTTAGCCTTCCAAAAAACAAACTGGTGGTCTTTACAGGCCTTTCAGGTAGCGGTAAAAGTACCCTAGCCTTTGATACGCTCTACGCAGAAGGCCAGCGCCGCTACATCGAATCACTCTCTTCGTACGCGCGCCAATTTCTAGACCGCGTGGGCAAGCCTGATGTGGACAAAATCGAAGGGCTCACGCCTGCCATTGCTATCGACCAAAAAACCACAAGCAAAAACCCTCGCTCTACTGTGGGAACCATTACCGAAATTTACGATTATCTGCGCTTGTTGTACGCGCGCGTGGGAAAACAACACTGCCACCAGTGTGGAGAGCCTATCTCTAAAATGTCCAGTGCGGACATCATCCAAGAAGTGCTCAAACTCCCCGAGGGAACCAAGATTGTCATCTTAGCACCGCTAGTGCGCGAGAAAAAAGGCTCCTTTGCAGACATGATTGAGTCTTTGCGTCATAAGGGGTTTGTGCGTGCCATGGTGGATGGGGTGATGGTGCGCTTGGATGAGGAATTTGAACTTTCCAAGACCAAAAAACACACCATCAAAGTGGTCATTGACCGCGTGGTGATGAACGGTGAAAGTCACGAACGTATTGCCGCAGACATTGAAAAAGCCCTTTTAGAAAGTTATGGCGAGGTGGAATTAGAGATTTTAAATCACGAAGAGGTGGGGCTAGATCGCGCCCAAATCCACTACAGTGAACACTTTGCGTGCTTTACATGTAAGATTAGTTTTGAACCTCTCGAACCCTTAAGTTTTTCCTTTAACTCCCCCAAAGGTGCGTGTCCTGTGTGTGATGGCTTGGGGATTCGCTACACCTTAGATTTATCGAAGATTATCGATGAAGAGCTTAGCGTGGACAAGGGGGCGATTAAGCTCATGTACGGGTTTAATAAGGGGTATTATTTTAAATTTCTCACCGCCTTTTGTAAAACCGCCAAGATTGACACTACGGTGCCTTTTGAGAGCTTGGAAGAGCATGAAAAAAAAGCCATCTTGCACGGCGGTGTGGAGCCTGTGGAGTTTTTATGGAAGCGCCACAAACTTACCCGAAAATGGGAAGGGGTCATCAAACTGGCCTACGACATGCTCAAAGATGAAAAAGATTTGGGCGAATACATGAGTGAGAAAGTGTGTGACCGTTGCGGCGGGGCCAGACTTCGTCAAGAAAGCCTAGCGGTGCGCATAGCTGACCAAGGCATTGCTTCGGTGCTTTCTATGCCCATTGAAATGAGTGTGGCATTTTTTAACAATGCTGAAAATTTTTCCTATTTGCGTCCCCAAGAGCAAGTGGTCGCCGCTCCTGTGCTAAAAGAAATCAACGAGCGGTTGCATTTTTTGTACGACGTGGGACTGGGCTATTTGAGCCTTGGGCGAGACGCGCGCACCATCAGCGGCGGCGAAGCCCAACGCATTCGCATCGCTTCGCAGATTGGAAGCGGACTGACGGGCGTGATGTACGTGCTCGATGAACCTAGCATTGGACTGCACGAACGCGACACGCTAAAACTCATCAAAACCCTCAGAAACTTGCAACAAAAGGGCAACACCGTCATTGTGGTAGAGCACGACAAAGAGACCATCGACGCCGCAGATTTTGTGGTAGACATCGGTCCAGCAGCTGGGAAATTTGGTGGAGAGATTGTCTTTGCGGGCACGGTGGAAGATTTATACAAAAGCAACACCCTCACCGCCCAATATCTCTCAGGCCAAAAAGGGTCGTACTACCCGCAAAACCGCCCGCAAAAAGAGTGGATTTCTCTTTCTAATGTGACGATAAACAACCTCAAAGCTTTACATGTAAAGATTCCTTTGGGGAATTTAGTAGGCATTTCGGGTGTGAGCGGGAGTGGGAAAAGTTCACTCATCTTGCAAACCTTGTTGCCTGTTGCCAAAGAGATGCTCAACCGTGCGCGCAAGGTCAAAAAAGTGCAAGGGGTGGAGTGTGAAGGCTTGGAGCACTTAGACAAAGTCATTTACCTCGACCAAAGTCCCATCGGCCGCACGCCTAGAAGTAATCCCGCAACCTACACGGGTGTGATGGATGAGATTCGCGCGTTGTTTGTCAAGACCAAAGAAGCACAAATTCGCGGCTACAAGGTCGGACGCTTTTCTTTTAACGTCAAAGGTGGCAGATGCGAAAAATGCCAAGGGGAGGGCGAGATTAAGATTGAGATGCACTTTTTGCCAGACATTATGGTCAAGTGCGACGCGTGCCATGGCGCGCGGTATAACCCCCAAACTTTGGAGATCAAATACAAAAGTAAGTCCATTTCGGACGTGCTTAACATGAGCGTGGATGAAGCGCTCGCATTTTTTAAAGCTATTCCTAAGATTGCTCAAAAACTTCAAACCCTTTATGATGTAGGACTAGGGTACATTACCCTTGGGCAAAATGCCATCACCCTTAGTGGCGGCGAGGCACAGCGCATTAAGCTTGCCAAAGAACTAAGCCGTTCGGACACGGGTAAAACCTTGTATGTGCTGGATGAACCAACCACGGGGCTGCATTTTGCCGACGTGGACAGGCTTGTGAAAGTGTTGCACCACTTGACGGATTTGGGTAATTCGGTACTGGTGATTGAACACAACTTGGACGTGATTTCTAATTGTGATTATGTGATTGACATGGGACCAGAAGGCGGGGACAAGGGGGGACGGATTGTCGCCCAAGGCACCCCTAAGATGCTAGCAAAAACCCACGCAAAAACAGGCAGTTACACGGGAAAATTTTTAGCAAAAACACTACGAAAAGGAAACTAAGATGCTGATTTCAATGGTTGAACAAATCAAGGCACTTCCGCCACTCCCCGAGAGTTTTCAAAAAATCAACGCCATCTGTAGCGACGAGAACGGTACCACACAAATGCTCGCCAAGGTCATTGAAAAAGACCCCATGCTTGTAGCAAGCTTGTTGCGTTTGGCAAACTCTCCTTTGTATGGATTTTCACGGGAGATTAAAAGTGTACTCCAAGCGGTGTCACTCTTTGGCATGACGACCACGCGCGCACTCGTCGCAGGGATTTCTGTTAAAAAACTCTTGCAAATGGACATCGCGCCTTATGGTATTACTCCTGAAGCCTTTGTGGATATTTCCAACCTCCAAGGGATGCTCATGCGCCAGTGGTACAAAAAACTCGACACATCCAAGCGCGATTTGCTGTTCTTGTGTGGCTTGCTCCAAGAGACGGGAAAGATTTTGATTGCGGATCACATTGTACGTAGCGATGAGGTAGTGCCTTTCAAATCAGAAGTGGCCATGGCCCATAATCTCATGGAAGTGGAGCGCACCTTCGTGGGAACAACAACAGCCCTTGTGACCGCAGCCGTGTTTGAACACTGGGGGTTTGATGAAGTGATGATTCAATACATTCGCTACAGTGACACGCCCCAGAATGCGCCTGATTTGGAAACAAAACGTTTCGCAGCATCGTTACATGTAGCCAAAACCGCCGTGGCGATTAATGGCCCCCTGAGTGAGCGCAACATCACGCTTGCCTTGCGCGAAGTACAGCGGTTTGAACTAGACGAAATGGCCTTTGCTGAGGCGATTGAACAACTTATCGAGCACGTCTCGTATTAGGAATTGTATGAAAACTTTAACGATTATTGATACCTTTGGATTTTTTTTTCGCAACTACTTTGCCCTGCCAAACCTTACCAATTCCCAAGGGGTTCCCACGGGATTGCTCACGGGATTTGCAAATTTTATCTACACTTTGGACCAAGAACACGGAACAGATTACATCTTTTTCGCCCTTGATGCCAAGGGAAAAACCTTTCGTCATGCCCTAGACCCTGCCTATAAAGCCAACCGTCCCTCCCCCCCGCAAGATTTGCAAACCCAACTTCCCATTGCGATTGATTGGATTGAAAAGATGGGGTTTAATAAGTGTTTTATGGACGGTTACGAGGCCGATGACATCATCGCTTCAGCGGTAGTGTTTGCCAAAAAATACGACATGAAAGTGCGCGTGGTAACCCATGACAAAGACTTGTACCAGTTGATTGATGATGACCGCGTGGTGATTTATGACCCCTTGAAAAAAAGTGAAATCAACGCCAGTGCGTGTGTGGAAAAGTTTGGCGTTTTCCCATGTCAGATTCAAGATTACCTCTCTTTGGTGGGGGATGCGGCGGACAATATTCCAGGTGTGCGAGGCATCGGGCCACGGGGAGCAAAAAAGCTTTTGGATGAGTTTAAAACCCTTGAGGGGATTTATGAAAACCTAGACAAAGTCTCCAATGTGCGTAATAAAACCCTGCTAGAAGAAGGCAAACACAACGCCTTTTTAAGCAAACAACTCACAGCATTAGTGGATACGCTAGACGTGGGAGGGCGTTTTGAACAGTTTAAATTTCCCCAAGAAAACCCACTCCTTGGCATCAAAGAGGAGCTAGAAAAATACGAACTCAGACGCATTCTTAGCCGTCTTGGCGCTACACCTAAAGTTCCCCCAAAAGAAGAGCAAGGGTTTGAAGCGGTGCTTGTAAAAGACGCGGCCATGTTGGACGAAATCGTGAGCCAACTCACCCCTCAAAGCGTCGTAGCCTTTGACACAGAAACCGACGGGCTGGATACCCAATCGGCAAAAATCGTGGGATTTTCCTTTGCCTTTGAAGCACACCGAGGGTATTATGTTCCCCTAGCACACAGCTATTTGGGTGTGCCAGCGCAAATCTCCAAAGAAGCCGCACGCAAGGCCATTGAAAAACTCTTTACATGTAAGCTTGTAGTGCAAAATGGCAAGTTTGACTTTAAAGTCGTGCATCATAATTTTAACCTGCTCCCACCCGTGCCTTACGCCGATACGATGATTTTAGCGTGGCTACTTTCTCCGGGATCTCTTGTGGGGCTTGATGCGTTGGCCAAGCGCTTTTTCGGCCACGAAATGGTCTCCTTTGGTTCGGTTGTGAAACGGGGTGAAACTTTTGCTAGCGTGGCGCTGGAAGAAGCGTGTGTGTACGCAGGAGAAGATGCGTGGATGACTTTGCGGCTTTACCACAAACTCATTCAAATGCTTGACCCTTCCATGATCGACTTGGCAAAATCGGTAGAGTTTCCTTTTGTGCTCACGTTAATGGGCATGGAAGAAGAGGGGATTCGGGTTGATCAGCGTTTTTTGCGCTCGTTGCTTGAAGCGGCCGAGGCAAGGTTGGGTGTTTTGACAAAAGAGATTCACCACCTCACGGGCAGTGAGTTTAACATTAACTCCACCAAGCAACTGGGCACAGTGCTGTTTGAGACGCTCAAATTGCCTGCGGTGAAAAAAACAAAGAGCGGATACAGTACGGATGAGAGCGTCCTTGAAACCCTTAAAGATAACCATCCTTCCATCCCTTTGTTGCTCGAATACCGCGAATTGTACAAGCTCAAATCCACCTACTTTGAACCGTTGTTGAAACTTGCGGCGAAAGATAAAAATTCACGCATTCACACAAACTTTTTGCAAACAGGCACATCCACAGGACGCTTAAGTTCCAAAGAGCCCAACTTGCAAAACATCCCTGTGCGAACCGAACTTGGGCGCGCGGTGCGAGAAGGGTTCGTAGCAGAACCCGAATGGGTGCTAGTAGGCATTGATTATTCGCAAATTGAACTGCGTTTGTTGGCCCACTTTAGCCAAGACCCCGCCCTCATCCTTGCCTTTCAAGAGGGCAAAGACATCCACCAAGAAACTGCGGTGAAACTCTTTGGCGAAGCGGATGCGTCTGCCAAGCGCAACATCGCCAAGAGCATTAACTTTGGGTTGCTCTATGGCATGGGCGCGCGAAAACTAGGCCAAACGCTGGGGATTCCTTCCAAGGAAGCTGCGGGGTATATTCAAAGCTATTTTGACTCTTTTCCGACGGTGAAAGAGTACTTAAAGTCAGTACAAGAAAAAACCAAAGAGCAAGGTTTTGTGGAGACTTTGCTTGGCAGACGACGCTATTTTGACTATGGCAATGCCACGCCTATGCTCCTTGCTGCGTACGAGCGCGAATCGGTCAATACGGTCTTTCAAGGGAGTGCCGCAGATTTGATTAAACTGGCGATGCTTAAGATGAACGAAGGGTTGTTGGATGCAGATGCAAAACTTTTGTTACAAATCCACGATGAATTGATTTTTGAAGTGCGTAAAGAAGGTGCGGAAGCCTTTGCTCAAAAAGCAAAATGGTGCATGGAAGAGATTTTTTCCCTCAAAGTGCCTTTGAAAACGTCCGTTGCTATTGGAAAACACTGGGGTGAGTTGAAGTGAAGTCTTGGCTTGGGTATGTTGGTGCTGTTGCGCTTTTGGCTTCATTTTGGGGGTGTGCACCTAAGCAAACGCCCTTAGCACTCTCTTCGTTGCCCGTGATGGGCGAAGTGGTTGCGTGGGAAAGTCTCACGTTAGAAGGGGTACAAGAAGCAGTTTTTTTTGAAGCCTTTCACCGCAGTTGCGCCCTTAACCCGCTGAGCGCGCCTTATTGTGGCATCCAAGACTTGGAAACCTTCAAAGGTTTGTTTTCTCCCGTAAAACTCTCCTCCAAAGGCTTGATGAGCGGCTATTATGAGCCAACGCTTAGAGGCAGTAAAACCCGCTCGGAGGTTTTTTCCACCCCTCTATACGCAAGACCAAAAGAGATGCTTTCTATTGAGCTTTCTTCCCTCTACAACGAGCTCTCTTCTATGCGCTTGCGGGGTAGACTCAATGGCACGCGCGTAGTGCCTTATGCTTCCCATGAAGAGATTGACCAAAAAGGGGTGGAGGCGGAAGTGTTGTGCTACGTGGACAGCAAGGTAGACGCCTTTTTCTTACAAATCCAAGGTTCTGGCAAGGTAGTGTTGGAGGATGGGGAAGTGATGTACCTTGGCTACGCTGACCAAAACGGCCACCCCTACCGCGCCATAGGCGGCTTAATGCGCCAACAAGGCTTCATTGACGCAGTTTCCATGCAGTCGATTCGGGATTTTTTGGAAGCAAATCCTGATAGGGCAGATGCCATCATGCACGCCAACCCCAGCTATGTTTTTTTCACACAAAAGGAGACAGGAGCGACGGGTGCTTTAGGCGTGGAGCTTACGCCCTATGGTAGTGTGGCGGTGGACAGACGCTACATTCCCCTTGGGCTTCCTTTGGTGATTGAAAGCGCGTTAGGTTACCTTCAACCGCTTGTGGTGGCTCAGGATGTGGGTGGGGCCATCCGTGGAGAAGCGCGGGTGGATTACTTTTTTGGCGCGGGAGAGGAGGCGCCTGTGTTAGCAGGAGGGCTTAAAGAAGAGATAATTCTCTACCTTGTACTTCCCAATAGCGCCCTTGAGGCTATTCAAATACAACCGTAATGGTGCCACAAAAATCCCCGTTGTCGTAAAATTCAGCGCGAAAAGCAGTTTCGGATCGGTCGATGGAAAAACGGGAGATGAAATCACTTTTTTGTACCGTGATGCCATCTTGCGAGTCGCGGTCTTTGGTCACAAACCCAATGAGATTCACCCGAAAGGCTTCGTCTTTTAGGACATTAAAAGTGTTTTTGATGTGTACTGTCTCCCCGAAAGAGACGGTTTGCACGTGCCCATCTACTTCTATCTTGGCGGTTTTGGCGTTACATGTAAGGGAAAAATACTGAGGATAAAGCTTGGCTACGGGAATGTTTCCTATCATAACTTGATGGTAACTTCCTCGGTCAATGGTCGTGCCAAGGGGGTGGGAAAATTCAAATACATTCCCCTCTTTGCGCATGGGAATAAAATGCAAGGCATTGCGCGCATCGCTCAGCGAAATGCTAAAGCGGTTGTTGAGGTTCATGGTGCCATAGTTGGCAAGCAAGCGATCCACTTCTTCTAAGGTGAGTTCAAAATCCCGCTCAAATTCAATGCCCATGTGGTTTAGCAAGGCTTCCATGGAAAGAAGTTGGTAGAGGACCTTGGTGTCGAGTTCTGTAATGTTTTTGCTTGTTTCAATGGCAAGGGCGGGTTTGAGATGGGTGATGGCGTAGTAGGTCAAAGACATGCGCATTTGTTCGTCTTTGTCTTTGGTGTAGGTGTTTTTCACATCAAACTGGTGGTGATTTGCCGCAAGGTTACTCTGATTGAGGGCTTCGACCATAAGGGTTGTGACTTCATCTAAGTTTCCAAACTTAACATCGTCAATGGTTTTTTGGTCGATAATATAGGCTTGTCCCCAGGCGCGTGGGTTAAAGATGGCGCTCTCCCATGTAGTGCGGTAAAATCCGCGACCATCGTGCAAGTTGATGATAAAATCCACACTGGGGTCGGTGATGAGGGATTTGATGTGGGTGACAAGTTCAAAATCAGGATCACTTTGGTCGATGTGGTCAAACTTTCGGTTCATGTCGCCATAAATGCCACGGCGGTTTTGGACAATACTGTCAAAGTTTAAATTAGGAACAACCAGCAACGAACCTTTTTTTATGGTGTAATGTTGCACCACGAGTGCTGGTGCAAAATAGCCCCCTGGTTCATCTCCGTGGATGCCTCCAATAATGAAGAGTTTATTGCCCGCTTCCTTTCCATCCATTTCATGAATACTAAAATGCCGAATGGCTCCAAAGAGCAACGCATGGGTCAGAAAAAGGGTCAAAACAATACGCATAAAAACCTCGTTACATGTAAAAAAGGGGTATTATATAAAATGAAGCTTTAAATCTTGATTGCGGTGGTTCGGGCACTTATGAACGTGCCCGAGAAAAGAAGTGGCTAACTAAACCAGCTTTTAATTTTGTCAAATACACCCTCAAAGCTTTTTTCATGGGGCGTACTTTCGTAGCCAAAAGAGGCTTGAAGTTCTTGCAAGAGTCCTATCTGTTTTTCGTTGAGTTTTTTAGGGTAACGCAGGCTAATTTGAGCCACCAAGTTGCCTTTGCGCCTTGTGTGCACGTTTTGCACCCCTTCTCCTTCAAACAAAAACTGCTGTTTGTCTTTGGTGCCTGTGGGGAGTTTTAACTCTTTTTCCCCTTTTAAGGTGGGGATGGTGAGGGTTTCCCCTAAAACCGCTTGGGTAAAAAAGACGGGTACTTCGATGTAAATGTCATCATTGTGTCGCACGAAATGGTCATCTTCTTTGACCTGAATGTGCACGTACAAATCCCCTTTTTGCCCCTGCTCATCCACATTGCCTTTTTTGGCTGCGCGGATGCGGTTGCCTGTGTCAATACCTTCAGGAATATCAACCGTGATGGTCGCTTCTTCTTCGTTAAAGCCTTTTCCGTGGCATGCGCTACACGGGTTTTTCACAGACTCACCCGTGCCATTGCACGCTCCGCAAGTTTGAGAGTAGGTCATAAAACCTTGGCGGAAAAAGACTTGGCCCTTGCCACCACACTCTTTACATGTAGAGAGTTTTTTGTCCTTTGAACCTGTGCCTTCGCAGGTGTCGCAGGGTGTTTTGTAACGGTAAGAAACCTCTTTGGTGCAGCCAAAAACTGCTTCGTTAAAAGCGAGCGTGACGGAAGTTTCAAGGTCTAAGGGGTATTTGCGGGGTTTTTGACGACGCCCTTGGCCGCCAAAACCACTCCCAAAGACTGATTCAAAAATCGACCCCAAGTCATCCATAATATCTTCGTAATTTTGTTCAGAGTAGCTATGAAATCCTTGGCGCTCTAGTCCTGCTTTGCCGTAGCGGTCGTACGCGGAACGTTTTTGTGCATCGCTAAGCACCTGGTAGGCTTCGTTAATGCGTTTGAATTGTTCTTCTGCTTCCTTGTCGCCCTGATTTTGGTCGGGGTGAAACTTCATCGCAAGCTTGCGGTAGGCTTTTTTAATGGTAGCCCCATCAGCATCGCGGCTGATTTCTAATATCTCATAATAATCTAAATCCAAGGTAAAGTCCTATGTGTGTAGTCTTTTTGAAGAGTGCTATTTTACCTAAAAATGTTTTGCAATACAACCTCGTTGCACTGCATTAACAAAAGATTAAAGCCCCATTTAGGCCCCTGCTTTATACTTCACCTATCAAAACATTCCAAGGAGGAAATGATGAAACTAGGAAAAACAGTAGCAATGGTAGTTCTTGCAGGTTCGCTTGCAGCAACGGGAGCGTGGGCAAAAGGTGGCATGATGCAACGAGATTGCGGCATGGCTGGTGGTCAAAATCAAGAAATGCGCGGTAATAATCAAGGAAAAATGGGACGAAAAGGTGGCGGAATGATGATGCTTCAAGGCATTGACCTCACACCCGAACAAGCCCATGAAATCAGACTTACTCAAGCACAAATGAAAGTTGAAATGCTTTCGTCCATGAAACCAGGAGCGAGAGCGGAAGGAATGAAAAAGGCTTTTGATGGCGCTAAATTTAACAGCAAAGCCTTTGTTGAGGCGGATGTGAAAAATGCACAAGTTAGAGCAGAACTTAAGGCAAAACACATTGAAAAACTATATAATATCCTCACGCCAGACCAGCGTGAAAAGTTTGTTCAAAACATGCAAAACAGGGGCCCAAGAAGCTAGGCGAAGGGGCCTTGGCCCCTTTTAAAAGGACGTGAATGATTAATGTGTTAATGATAGAAGATGACCCAGAGTTTGCGCAGATTTTAGCCGAGTACTTGGCTGAGTACAACATTAAAATCACCAACTACGAAGACCCCTATTTGGGCCTCAGTGCTGGGGTGAAAAAATATGACCTTTTGATTTTAGACCTCACGCTTCCAGGGATGGATGGGCTTGATGTGTGCCGTGAAATTCGTGAAAAATACGACATTCCTATCATCATCTCTTCAGCCAGAAGTGATGTGAGTGACAAAGTCATCGGGCTTCAAATTGGCGCAGATGATTACTTGCCAAAGCCTTACGACCCCAAAGAAATGTACGCACGGATTGTGAGTTTGATTCGCCGTTACAAAAAAAGCAGTGAACCCCAAAGCCACACCACGCCAACGCTTTTTCGCATCGATGATATGCGCCATCAGATTTATTACGATGAAGCACCCCTGAGCCTCACGCCTGCAGAGTATGAGATTTTGTATTATCTCATCAAGCAACACGGCTTTTCGGTTTCAAGGGAGCAGTTGGTGTATAACTGCAAATCCTTAAAGGACAAGGGTTCTAAGAGTTTGGATGTGATTATCGGCAGGCTCCGTGTTAAAATCGGAGAGAGTTCCAAAACACCCAAACATATCCATTCGGTGCGAGGCATTGGGTATAAGCTTTTAGGATGAATCGACACTCGTTAAGCAGCCGTATTAGTGCTATTTTTGGCATCTCCTTTGCGTTGGTGTGTTTGCTGTTTTTGTTACTTGACAACATGCAAACCCAACGCTCTTTAGAAGCGATGCAACAGCGCCAATTTCAAGCCATCAATTACTTGTTCCAACTCCACCAAAACAATACACCACCTAAAGATATTGAAGCCTATTTTCGCCATTTTGGTCTTAACCAAGTAGAAAATCGTAACCTCATGGCTTCGGTACTAGAAAAAGGGGAGATTGTTTTTCACCGTACCACTGCCTTGGGCTCACTCTCGTCCATTGTGTACAATAAACGCTATTACCTGCTTTTGGACAATCCTGCGGTGCGCGTGGTCTTTGAAAACCAAAATATCAAATACGCCGATGATTTTTTATGGGTAGCGTTTGCCCTTGCCTTGGCGGTGTTGGTGTCCATTTATGTTTCTGTCATGCGCAGTATTTACCCGCTAAAACCCTTAAGCCAAAGCATTCGGCGCTTTGCTAGTGGGGATATGGAGATTGCGTGCAAGAGCGATAAAAAAGATGAGATTGCGGAAGTAGCCAATGAGTTTGACCGTGCGGCCAAAAAAATCCGTGATTTGATTCGTTCGCGCCAACTGTTTTTGCGCACCATCATGCATGAGCTAAAAACGCCCATTGGAAAAGGGCGTATTGTTTCGGAAATGGTCAAAGAAGAGGTGCAGAAAAAACGGTTGGTGGGCATCTTTGAGCGTTTGGATTTGCTTATTAATGAATTTTCAAAAATCGAACAGCTTGTGTCTAAAAGCTATACCTTAAACCTTCAGGAATGTCCCCTCTCTTCCGTGGTTGAGCAAGGATGCGATGTGTTAATGCTAGATGAAGCGCAGATGCAAGAGCGCTTACATGTAAGCCTTTCCCACGATTTTTTAGTCAAGGCTGATTTTGATTTGTTAGCACTAGCCATCAAAAATCTCATAGACAATGCCCTAAAATACAGTAGCGATAAAAAAGCGACGGTTAGTACCACCGAAAAAGGCTTGCGCATCAGCAACCGTGGACCAGCGCTTAAATACCCTATCGGCCATTATTGTGAAGCCTTTGTAACCACTTCAGAACAGACAAAAAATGGCATGGGATTGGGACTGTATATTGTCAAAAATATCGTTTCGTTACACGGCATGGAATTGGCGTATTCGTACGAAAATGGCGAGCATCATTTTGACCTTTTGTTGGGTGAAAATGGCGGTATTTAATCCTCTCTTGGTTACACTTTTAGCATGAAACATAAACTAGAAGCCTTTGATAATTTAGTAGAAGTACTGGGCACGCTCCCCACTGTTGGCAAAAAATCTGCCTTGCGATTTGCGTACCATTTGATCCTCAAAGATACCTTCGGCGCTATGAAATTAGCCAACGCAATCGAAACAGCGGTGCGCTCCTTGCGCCATTGCCAAGCGTGTGGTGGGGTGAGCGAGCATGAAGTGTGCGATATTTGTTTGGACGAACACCGCAACTTACAGCTTTTGTGCATCGTGGAAAGCGCAAAAGATATTTTTGTGTTGGAGGAAAATGGCGCGTATGAGGGCGGCTATTTTGTCTTAGACGCGTTAGAAGAGGAAACGCTGGCGCGATTGACAGGGTTGATTCAAATGCGCAATGTGCAAGAAGTGATTTTTGCGTTGACGCCTGGACTCTCTAGTGATGGGATTATTTTATACGTAGAAGAGCGCTTAAAGGCGCTTAATCTTTCGTTCACAAAAATCGCTCAAGGGGTTCCCACGGGTGTCTCCTTGGAGAACGTGGACATGCTCTCCCTCTCAAAAGCCCTAGAATCTAGGATGAAAGCCTAAGGGCTTCTTGCATCGCTGTTGCGATGGTTTCTTCTGCAAGTGTGTTGTGGTGAAACAGGTTAAATGCCAGCACTCCTTGCCACAAAAGCATCTCTTTTCCATCTTTACATGTAAGGCCGTGGGCCGAAGCTAAAGCCAAAAAAGGCGTGGGTTTATAGATGACCTCAAAGACGTAAGAAGCGTGGGTAAAAAGCGCTTCTAGCACTGCTTTTGATGCAGGAAGGGCGTTGTCGCTAAGGCCTGCAGAAGTGGTGTTGATGATGAGGTCAAAAGGGGTGAGAGAAAAGGTTTCGTGGGTAAAGCAGGCAAAGCCATCCTTTTGAAATGCTTCAAGTTTAGGCGCACTGCGATTAAGAATAGTAGGCGCAATGCCTGTTTCTCTTAGAGCATAGGCCAAGGCTTTAGCAGTGCCTCCTGCGCCTAAAATTAAGGCTGAACGTACTGTTTTAAAAGAGGCGATAGCACGTAAAAAACCAGGGGCGTCGGTGTTGTAGCCAACCAAGACACCGTTGTCATTAATAAGAGTGTTGACTGCTTTAATGGAAGTAGCAATCCCAAGCACTTTATCGCAAGCACGAAAAGCAGCTTCTTTGTGAGGAACGGTCACATTGGCCCCATTAAGCTTGAGAGCGAAAAAAACCTCCCTTAAGCGCTCCCCATCCTCCAAAAGCGACCGCATGTAAGCGCCCTGGATACCAAGGCGCGCAAAGGCTAGGTTGTGCATGCGTGGGGAGAGGGAGTGGGCAACGGGATTGCCAAAGAGTGTGTAGAGGGTCATGCGTCTTTTAAGTCTTCTAGAGAACTCATCATGGCGGCGAGTTTGTTGTGAACTTCAAGGTATTCAAGTTCAGGTTGGCTGTCTGCAACGATGCCAGCCCCAGCTTGGAAGATAATCTTTTCATGGTCCATGTAAGAGGTGCGAATCATAATCGCACTGTCCATGTTGCCATCAAATCCAAAATATCCCACGGCACCGCTGTAAAAACTTCGCTTAAGCCCTTCGAAATCAGCAATGAGTTCCATAGCTCGGATTTTAGGGGTTCCGGTCATGGTTCCTGCGGTAAAGGTAGCACAAAAAAGGTCAAACATGTCGTGAGAAGCATCCAATGTGGCTTCCACGTCGCTTACTAAATGCATGACGTGAGAGTAGCGTTCAACACGCATCATTTCAGAAACTTTTACAGTTCCTACTTTGGCAACCCGACCTACGTCGTTGCGCCCAAGGTCAATGAGCATCAAATGTTCAGCCAACTCTTTTTCGTCACTCAAAAGCTCTTCTTCTAAGTGTTTATCTTTTTCAAACGTTGCTCCTCGTTTGCGTGTTCCGGCGATGGGACGCAATAAAATACTGCCATCTTTTAGCCCCACCATTACTTCTGGCGAACTTCCTGCAATAGCGAAGCGGTCATAATCAAGCAAGAACATATATGGGGAAGGATTCTTACTGCGTAAGATGCGATAAAAACTGAGATAATCAATGGTCGCATACTGTGTAAAACGGTTGGACATGAGGATTTGAAACACGTCTCCGCTGCGAATCATCTCTTTGGATTTGGCAACCATGTCAAAAAAAGTAGCTTTATCAAAGGCAAAAGAGCTTTTTTTTGGGTCAATAGAGGCCGTTTGGATGGGCAGATAATGGTGCGGCTCTTTGAGGTGCGCGACAATTTCGTCTAGTTTTTCACCCAACTCTTCAACAAAGGTCATGAGGGTTAAGCGATTTGTTTTGTGGGAAAATTCACACACAAGTTTGGGGCGCATGAGGTCTATTTCGGGAATGTCTAGAGCGTCTGTAAGGTCTTCCATGTGCGAGGCAAGGCGCGGTTCAAAGAGCTTGGCCGCATCGTACCCGATGTACCCAATAAATCCGTCCACAAACCCAATTCCCAAGGCAGTGCTGTAGCGTTTATACTCAGCGCTATCAATGGTGGCGTAGCGCTTTTTGAGGTAAAGCAGGGGGTTGGTCTCAATGGTAGTAGTAACACCATACTCATTCGTATGGGTGCTAATGCCACGGTGATGAATAATGCGTTCTTTGGCACCAAAAAAGAGAAAACTGGAATTTCCCGAAGCGTTATTAATGGCGCTTTCAAACAAGAAACCAAGCTCCCCCCCTAAAAACGACTGGAGCTTGTGGTAAATCGTGATGGGGGTGAGTTGATCAAAGAGCAGTTGACGGAAATACACTAGGGCACTCTAAAAATAAACGCGTTGGGGCTCAGATTTTGTTTAACAGACGCTAGTGCAGTTCTGGCCGCTTCGTTAGTGGCGTAAGGACCTACTAATACTTTCGTGAGCGTTTGCTCGCCAACGGTGGTACGGTAGAGTCGGTACGCATAAGACTTGTCGGTGATGGACTTTAAATAGGCCGCATCAGGGTTGGTGCGCGTGACCGAGGCAACTTGAATGTAAATACCTGAAGTGGCAGCGTGATCCCCTTGGCTTGTCGCGGCCTTGGGCGTTGTCGCGGGTGGCGTAGGCGTCGCAACAGGCGCTACTTGAGGAGTGGGTGTTGCGATTTGCTGGGGAGGTAGTGGAACGGTAACCTCTCTTGGTTCTGGTTCAATACTGGGTGCCTCTTGAGGTGCTTGAGCAGTGCGGTTCATCTCTTTTTCTTTAAGCTTTTTCACCATATCTTCAAAGCTTTCTTTGGGCTCTTCGTTGATAATAGGAACTTGTTGAAAAAGTTTTTCTTCAGCGGCATTTGGCGCAACAGGAACACTTTGGGGTTCTGGAGGCAGGATTAAGCGGGCCTCTTGTTCGGGCGTTGGTGCATTGAGTGCGCGCATAATAATCAACACTACCAAGAACAGTAATACCAATACCGCGGCAATTACCAAGATACGTTTTAATTTCATGCCTTTGGAGCCCGTGTCTTTATCTAGGACGATATCGCTAAGCTCGTTTTTGTCTTCCATCTTTTTTCTCCTTAAAAATCACTACATATGCTTCGACCACGAAGCGCCACGTTCTTTTTGATACAACGCATAAGGAAGCGCCAAGATATTAAACTCTTTAGGCAAATCCGGACTTGGAAACATGCGCCATTCTCTTGGCAGACGTTGACCCAGTTTCATGGAGAGCATTTTGGCGATTTGTTCCCCCTCTTGTAAGGTTGTATGTCCTTTGTGTACGTAGAGGTGTAAGTGTCCAGGGGTTTTACTCTCATAAGCGGTAAAGTTAATAAACCCCTCCTCTCTAAGCAATAATTGTGCCCGATGCCAAAAGCGCTCGGTATTGTGTCCGTTATAATCAAAGACAATATTTTCAACTTTTTCAAATTGGTTAATCAAAGAGTGCGCCACTGTAATTTCACGGTCTTCGTGCTGTTTGATGATGGAGCGGGTCAAAGGCTCGTTTATGCGTTCAAATTTATCAAAATAAGTACGCTCTTTGTAAGAGATTTTTTGAACGATTGTATCGCGCTTAATCCAATAATGGTCGGTAATAATTTTGATTAAAGAGGTGTCAATGGGTAGCATACTCTTCCTAATAGGTTGATTGAGAATAGATAATAAAGTTGCTAGCTAAAGATTTCACTTGCTCTTTAATCTTGCCCTGTAAGGCTTCGTCTTCAATATTGTCAAGCACATCGGCAATGAGTCCCGCGATAGTAACAAACTCTGGTTCTTTCATTCCGCGCGCGGTAAGCGCGGGTGAGCCTAGGCGAATGCCTGAGGTAACAAAAGGACTTCTTGTTTCGCCAGGAACAGTGTTTTTATTGGCAGTAATGCCCGCACGTCCTAAGGCGAGGTCAGCATCTTTGCCACTAAAGGGTTTGTTTAAAAAACTCATTAATATCAAGTGGTTATCCGTGCCACCACTGACGATGTCGTAACCACGGGCAAGTAATTCTTTTCCTAAAACTGCCGCATTGGCTTTGACTTGCTTGGCGTAGGTTTTCCATTCGGGTTTTAGGTTCTCACCAAATCCTACAGCCTTGCCTGCGATGACGTGCATCAAAGGGCCACCTTGGATACCTGGGAAAATTGCAGAATTCACTTTTTTGGCAATCTCTTCGTTGTTGGTTAAAATCAACCCGCCTCTAGGGCCACGCAAGGTTTTGTGGGTTGTTGTGGAAACCACGTCACAGTAAGGAAAGGGGCTAGGATGCTCGCCTGCGACAACAAGGCCAGCGATGTGGGCGATGTCTGCAAACAAAATCGCACCCACTTCATCGGCAATCTCTCTAAACGCCTTGAAGTCAATTTCGCGCGGGTATGCAGAAGCACCACAGATAATCATCTTGGGTTTTACGATATTGGCAATATCGCGTACGCGGTCGTAGTTGATGCGGCCGTCTAGCTCAACGCCGTAAAAAAAGCTTTCATAGATTTTGCCAGAACTGTTCACTTTGGCACCATGGGTTAAGTGACCTCCGTGGCTTAGATCCATTCCGAGGATTTTGTCATAGGGTTTTAACAGCGCGTTGAAAACCCCTTGATTGGCTTGTGATCCAGAATTTGGTTGAACGTTTGCATAGGTACAACCAAACAGTTTGCACGCACGGTCAATGGCAAGTTGCTCCACTTCGTCCGCGTATTCACAGCCGCCGTAGTAGCGTTTTCCAGGATACCCTTCTGCGTATTTGTTGGTAAAAACACTACCCATGGCTTGCATGACCGCAGGATAGGTAAAGTTTTCGCTAGCAATCATTTCAAGGTGGTCGCATTGGCGCACCAATTCCTTTTCAATAAGGTTAAAAACAACGGGATCAAGGGATTGTAGTGGAGTCATTGAACGGTTCCTTCTTCGGGTGATTGAATTTCTTTACGTAAAGGTTTCATGGCGGGGAATAAGATGACATCTCGGATGGAGTGTCGGTTAGCTAGAAGCATAACGAGGCGGTCAATGCCAAGACCTTGGCCTGCGGTAGGCGGTAGGCCATAGCCTAGGGCTTTGACATAGTCTTCGTCCATTTCGTGGGCTTCATCATCCCCTGCGTCTTTGGCTTCAAGCTGTGCGCTAAAACGTTCGTATTGATCGATGGGGTCATTAAGCTCGTTAAAGCCATTGGCAATTTCACGCCCCGCAATAAACAACTCAAAACGTTCTGCGATGGTGGGGTCTTCATCGCTTTTGCGTGAAAGTGGGCTAATGGCAAGAGGAAAGTGTGTCACAAAGGTAGGGTTAATAAGCTTGGCTTCTACGTAAGCGTCGAACAATTCTGCGTGCAAGTGCCCTAGGGAGAGCTTTGGATTGGCCTCAAAACCATCTTTAGTGAGTTTACTAAGAATCGCTTCTTTGTTCTCGAGGATGCTTGGATCAACTCCGCCAATCTTCACCAAAGCTTCTTGGTAGGGAATACGTGTAAAGGGTTTAGAAAAATCAATGCTTTCTTCACCAAAAGGAAGGTGCTTGGGAAGACCTAGTGTTTCAAGCAAGGTATCAAAAAGTGCCTCGGTAAGGTTCATTAAATCTTCATACGTGTGGTACGCCCAGTAAAATTCAAGCATGGTAAATTCTGGATTATGGGTAAGGTCCATGCCTTCATTTCGGAAGTTACGGTTGATTTCAAAGACCGCCTCAAATCCCCCAACAACCAAGCGTTTGAGGTAGAGTTCAGGTGCGATGCGAAGGTAGCGTTCAATGCCAAGGGCGTTGTGGTGCGTGACGAAAGGCTTGGCGTTTGCACCTCCTGCAATGGGGTGCATCATGGGCGTTTCTACTTCGAGAAAGTCGTGGGATTCAAAAAAGTGGCGAATGATACTGACGACTTTTGAACGGAGTTTAAAATCTTCTTTGACTTGTGTGTTCATGATCATATCAAGGTAGCGCTGGCGGTAGCGTAACTCTTTGTCTTGAAGACCATGAAATTTCTCAGGAAGGGGGACGATGGCTTTGGTTGCAAGCTCTAAACGCGTTACATGTAAAGACAATTCGCCTGTTTTGGTAACAAAGGGAAAGCCTGTAGCAACGATAATATCACCCACTTCAATGAGTTTTTTGACGTGGCCAAACCAGGTTTCACCCAATTCGTTTTTGCTAAAGTAAATTTGCAATGCGCCTGATTCGTCTTCGATTTTTGCAAAAGCAGCTTTGCCCATGTGGCGTAAAAATTTAATCCTTCCTGCGACACTTTTTGTAACGCTTGGGTCAGATTGAGGGTCATTTTGCAACACATACGCACAGTCTGTTTTAAACAATTCCATCGAAGTGTCGCGTGTGAGTGCGTGAGGGTAGGGGTTTTTCCCTAACTCGCGAAAGGCATTTGCTTTTTCAATACGTTGTTGTTCTAGTTGGTTATCAAACATTAAAATTCTCTTTCCTTCGTGTTAAATTACTTTTTGCAGGTTTTGCAAATGCCATACAACTGCATGAGGTGGTTGGTGAGTTTGAACCCATGCTCTTTGGCAATGGCTTCTTGGCGTTTTTCAATCACTGAATCCTCAAATTCGGTAATGGTGCCACAACTGCGACAAATCATGTGATCGTGGTGAGGTTTGGTGGCTAGCTCAAAACGTTTTCCCTGGGAACCAAAGGTAATAGACGTGACCATTTCGGCTTCTTCAAGAAGGTTAAGGGTGCGATACACCGTCGCAATTCCTACATTAAGGGCGCCATATTTTTCTTTGATAAGCAAATACAAATGCTCAGGCGTAAAATGTTCATGGTGGTTATAGAGCGTCTTAAGGACAACTTCGCGCTGCTTCGTGAACTTTAAATTGTTTGTCTTTAACACTTCCTTGAAGCGTTCTAGTAACGTATCGTACTCCATGTTTTCTATGGTCATTCCTCGTCCTTTGTGCGGTTATTGTTCACTAAGAGCTGGCGTGTCAGATGAGGGTTCTTTGACGAAGTCATCCGGTTTTAGCTCAACAATTTTTTGGCCTACTTCCATGAAGATAGGATACATAAAGCTTTGAGTCATGTAGGTATCAATTTTTTTCTGAACAAAATCAATATTAGAAATGGCGGCGATAAAAATGGAGAATACCAAAAATATTTTGGCACTTCCCACAAAAAAACCAGCAATTTTGTCTATCCCCGAAAGACCGCTTAAGGAGAGAAGTTTTCCGACAATTTGACCAAGCAATAAACACAAAATCCAAAAACATAACAAGATGGCAATAAAGCCTACTAAAAAAAGCGATGCCTTGTTTTCAAAGGCATAGACTGCAGAATCGATAAATTTCCCCGCCTCTTGCGCGTAGCGCGAGGCGATAAAAATACCGCCTACGACACCCAGAAGGCCAAAAGTTTCCTTAACAAAGCCGTTAATAATTCCCTTGAATCCTAGGAGCAAAATAAGGGAAATGGTAATAATATCAAACCAAACAATGTGTTCCATGTCTACTCTTCTCTAAAACAGTTTTTGCCGTCAGTCTTGGCACGGCTCAGGCTTTTTTCTGCGCGTTCAATAAAGCTTTCTGTTGTGTCTCCTTGACGGTGTGCCGCCATTCCGCCACTGAGAGTGAGGCGAATGTTGTTGCCTTTGTAAAAAAGCTTACTTTCACTGGTGTCATGCAAGACCCGTTGCGCTGTTTTTTGTGCATCTTCACGGCCAATGCGATTGAGGATAACTACAAATGACTCGCCTCCGAAGCGGTAGATGCGCGTTCCTCTGCGCAAGGCAGTTTGTAGAAGCTTGGCAAGATAGATAAGCGTTTTATCTCCCGCAATGTGCCCAAAGTTTTCATTGATGGTTTTAAAATCATCCGCATCAAACAAGACAAGATAAAGATCCAAGTCTTTTTCTTTCCCAAATTCGAGCATCTCTTCAAGGTCAAGCATTAATGCTTTTTTATTGTACGCTTTGGTGAGTGAGTCAATATTTGATTCTCGCTCTAAAATTTCGATTTCGCGTTTGAGGTTTCCGATAATCTCTTCTGCATTATGTAGCTCTTGCAAGACCTGGTCTTGAAAGGTATTAAACAAGGAGAAGAGTCCAGAAGTTTGCGTGGAATGGCCTTGGCTTTTAAAGAGTGCAAGGTCCACCGCTTTTTCTTCAGAAATTTGCCGAATAGTACTGTTGGATTCTTGAAATTTCAACAAACTTTCTTTGGCGAGCGCAACGCCATTTTCAGCAAGCACTTCATGAGAAGCACTTGAGCTGAAAAGGTACCCGTATTTCCTAGAAAGCTCAATCATTTCTTGATCTTTGGTTGCGTACAAGCCATCCATAAACGTTTCGTAGTAGTACTTTGGATAAGGAGGCACGTTGAGCGATTTAAGCTTAGCAAACGTTTCATCTCCAAGTTCGCAGATGGATTCGATAACAGAGCTGTTTTTAATCATAAAAATACCTTCAATAATTTGAAACCGATTATAAGCTAAAAAAGCTGTAACGTGGGTAAATCAGCGTTTTTTGTTTTCATTAAATGCTAATCAGGTTCAATAACTCTTGGGGTTGGGTGGAAAAGCGCAAGGCGTCTTCTTTGGTGATAAGATTTGCTTTGATGGCTTTTAACATAGACTGGGTTTGGGTGATCATGCCCGTTTTTTGTTGGTTAAGTTGCAATTGAGAATAAATCTGATGCAATTTATTTTCACGGATTAAGTTGGAGATGGCAGCATTGTTGATGAGTACTTCATGAACAGCAACGCGTCCCCCGCCAATTTTGGGTAGCAAGCTTTGGGAAATGATGGCAGTAAGTGACACAGAGAGCATGTTGCGAATTTGTACTTGTTCTGCCCCTTCAAAACTGTCCACAATGCGGTTGAGGGTTTGAATGGCGGAGGTGGTGTGCAAGGTGCCAAGCACCAAGTGCCCTGTTTCGGCTGCGGTAACCGCAGTACCGATGGTTTCTTGGTCGCGCATTTCGCCCACGAGGATAATGTCAGGATCTTCGCGGAGGGAGTATTTAAGCCCCCGCGCAAAGCTTTTGGTGTCATCGCCCACGTTGCGGTGTGAAAACAGCGAGCGTTTGTTTTCATGGACAAATTCTACGGGGTCTTCGATAGTGATGATGTGTTTGTTTTCGGTGATGTTGATTTCATTCAAAAGGGCTGCTAGAGTGGTGGATTTTCCGCTTCCTGTAGGGCCAGTGACAAGCACCATTCCCTTTTCGCGCTTGATGAGCTGCTTGAAAATTTCTGGGGCTTTAAGGTCATCAAGAGAGGGGATTTCGAGGGGAATAATCCGAAACGCCGCCGCCACTTCGCCATTCATCGTGTAATAATAATTGGCACGAAAGCGTCCGATGCCTGGAAACATTACCGCAAAATCAAGTTCACGGTTTTCTTCCAGTTCTTTTTTTTGCTTGTCCGTGAGGAGGGAGTAGCACATCTCTTCAATCTCTTTGCCATCAAGCTTGTTCATATCCAAGCCCGCTAATTTGCCATCAATGCGAATCTGTGGTTCGCTACGGCTGACAAGGTGGAGGTCTGAAGCTTTGTAAGCGACAATGTTTTTGAGCAATGCTTTAATACTAATCATAGACATTTCCTTTGGGCGTTACATGTAAGGATTATTCAATAATCTTTGGAACAACGAAAAACCCTTGGTCGCTTTTGGGGGCGTGTTGTAAAATAGTCTGGACGATTTCTGGGTCACATGCAGGGATGTCCTCACGAAAAGGAGTGCCTCCCTCGACGGTCGTAAAGGTGGCTTCTTGGGCGTCAAGATCAAGTTCGTTGAGGTTTTCTACGAAGGTGACGATTTCGCTAAGTTGAGCAATGATGCCTTCGCGTTTGGAGGGTTCGATTTCTAAAGAGGAGAGCTTTTCAAGCTTGGAGAGGAGGTCGTTATCAATGCGCATACTATCAATCCTTGCAATGGTTATCTGGGGTAAAACCCTGTGAAAATAGAGCTATGAGATTGTAGCAAAATGCGCTTTAAAAAAGAATTGTCTCACCTTTAGTGTGCTACAATACCCTCCCAAAAATAGACGTCTTACGAAAGGAAACTTTTGCAAGGCCCTAAAGCACCACGGGTGCGTGGGTTTTTCGCGGCAAAGATCTAGCGTTAAAGAGTTTCACAAGACTCTACTAAAAAAAGAACTCTAAAAGGATATGCGTGGCACTAAAAGAAAATCTCAATGCAATCAAGCAAGGGCTGAGTACCGAAGAGCAATTTCTTGAGGGGATGATTAAAAGTGAGCGTTTTTTTAAAAAATACAAGTGGACGCTCGTCTCTGGTGTAGTCATTGTCGCCCTCTTGGGTGTTGGGTATGCCATAACAGATACGCTCAAAACAAAGCACCTGCGTACGGCCAATCAAGCCTACCGCGCCGTACTTGCCAATCCAGATGACGCTGTTGCTCTCAAAACGCTTAAAGAGTCAAGTTCCGTACTTTATGGCACCCATGCAGCGCAAGTCGCCCTTAATGCAAACGAGCAAGAAGCACTTGAAGCCATCCTTGTTTTGGATGTGGATGTGTTGTTGCGTGATTTGGCATCGTATCAGTTGAACGGTACATCGGAAGGATTATTGTCCAATCTTGGCGCCTTGCAACGCGGATACCTTCTTTTAAAAGAAGGAAAAACAGAAGCAGCTAAAGTCGAGTTTGCCGCTATTTCATTGAGTTCTCCACTTCAAAACGTCGTTAAAAATCTTGAACATTTTCAGGGAGAGTAGCCTATGTTTCGCACAATTGTAAGTATGGTGTTGGTTGCGTTGGTTTTTTTAGGATGCGAGACAAAGCGTCAAAATTTTGAACCCGAAAAGATTGCAGGTTCTGTGCGCTATGATGGCACATTATCCTCGGCGATTGTAGATGTTTCGCGTTATGGCGCTACTCTAGAAAACGGGCAAGTTATCACAAGAACAGGTCTTGGCAAGGTTGTATTGCCTAAAGAATACGGCTTCTTGGGAGAGTTTGATGGCAAGTTGATTGCCGCACATCCAGACGGAAAGCTTTTGGTGCTAGACCAAGCGGGAGCAGCTGTATTTGAACATACCTTTACCCATACCGTAGCCTCCGCTTCTGTCAATGGAGATGAATTGGCCGTAGTAGATGCGTCTAACCGTTTGACGCTCATGGATATGGAGACAAAAACCGTTCGTTACAGCCATAAGCAAGATGACGTGTATGCCTTGGATTCTCGCATTGCAGCACCTTATTTCTTATCGTCCCTTGTGCTATTTCCAACATTGGATGGAAAAGTGGTGATTGTGGATCGCAAGAGCGCAACCTTGATTCGAGATGTTGTAGTGAGTAGCGAACAGTTTTTTAATAACATTATTTTTCTAGACGTTGTGGCTGATCGCATGGTGGTAGCAACGGCTAAGCGCGTGATTTCCATTAACCCCAATACGACCGTGTTTTTAGATGCAGATATTAAAGATGTGATTGTGCTTGAAAACAGGGTGTTTGTCTTTACAAAAGATGGACGCGTAATGCTTGCGGACGCGGATTTGAACGTGCTGAAAGAACGCAAATTCCCTTTCGCTGTTTTTTCTGGTGTCATTCACGGGGAGTTTGTGTATGTGGTTGAAAAAGGGGGGTATTTGATTGCGACGGATTTGGACCTCATTACAACCAATGTGTACACGTTGCCAGACGAAATTGACACACTTATTTTTGCGACAAAAGAGACGTTGTTTGTAGACAACCGTTCTTTTACGCTCGCGCGCTAGTGTTACTTGGGTGGTTATGAATCGGGTTGTTGATACCTTGCTCTCAAAGGGCGTTGTGTGCCGCTCTTTGACGCCCATTCCCCTTAAGGAGCTTGGCTCCCGTAAGCGCGTTGAGTGCTACTTGGGAGTGGGGCTGGATTCGCGGTACCTTTGCGTGTGGAGGCGAGAGGGAAAAGCCAGAGTGTTGGGTGCAGAAGCGGTGCTTTTTGAAGAACTGGTGATGCGCCTTGAAGCCCTTAGAAATCACCGCGTGCTTATCAAGATTTTGTTAACCGATGCTCCTGTGTGTTCAAAAACCGAAGCACTGATGCGAAAAAATGGATGGAGGATTTGGCGTGTACTTGTGTGATATTGGCAATTCAAACGTGCATTTTTTCAAAGAAGGAAGAATGTGGGCGGTTTCAGTTCCAGAATTTCAGCACTTTTCTACACAAGAACCCCTCTTTTTTATTAATGTGAATGAATCGGTGAAGCCGTGGCTAGTTGGAAAAAAGAACTACGTCGACTTGGAACCGTATTTTGCCTTTGATACTATCTACCAAGGCATTGGGGTTGATAGGGTGGCAGCGTGCTATACCGTGGAAGAGGGTATTGTTATTGACGCAGGAAGTGCTATTACAGTAGATATTATGTCGGGCGGGTTGCATCTTGGGGGGTATATTTTAGCAGGACTGAGTGCTGCCCAAGAGGCCTATGCTTCCATTTCCCCACGGCTAGATGTGCGTATCAATCCTAACATTACCCTAGATGCGTTGCCGCAAAAAACAGCGGACGCGGTGAGCTATGGCGTGATTAAGCCAATTTTATTGATGCTGGGCGATACATGTAAAGAAAAAAATATCTATTTTACGGGCGGTGATGGTAAGTTTCTCTCCCGTTTTTTTAAGCATTCTATTTTTGATAAAACCTTGATTTTTCGAGGGATGCAAAAAGCAATCGCGCACAGCGGATTAGTACAAGAAGGATAAGTATGTTAACAGTAGCCTTGCCAAAGGGGCGTATCGCCGAAGAAACCTTAGAGATGTTTGAAACAATTTTTAACACCCGCTTTGTTTTTGAAGACAGGAAACTGATTTTAGAGGCTGACCCATTTCGTTTTTTGTTGGTGCGCAACCAAGATGTGCCTGTGTATGTGCAACACCAAGCGGCAGATTTGGGTGTGGTGGGGCTGGATGTATTGGAAGAAAAAGAGCTAGGACTCGTGCAGTTACTTGATTTAAATATTGGCAAATGCCGTGTGTGTGTGGGGATGCGCCAAGGGGAACAGTTGGATTACACCATGCCAGAAATTACCATCGCGACAAAGATGGAAAATATCGCCAAGAAGCATTTTTCCAATAAAGCAGTTGCAGTAAAGATTATCAAACTTTATGGGTCCATCGAGTTAGCACCCTTGGTGGGCATGTGTGATGCTATTGTTGACATTGTGGAAACGGGGGCGACCATGAAGCAAAATGGACTTGAAGTGGTGGAGACTATTATGGATTCTTCTGCTTATCTTGTTGCTAATCAAAACAGTTTTATTGAAAAGAAAAGTGAGATATTGGAGCTTTACTACCGCATGACAAAGGTTGTTGTAAAGGCTTAAGGGCGCCTAAAGGTTCCCTTAGTCAAGAACATATGCAATTTTTTCTATCTTTTGTGAAAGTTCTACCTCTCGAATGGGTTTCACGAGAAAATCAAACGCCCCCTTGTCAACAGCTTCCCTTTTTTTTGTTTCGTCTGTGGTAATGACAACAACAGGAATGGAGACAAGGTGGGGGCGCGATTGGATGTTGTCCAAAAACTCAAGCCCATCCATGATGGGCATTTTGATATCTAGCAAAATAGCATCTACAGTGGAAGTGTTGTCTAAGATAGTGAGTGCGTCAAGACCATTTTTCGCTTCAATGATTTCTTTCACATGAACGTTTTTCTTAAGCAGTGAGCTGATGAGTTTAAGATTAATAACATCATCATCGATGGAAAGAATGGTGAGATCGCTTCTCATTGTTGGGTGCCTTTAGGGATAAATTCGTAAACAACAGCCTCTAGTTCTGCCTTGCTCACAATGGTGTTGACGATTTTACTATAAAGTTTCTTTTCCTCTTCTGTTAATGGGAGCGAAGGATGTGCAAAAAGAACAATGCGCGCTTCGTTTTGGGATTCTTTAATAAGCTTAACCAAAGAAGATGCGGGCGCCCCTTGGGTTTCATAATCAATCATAATCAGTTCAAAATGAGAAGTCGCAAGGGATTCTTTAAAACCATGCAAAGAATCCACCCCAACAATAGAAGGAGAAATTTTCCTTAAAATACTGGTAAAGATTTTTGTCTCGATGGGATTTTTTTTGAAAACAAGAATCTCTTTCTTGGTTGTGTTTGGCGTGGAGGATTCTTGTTTTTTAGAAGAAGGTGAGAGAAAATTCATGTCCATTTCTTCAAGGGAATCTAAAAAAGGCACATCTTCAGGGGGTATGAAAGTCGCTGAAGATGTGTGTGCAACGTTGTTTGTCTTTTGCTCAGGGGGCGTGGGTTGTGGCTTGGGGGCTTCCTCGATCCCTTTGTGGGAGAGAAATTGGTTGAGGATAGATTGAATATCTTCGCGCTTGATGGGTTTGGTGACGTATTCGTCCAAGCCTTCACCCATGAAGCGCTCCCTGTCTCCTTTGAGGGCGTTAGCGGTAATGGCTACGATAGGAATGTGATTCTCTCCCGTTTCTTGCTCGTATTGGATGATTTTCTTTGTTGCTTCAACACCGTCCATGATGGGCATTGCAATATCCATAAAAATCATGTCGTAGTGATTGTTGGTGCGTTCTTGCAATGCCAAGAGCCCATTGTTGACGCACGTCACGCTAAGGCCCAAATCTTCCAGCGTTCGGCGAATCAATTTTTGATTAATCTCGTTATCTTCTGCCACAAGCACATGGGCGCTAAACTTGTTGGAAGGGTGCATTACCTTTTGCACGAGGCCTGAAGGTTGTTTTTTGGGCGCAATTTTTTGACAAATGGCAAGCCATTTTAAGATTTTACTGGGATTAATGGGCCTGTAGGCAACAGTAATGTACGAATCCTTTGACTTCTCAAAAGCCTCTTTTTGTGAATGTTTTCCAATGGCCAAAATAGGCAGATGGATTTTTTTATACTCCTCGATTTCTCCCATGTCAAGCAGGTTTTGGTCAACCACAATGAGCGTCACTCCGGAAGTGTGAATGAGGTTTTTAAGTTCCAAAAGTGTGGCATAAGGCTTAAGGGCAATGCCATAATAGGATAAATAATCGTACATGTAAGGAACTTGTGGAGACTTCGCATCTTCTTTAGTAAGTATGGCGCAGGTGTAAGCGCTAAATTCATCTTTATGGTTGGGTTTTGCGTCATGGGCGATTTCGTCAAATTCAAGAGTGAAGAAAAATCTACTTCCCTCGCCTTCTTCGCTTTCAATCTCGAGGGTTCCGCCTAGGGTTTCGATGAATTTGGACGAAATCGTAAGGCCAAGGCCTGTTCCGCCATATTTGCGGGTGATGGTGGAATCGGCTTGAGAAAAAGCGTTAAAGATAGATGCTTGTTTTTCTTGGTTGACGCCAATGCCTGAGTCTTGAACAGAGAAATATAAAAGCGTTTTAGGTCCTTCTCCAGGAAGGCGCTTGATTTGAATGTCAATGGTGCCACCCGTTGGTGTGAACTTGATGGCATTGCTAAGAAGGTTAATCAAGACTTCTTTGATTTTTGTGACATCCCCTTTGAGTTTACATGTAAGGCTTGGGTCAATGAAAAACAAGAAGTTAATATTTTTTTCTGATGCTTTGGCCCCATACACTTCTGCGGCTCCTTCAAATTCATCGATAGGAAAGAAGGGCGTTTCATCGATTTCCACGTGACTGCTCTCGATTTTGGAAAGGTCTAAAATATTGTTAATGATGGTCAAAAGGTTTTCAGAACTTTTTTCGATAACGTCAATAAATTCCTTTTCTTCTGCGCCGAGATTAGAGTTTTTCAGTAGTTCTGTGAAGCCGATGATGCCATTAAGTGGGGTGCGAATCTCATGGGACATGTTGGCAAGAAAGATACTTTTTGCCGCACTCGCTTCTTCAGCCTTGCGTTTTTCAATGGCAATACTTTCGACGGATTTGTCAATAGCTTTATAGGCTTCATGGGTTCCCTCAGGCGTGTTGAGATCGATACTGGTTTCGCCGCCAGTGAGTTCTTTTATCTTTTCAAAAACAGTCCCAAGTTCTGCAATATTTTTACGAAAGCCTCGTCTTAGGAAGTGTCCCATGACAAGAAGAAGGAGGGAGAGGGTCCAGATGGCACCACTGATATTTAATTTGGTGAGCGCTTCGTTGGTGTACGTGTCAATTTCCTCTTGCAAGGCACTTCTGAGCATGGAGGCTGTTTTGTCCATAATATTGATTTGACTCGTTGTCATCCCAAACCAAAGGTTGGGTTCAATGGAGTAATTTCCTTCTTTTGCTTCAAGCATAATGGTGGCTTTTGCCTTGTGAACTTGCCCAAAAACATTTTTATTTTGTGTTGAAAAATGCGCTTTTTCAATCGCTTCTTTCGTGGGACCATCGGGGAGAAGTGTTGTGGTAAACGCAGATGTTTTACCCATAATTTCGGTCCATGTTTGCATGTCTCTTGGTTCAAAAGGTGTGTGCTGGGTTAGGATTTTGGAGACAAAACCGCGTTCTTGCCCTGCATATTCCATCTCTTGGTAGAGTCCAACTAAGGCAGTAGAAAGCTTGCTCACATTTCCTGTCTCCGTATTTTTGGCAAAATGATTCATTTGGGAGAGAATGAGCGTGTTAATATGGCTGTAATAATCAAAAAAGAAGGTACTAAAATCGCTTCGAAGGGAGAGAATATCTTCGCGCACTTTAGGTATGAGTTGTATCATGCTAAGGATTTCGTGAATTTCGGACGAGGCGGGTTTGCCTTGAACGTAGGAGAGGAATTCTTTAATGGTAGCATCAGAATGAACGTGCTGTGTGGTGAGAAGGTTTTCAGCACTTTCGCCCCCACTTCCTGTGAATACAGCGCTCAATCCCCTTTCCCTTGCAAGGTCGATGGACAGTTTGCTGAGAATTTTTGTTTCTTCAATATTGGCAACAAGTGTTTTGGATTGAAGGTATTGGGTGGTGTAAGTTTGATAAAGAAAGAGAGAAGAAAAAACCAAAAGAAACAACAGGGGCAGGGCACTAATGAGTGTCATGGTGGTGGTCATATTTAGTCTAAATTTCATGTGCAGTCCTTGTGGTCTGTGGTGTTTAGCGATAACAGTGAAGATCGTTTTTAAGGTCCGAAATTAAATGTTGAAAATGAGCAAAGAGTTCTTGGGCTAATGTGCCCTCAGCTTCGTGCAATGCTTCTAGAAGTAAAGCAAGTTGCTTCATTTGAAAGGTGTGTGCCGTGCCTAAAACTTGATGTATTAATTCATTTTTAGTCCGCATGTCATTTTCCCCAATAGCATCTTCTAGTGCATAGGCAATCATCTCCAAATGTCCTAGGTATTCTTCCATGAGGGCTAAAAATTCTGATGGTTCGAGCCCTAGTGCAAGGATGGCTTCATGGATGTTGTAAGAAGTTGCGGTGGGTAGCTGTTGCGGTGGGATTTCTTCCTCTTCCTCGCTTAGATTAATATACAATTTTTCTTGCACAGGAGAGGGTTGTGTTGAAAAGGAGATGGGGTCGTCAAAATCTAGGGATGAAAAGCCTGTTTCGTTGTATTCTGACACCACCTCTTCTTCTTGAGGAAGTGGGGCAGAGGGCTCTTCGCAAAAATCTTCTACATGTAAGACATCTTCTGATGGCAAAGGTGTTTCTGCTTGTGGTGAAGGAAGTGGTTTTGAGGAAACAGAGATGTCTAAAGGAGCGACGGAAGGGGCGTCATTATGGAGAGTTTGAAGAGAAATGCCATAGAGCATTTGGTGTGTTTCCAACGGACCAAAAGGAAGGATTTCCCGAATAGAAACATGGACCTCTATCTCTTTGCCATTTTTTTTCTTTATGATGGCATTTTTGTTGGGAGCTCCGCTGTAGAGAACATAATCAATCCATGAGAAATTTTGAAATTTATACACATAGCCCAACTTGTTGACAAACAAATCGGCAACATCGTTGTTGTAGGTTTTGAATTCTTCCATGTCTTCGTAGCCCAAAAAAACGAGAACATCTTTGGCAATACCAATGAGATTACACTCTTTGTCGTACAAAATCACAGAATATCCTTGCTGAATGATTGGAAAAGTTTATCTATTCTATGTTTAATAATACCTTTTACTCAAAAAAACAATATTAATAGTCGTTAAAGTTATTTTTGTGCTAAAGAAAGCCGTTGTGCAATGCGTTTTCCCACAACAAGCGAGAGTTCTTCCGGACTAGCCTGTGCAACAGCTTCAAAAGTACCAAAATACAATAGCAGTTTCTTGATAGCTCCCTCGCTTAGGCCCAATTGTTTTAATATAGAATGATTTTTATCCTGTGCCCGTTTGGTTTTGCGGTGAAAAGAGATGGCAAAACGGTGGGCTTCATCGCGCAAACGTTGGAAAAATTGCAATTTCGTATCTTGGGATGAGAGCGCGTGGAAGCCTTTTGTGGTGTGCAAGATGTCTTTAGCGGCACCTTTGGCGCGGTGGGCTTTGGCGTCAATCTTTTCTTTAGCAATAGCAATCACGTCCACCGATACTCCCGCGCTTTCCAAAATGGAACGCGCCAATTCAAGCAAGGTTTTACCTCCATCGATGACCCATAAATCAGGGGCACTTTGGGTGTCAAACCGTAAGGCGCGTTGGGTGAGCAATTCACGCATTTGGCCGTACTCATCTTTGCTGTGAAGGTGGTAGTGGCGGTAGGCGCTTTTAAGAAAACTGTCATTTTCCCAACACACAATGGCTCCTACACTGGCTTCCCCTCCAAGGTGCGAGTTGTCAAACACTTCAATGCGTTCAGGTGGTTTTGAAAATTCAAAATAACGGGCCAAGTCTTCTTGCAACGAGACCGTGCTTTTGCGTAAATGTTGGGCACAAAGTTCCTTGGCATTGGTGAGAGCAAGGGTGATGAGGTGGTGTTTTTCCCCGCGTTTGGGGTGCTTGATGGAGACAGTGCACTGGTGGCGCGCGCCAATAATGGCTTCTAGCTCTTTGGCTTCTTCTAGCGGGTGCGCCGTGAAAAGAGTATGGGTAGTCATGGGACTTTGGGGTGGGTAGGCATCTAAAAGGAGCTGACGGTAGAGGGCTTCGGGCTCAAACTCACTGGTGGTGCGCGCCATGGTGTGGGAGGAGGAGACGACTTTTCCTTCTCGGATAAACAGCCGTAAGCCACACACGATGGTAGGTTCAGCGTAGATGGCAAAGATGTCAAAATCTTCAAGTTTTGCCAAATCAAGGTGCGTAAAATTGCCCATGGAGCGAATGTGTTGGGCCATGTCGCGCAGTTGTGCTGCTTCTTCAAAATGAAGTGCTTGTGCGTAGGTTTCCATTTTCTCATGTAAGGCGTCGTAAAGCACGCGCGGGCGGTGAATGAGCTTGGCAGCCGCTTGCGCCATTTCATGGTAGGCTTCTGGAGTAATTTTGCCTTCACATGGTGCAAGACAGCGCCCCATTTGGAAAAACAAACACGCTTTTTTGGTGCGTTCACACCCTCTTTTTTGCACCAAAGGAAAAAGCAGGTACAGGGCACCCAATACATCTTTTGCGCCCGAAGAAAAAGGCCCAAAATAGCGAATATTTTTTCCTTTAATGACCTTGCGGGTGATGTCAAAACGCGGATAAGGTTTGCTAAAATCGATGTAAATATAGGGGTAGGTCTTATCGTCTCGTAGCAAAATGTTGTATTTGGGTTTGAGTTGTTTGATAAGGGAATTTTCCAAAATAAACGCATCATGCTCGCTGGAGAGCAACAAGTAATCCAAAGAAACTGTTTCGCTAATCATCTTATGAATGCGTGGCGAAAGGGCAGGGTTTGGCCCAAGAATAGGGGAAAAACGAAAGTAACTTTTTACTCTGTGTTTTAAAGACTTTGCCTTACCTATGTAGAGCAAACGCCCTGCTGCGTCAAAGAATTGGTACACGCCTGCGCTGGGCGGAAGGTGGGCTAGTTTGCTTTGGAGCATTGGATGGTTGTGCGGATGGATTCAAAGAGGGCGTGGAGCTCTTCGGACGTGGCATGGTTCACAAAGGACGCGCGTGAAGCTTCGGTATAAAAAGGGCCAGTGGGGGCCGAAGGCCTTACATGTAAGGGAGGTTTGTTGGTGACAAAGGTTTTGATATGTTCGGCTTCAATGCATCGGCAACTTGGGTCGTGGGCAATCAACTCTTTTAATAGCCCTTTTATCAAAGTGGTCTTATAATGGAACTCCATTTTCAACCCAGGATGCTCTAAAACAAAGAAGAGTGTGTCATTATTGGTGTACATAAACCGCACCCCTTGTGCCATGTTTCTAGGAAGCAGGCTAAGGAGTTTTTGATAGCTCTCACTCTTTTTTAGGTGTGTCAAGGAAGGATCATTTTTCAAATGACTAAGAATTGTGCGCACATGTTTCATGTGCTAATTATACCATCTCTTTTGGCGCTTTTTCTTTCAGGTTGCGGGTATAAAGCCCCGCCAACATACACTCCTTCGCAAGAACAATCTCAAGAACAATCACGCTAATGCAGTACGACGTCATCATTATTGGCGCAGGTGTTGCTGGGCTTAGTACAGCTGCCCATTTGCCTTCTTCTATGCGGGTTTTAGTGGTCAGCAAAGATTACCCGTGGGAGTGCAATACTTTCTACGCCCAAGGAGGTGTTGCCGTCGCCAATAGCCACGAAGACATCGGCGCGCACATTGCCGATACGTTGGAGGCGGGAGTGCGCTATGGCAACCCTGAAGCGGTGCGTATTTTGTGTAGCGAAGGACCTGCGCGTGTTGAGGCACTCATTGCCCAAGGATTTGCCTTTGATGTGGATGAAAAGGGTGCCTTACTTTACACCCAAGAAGCTGCGCACAGTGACAAACGCATCGTCCACGCAGGCGGGGACGCAACGGGTAGAGAGATTCACCTGCATCTCATGCGCCACCTTCAAACCACCTTGCTTTACAACACTCAAGTGGTAGATTTACTAATCGAAGAAGGACGTTGTTATGGGGTGCGTGTGCGCAACCAAGACGGACTCTCGTGTGTGTACGCTAAACACATTGTGATGGCAAGCGGAGGTGTGGGGTCGCTGTACGAGTTCCATACCAATGCGCGCACCATTAGTGCAGATTTGCAAGGCATCGGCCTAGAACACGGCTTGGCACTTAAAGACATGGAAATGATGCAATTTCACCCCACAGTGTACGTAAAAAGCAAAGGAGTGCGCAAACAGCTTTTAAGCGAAGCACTCCGCGGGGAAGGAGCAAAGGTCGTGGACGCTTCGGGGCGACAGTTTTTGTTTGATTATGACCCAGATGGTGAGCTTGCGGCAAGAGACGTGGTGAGTCAGTCGATTTTTGACTACCAACACACCCATGACCAAGATGTTTTTTTAGATGTTTCTTTTTTAGATAAAGTGGCTTTTGCTAAGCGGTTTCCGAGTATTTATTTTGCCATGCAAAACGAAGGGGTTGATGTGCCTCATGCGCGCATTCCCATCTCCCCTGCCTTTCATTATGCAATGGGCGGCATCGCCACGGACATGCAAGGGCGTGTTGGGGGAGTGGAAAACCTCTATGCTGTGGGTGAAGTTGCCTGTACGGGCGTGCATGGCGCCAACCGCTTGGCGAGTAATTCTTTGCTAGAAGGGTTGGTTTTTTCCGCGCGCGTGGCAGAAGCAATCCTTCAAAGTACCTACACGATTGCGCCCAAAACCTTTACATGTAAGGAAGAAACCTTGCAGTATGAGGGAGATAAAGCTAAGAAAAACGCCTTGCGGCTATTGATGTGGAAAAATGCAGGCATTGTGCGCACAACCAAAGGCATGGAAGAAGCTTTGAATCGCGTCCAAGACATGCTAAAATGTCGCACTGGAAAACTGCTAAGACTCAGATTGTTAGCTTCGCAGGAGATTTTACGCCACGCCTTGCGTCGACGCGAGAGCCTTGGCGCACATCGTCTGGTTGAAAAATAACACACCACTAAGGAAATAGATGAAAGACGTACCCATCCTCGTTTTAGACTTTGGATCACAGTACACGCAACTCATTGCGCGTAAGATGCGAGAAAACGGTGTTTATTGCGAGATTGTACCCTACAATGAACCCCTTGAGGCCATTAAGGCACGCGCTCCAAAAGGATTGATTTTAAGTGGTGGGCCCGCTTCTGTTTACGCCAAAGATGCCTATTGTCCTGATCCTGCTGTGTTTGATTTGGGTATTCCTATGCTTGGCATTTGTTATGGTATGCAACTCATGACGCAGCATTTTGGCGGCAGTGTTGTGGCGGCAAGTCACCACGAATATGGCAAGGCAGAACTCATGTTCGACCACAACCATACCCTTTTTGCAGAGACAACTTCTGGACAAATTGTTTGGATGAGCCATGGAGACAAGGTGGAAAGCTTGCCACAAGGGTTTGAAAAAATCGCTCAAAGTGCCAACTCCCCCTACGCAGCGATTGCCAATGAAGCAAAACACTTGTACGCCTTTCAGTTTCACCCTGAGGTGTACCACAGTGAGCAAGGCAGCAAGCTGTTGAAAAACTTTGCAAAGCACATTTGCGGGTGTGAAAGCACGTGGAATATGGGCTCTTTTGCGAAAGAGAAAATCGAAGAAATTCGGGCAAAAGTGGGCTCCAAAAAAGTCTTATGTGGTGTCAGCGGAGGCGTGGACAGTTCGGTGGTCGCTGCCTTGCTTGCCGAAGCCATTGGAGAGCAGCTTGTGCCTGTGTTTGTAGATAACGGACTTTTGCGCTCAGGAGAACGTGCGCAAGTAGAGGCTGCGTTTAAACTTCGTCTTGGGGTGGATTTGATCACCGTGGACGCTTCGGATATTTTCCTAGACCGTCTCAAAGGTATCACGGATCCTGAACGAAAACGTAAAATCATTGGCGAGACGTTTATCGAAGTGTTTGAAAAAGAAGCTAAAAAATACGATGGCATCGAGTTTTTAGCGCAAGGCACCTTGTACACAGACGTCATTGAATCTGTTTCAGTAAAAGGGCCTTCTAAGACTATCAAATCTCACCATAACGTCGGGGGGTTACCCGAATGGATGAAGTTTGATTTGATTGAACCTTTGCGAGAGATTTTTAAAGATGAGGTGCGTGTTTTAGGCCTAGAACTCGGACTTCCTAAAGAGATGATTAACCGCCATCCTTTCCCTGGCCCCGGCCTTGGGATTCGCATTATGGGCGAAGTAAACCGTGAAGATTTGGAGTTGTTGCGTAAAGCAGACGTGATTATGCTAGAAGAGCTTCGCGCAACAGGCTACTACGAAAAAACATGGCAAGCATTTACGGTGCTGTTAAATGTCAAAAGCGTAGGTGTCATGGGTGACAACCGCACTTATGACAACACTGTGTGTGTACGCATCGTAGAGGCAACCGATGGCATGACCGCCACCTTTGCACACATTCCCCATGATATTTTGGAAAACATTAGCCGTCGTATTATCAACGAAGTAGATGGCATTAACCGCGTAGTGTACGACATCTCAAGCAAGCCCCCTGCTACTATTGAGTGGGAATAAGGCTTGATTTACCTGCTTGGCACAACTCCTCACCCCAAGGCAAAACACCTTGGGGTAATTGAGGTGTGCCTCCTTCCTCTTTCCTTTTCGTGTGATGGGTTTGACGCCATCGTATTAACCTCTAAAAGTGCGGTTGCCTCACTGGAAGCTTCCAAGATTTCATGGCACCATTTACCTGTGTATGTTATTGGCAAGGGGACTCAAGAGGCTGCCCAAAAAGCAGGTGCAACTGTTGCTTATGTTGCCAAAGAGGCCTATGGCGAGAGGTTTGCTTTAGAGACAATCTCTTTGCTTCAAGGAAAAAAAGTGCTTTTTCCTAGGGCTAAAGAAGTGGTTTCTGATGTGGCGGGCCTTTTGCAAAAAGAGGGTGTTTTGATTCACGATGTGGTCGCATATGAAACCGTGTGTGTGCCGTGCGAAACCTTGTCACCTCCTTTGGGTACAAGTGTCATGATTTTTACATCTCCTTCAAGTGTGCGTTGTTTTTTGCGTTGTTTTTCGTGGGATAGTTCGTGGCAGGCAGTGAGTATTGGAAAAAAAACAGCAGAAGCCTTTCCAAAGGAAATCATTTCCCATATTTCCCCTGTTCAAACGGTGGATGCTTGTGTCGAACTGGCACAAGGGTTATACGTGGACTTAAGCAAAAATCCCATATAATATCCCTTGTAAGCCTGAGCGGTGCGACACCCGTATAGATGAGGGTCCAACACTTTAGTAGGGGCGGAAAGCGTACGAGATTGGTGCGTCTGTGACTTTGTTTGAACCTTGTAACAAAGGCGAGAGGTTGCAGCCTAAAGAGCTCGTCATTTTTGCCATGTTGGCTTAGATAGGGCCAATGACGTTAACGGAACGGCCGCTTGGGTTTGCACTTTTAGCACACTGCCTAGCGGCATGGTGCTATTTTTTTTGGAGTAAGGCACATGAATATTTTAATTATCGGTAACGGTGGTCGTGAATACGCCATCGGACTTGCTTTGTTGAAAGACACCTCTCAAAACCACCTCTTTTTTGCTCCAGGTAACGGCGCTACTAGTAGCCTTGGGGAAAATATAACCCTTGCCGATTTTGAATCTTTAGCCATGTTTGCTAAAGAACGCGCGATTGATTTGACCATCGTGGGCCCAGAAGCCCCTTTGACTGAAGGCATTGTGGACGCATTTCATGCCCATGGATTGACGATTTTTGGCCCTTCAAAAGCAGCAGCACGCCTTGAGGGTTCAAAAATATTCATGAAAGAATTTTTGGCCGCTAATGCTATCCCTACCGCCGCCTTTTTGCAAACAGATTCGTATGAAAAAGCCAGTGATTTTATCGACACCCTTAGCGCACCTATGGTGGTAAAAGCAGACGGGTTGTGTGCGGGAAAGGGCGTTATTATTGCCCAAAATAAAGACGAAGCAAAAGCAGCCGTGCGGGACATGCTCAGTGGTGAAAGCTTTGGAAGTGCGGGTATGCGCGTTGTGGTCGAAGAGTTTTTAGACGGATACGAACTCTCTTTGTTTGCTATTTGCGATGGAGATGAATATATTTTGCTTCCCGCCGCCCAAGACCACAAGCGGTTAAAAGATGATGACCAAGGACCAAACACGGGCGGTATGGGTGCGTATGCTCCTACGCCTTTGGTAAATGTTGGGATTTACGAGGCAGTAAAAAAGCGTGTTGTGGAACCTACGCTTAAAGGCATGAAGGAGATCGATGCTCCTTTTTGCGGGGTATTGTTCATCGGGCTTATGATTGTCAAAGGTGAGATTTTTGTGTTGGAATACAACGTCCGATTTGGAGACCCTGAATGCGAAGTGTTGATGCCGCTTCTTAAAACATCCGCAACAGATCTTTTCTACAAAGCCGCAACCAAGGATTTAAAAAGCTTACATGTAGACTTTCATGATCAGGTTGCTGTAGGCGTTGTGGTGGCAAGTAAGCACTATCCTTACAAAACCTCTCCTAGCGTTCCTATTTCCATCGACGCGGTTGAGATTGAAGGTGCGCACGTGGCGTATGCGGGTGTGAGTGGGTCTTTTGAAGAAGGTTTACATGTAAACGGCGGAAGAGTGCTCTTGTGTATTGGTGTTGGTAAGGATGTAAAAGAGGCCCAAAAACGTGCCTATGCTTTGTGCGAGCATGTGCATTTTGAAGGGATGCAATACCGCAAAGACATTGCCTATCAGGCGCTAAACCAATGACCGAAGAGGAACTTGTAAAACGGTTTGAGCAAGAAAATATTACCCTTGCTTCACTTCCTGCGCGTACCCTTGCGTTCGTGATAGATGAGTTGCTTGTCTCATTGTTGTTTATCTCTATCTACTGGAATCAATTTTCCAATGCAGCTGATATCGAACAAACTATTCTTATTATGAACACAATGGTAATGTACGTTGTTCTTTTAAAAGTGCTCTATCAAGGCTTTTTTGTGTGGATGTATGGGGCAACGCCTGGGAAGATGCTTGCAAAAATTAAAGTGATTTATGTGTACGATGTTAACACGCCCACTTTAGGGAAATCACTCGTGCGCGCGATGATTCGTGTAGTGAGCGAAACAATTTTTTACTTGGGATTTTTCTGGGCCATGTTAAATCCAAAACGTGAATCATGGCACGACAAAGCGGCGGGAACACTTGTTGTCAATGCTTAAAAAGATTGCGCTCCTTGGCGCACTTTCTTTTTGTGTCGCATTTGCCAATACTGAAAACGTAAAAAATGGTGAAAATGTTGAGTTGCTTGCCAATACAGTGACCAAAAACGGTGAATGGGTTGAAGCCGTAGGCGAGGTGTTGGTGTATAGTGAGCGTTACTTACTGAGTGCGGATCGCGCTTTGTACAACGAACTTACAGGTGAGTTGGAACTCTTTGACAATGTGAGTGTTTTGCGCGGTGTATACGAGTCAAGTCAAAGTGAATATGCAAAGATCAACCTCAAAACCGACGAAGGGGATTACAGGCCTTTTTTTTACTATGACCAACGTAGCGATATTTGGATGCAGTGTGAATCAGCCATTAGTGGCCCTGCGTATTTTATCACTGATAATTCGGTGGTTTCGAGCTGTAATGTTCAAAACCCGGATTGGAAGATAGGGTTTTCAGAAGGAAAACTGAACCGCGAGAGTAGTTTTTTGCATCTTTACAATACGCTATTTTACATCCGAGATGTCCCTGTATTTTACCTTCCTTATTTTGCTTTTTCTACAGATAAGACACGACGTTCTGGCTTGTTGATTCCAATGTTGAGTTACGGGAAAAAAGAAGGTCTATTCTACGAACAACCTATTTATATCGCCACCCAAGACCATTGGGATATAGAGTTTAAACCCCAGATTCGTACCAATCGGGGTGAGGGCTTGTACGCAACATTGCGGTTTGTGGACTCTCCTTACTCTAAAGGCAAAATTTCCATGGGCCAGTTTTGGGAGAAAAGTGAGTATGTGAAAGAAGAAGACCTTGAAAATAAAACGCATTACGGGCTGGAAGTAGAGTATCAACGTGACCGTCTTGTCAGTCATCTACTAGAAAAAGAGGCTAAAGATGGGCTTTGGGTGGATGTTACCTACCTTAATGACATTGATTACCTAAACCTTAAATCTACCGATGACGAAGCGACTAACAAACTCATAACCTCTCGGATAAACTACTATTTGAGCCAAGAAAATGATTATTATGGCACCTATGCAAAATACTACATCGATACAAAAAAATTAAACAACCATACGACGCTGCAAGAGCTTCCCACGCTACATTACCATCGCTTTTCCAATAGTTTTTTTGTTCCTAATCTTGTCTACTCCTTTGATACGCAGTTTCACAACTATACACGCAATAAGGGTATTAGGGCGAGACAATACGAAGTTAATGCGCCACTAACGCTGTACACCTCTGTATTTGATGATTTTTTAAACCTCAGTGTTTCGGAGAATTTTTACGCTACATACGTGCAATATGATGAAAAACAAGGAAAAAGTACAGAAACCTTTTACAGAAATTATCACCAATTTTCTGCTTACACTGACTTGGCAAAGGCGTATGAGGGGTTTTATCACACGCTAAATTTACGCCTTGATTACACAGTGCCAAGTTTTGACCATGGGGAAATTTCTAAAAAGATTATCGAAGAAAGCAGTGGGGATGAGATTGATAATTTTATTTCCACATCCAATGAACCAGAAAGTGTTGCTGCTAAATTAGTACAGTATTTTTATGATGACGAGGGAGTAAAGCGTGTTCGTCATTCTGTGCGACAACCTTATTATTTGGAAAAGTCGCTGTATAAGTATGGAGACTTGGAAAACAGTATTGCATTGTACCTTTCCAATGCATGGACACTGCGCAATGACTTCAAATACTCCTATGAGTTTCAAAAGTTTTCACGTATACAGTCTTCTGCTAGATGGAGTGGTCCTCCTCATACATTTGCCTTTTCGCACACTTTTTTAGATACACAAGCGGATGAAAAAGAGAGTTATCTCACTGCTTCTTTTGGAACAACACTGGGAAAATACTATAATGTCTTTGGTGCTATTAACTATGATTTGGAAGATAACTACATGAGCTCGTGGCGGCTTGGTTTTAAAGTGTTGAGAAAATGTTGGGATTATACGTTTATTTACAAAGAAACAATCACTCCCAAACTTACGAGTGCTGGGTCGGATTCGGTGAATCGAAAAGGATTTTACATCATGTTTAATTTTTATCCCATTGGCGCCGTTCAATACGAACATAAAGTTGAGGAAGTGCGCTAATGACTCCTTTGGCGCATTCCATAGAAGCAATTTATGCCGCTCTTGAGACCCTTAATCTTCCCGTACTGAGCTCCTTGGAAGACCTCAAAAGACGTTATCGTGAAATGGTGCAAAAACACCATCATGATATTGTAGACCACGACAACGCAATGCCTCAGATTAACCACGCATACGAAGTGCTTAAGAGGTATATGGAAGGGTATAAGTTTTCTTTTTCTGAGGAAGAGATAATGAAACAATTTCCAGAAGAAAACCATGCTGCACGATTTAAATTCTGAAGCATTGCGATTTGAAAATCGCGCAGATGCTATCACAAAAATGATAGAGTTACTTCCTGTGCATCAAATGTGCCACGAAGGGTGGGTTGTAGTAGCGATTTCTGCAGAAGGGGTTCCTGTCGCAGAAGGGATTGCTAAAAAATTGGGGCTTGGTTACGACCTTTTGTTTACAGAGGCCATCTACGCTCCTAACAATCCTGAATGCCAGATTGCCATGGTAAGTGAAACGGAAGAGATTGTGATTCATACAGAATTGGTGGACTCTTTTGGTATTAACTTGGATTTTATTTACGGGGAAGCCCACCGAAAGTATGAAGAAAAAGTCTTAAAGTATGTGTATAAATACAGAAAAGGAGATTTAATTGGATCGCTAAAGGGCAAAAATGTTCTTTTGGTAGATGAGGGGTGTGAGACGGGCTTAACTGTTCTTACATGTATCAAAACTGCCATTAGCGCAGGCGCAAGGTCTGTGTCCTATGCAACACCAGTGATTGCTTCCAATGTGGTGGCAGGATTGGAGGCGGTGGTGGATGAAATTTTTACCGTATTTCGTGTTGCTAATTTTGTCGATGTGGACTTTTACTATCGCACTAAGGAGCCCTTAGTGCAAGAGGCAGTAAAAGCTATTATCGAAGCTAGCTCAAATTATTTGCCATTTCAAAAAACAGGAGAGGTTAAAACATGCAGTATTCTATTGAAGTAAATAATCAAACAGAGATTTATGATGTGGGAAAAGTTGCCAGACACGCTTCGGGCGCGGCACTACTAAAAATCAAAGACACCGTTATTCTTGCAACCGTTGCAAGAGATGACAAGCAAGTAGATGAAAACTTTTTGCCATTAACGGTGCATTATATTGAGAAAACATACGCTGCGGGCAAGATTCCTGGTGGCTATATTAAGCGAGAAACAAAACCTGGCGATTTTGAGACCCTCACCTCTCGTATTATTGATCGAAGCTTACGCCCGTTATTTCCAAAAGGGTATGCTTACCCTACACAGATTGTTCTTTTTGTGCTCTCGTGTGACCCTGAAGTGGACTTGCAAGTGGCTGCACTTAATGCTGCCTCGGCCGCTTTGTATCTTTCTGATATTCCCGTAAATAAACCTGTGGCAGGTGTGCGTATTGGGTGCATTGGGGGAGAGTTTGTAGTCAATCCTTCCAACAGTGAATTGAAAAAAAGTATCCTAGACCTGTATGTTGCAGGTACAAAAGAAGAACTGTTGATGATCGAGATGCGCTCTTTGCCGACTATCGATGCAGAGCCTGTTCCGATGGCTGCCATCGACCCGATGATTGACCCAGCGCTTGGTAGAGGATTAATTGGACTTCAACAAAGCAATGAATTTGATGAAGAACGCATGGTGGAAGCCATTGATTGTGCACAACAAGCCATCGCAAGAGCAGCACGCGCATACGAAGAAGCCTTTACGCCAATCAAAAAAGAAACAGCTGTACTCGAGTACAAAGAGAGTTTGGAAAATGATTCAATTTTTGTCTATATTGATGAATTTTACAAACAAGATGTGGCCGATGCTATTAATCAAATGGCCAAAAGTGAGCGCGCAACAGAGCTTAAGAAAATCCTTGCCGCCATCCTCGCTGATGAAACAGCTATTCAGGAAGGGTGGAGTAAAGAGTTGGTGATGAGCGTGCTAGAAGCATACAAGAAAAAAGTGGTGCGCGAGCAGATTATCCAAAAAGGCGTGCGCGCAGACGGAAGAGGGTTGCGCGAGGTACGTGAAATCACCATCGAAACCAATATCCTGCCTAAAGCCCACGGCTCTTGCCTTTTTACGCGAGGACAGACTCAAGCACTAGCGGTAGTGACTTTAGGAAGCGATCAAGATGGGCAAATGTTTGATATTTTGACAGAAAAATCTGTGCAAACAGACACCTTCATGGTGAATTACAACTTCCCAGGCTTTTCCGTAGGAGAAGCAAGCCCGCTAAGACCTCCAGGACGTCGTGAGTTGGGCCATGGAAACCTTGCCAAGCGCGCACTTACGCCTACGGTTGATGTTAATGCGCTTCATACCATGCGTTTAGTTTCGGAAATCCTTGAGTCAAATGGGTCTTCTTCAATGGCAACCGTATGTGGCGGCTCACTCGCGTTACGGGCGGCGGGCGTTGATACAACCGCACTGGTTGCTGGCGTTGCGATGGGGATGGTGTTTGAAGGTGAAAAGTATGCTATCTTGACAGATATTATGGGCCTTGAAGACCACGATGGGGATATGGACTTTAAAGTCGCAGGCACAAAAGAAGGCATTACAGCACTTCAGATGGACATTAAACTAGGTGGTATTGAGCTTTCTGTGCTTAAAGAAGCTTTGCACCAAGCCAAAGAAGCAAGAGCGCACATCTTGGGCATCATGGAAGAAGCGGATAAAAAGATTCAACTCAACGAAGATGTATTGCCAAAGCTCGAACTTTTCAGCGTAGACCCCAGTAGGATTGTAGATATCATCGGACAAGCAGGAAAAACCATTCGAGAGATTATCGAACGCTTTGAGGTTTCTATTGACCTTAACCGTGAAAAAGGCGAGGTAAAAATAGCAGGCGGCAAGAAAAAACAAGTCGAAGCGGCAAAAGATTATATTATTGAAATCACGCAAAAAGACAACAGCCGTGGTGGACCACGGGGTGGACGCGGCGGAAGTCGCGAAAAAAGCCATGAAGCCCCTGTGTTTGAAGTGGGTCAAGTGTTTGAGGGCGAAGTAAAGCGCATTGTTGATTTTGGTGCCTTTGTGGGATTGCCTGGAGATATTGATGGCTTGTTACATGTATCGAAAATTGCTAAAGAGCGCGTGAATAACATCAATGATTATTTGCGCGAAGGACAGCAAGTGAAGGTGCGAATTTTGGAACAAAAAGGGCATAAAATTAGCCTAGAGATGGTGCGCGACTAGCAGTTAAACTGATTTTAATCATGCCATGAGTATAATTTCCGCCTGCAAAGTGGTAAGTAGGGGAATGAAATCCGAACAGACTTTGTTAAAAATTTACAGGAGTACTGGATGAAGAAAGTTCTTTTCTTGATGATTGCACTTGCATCGGTTGCATTTGCAAACGACGGCGAAACACTTAAAGTGTATTCGGTCTTGGGTGCTGCTATTGTTCTTGGTATCGCTGCTTTTGGTGGTGCGATTGCAATGGGCAACACAGCTTCCGCTACGATTAACGGAACAGCGCGTAACCCAGCTGTTGGTGGCAAGCTTTTAACAACAATGTTTATTGCATTGGCGATGATTGAAGCTCAGGTTATTTATGCGCTTGTTATCGCATTGATTCTTCTTTACGCAAACCCTTTAATGTAATACTCTTAACCCAAGGCCAAACCTTGGGTTAATTATGCGACCGTGGTGGAATTGGTAGACACGCTATCTTGAGGGGGTAGTGCCAACAGGTGTATGAGTTCGAGTCTCATCGGTCGCACCATCTTTTTCTCTCTCCCCTTCTTTTTCTAAACTCCTGCTTTTGCCTCCTTTTTATACAGTAAAATTACCTGTTTTTTACATAAAAGTTATGCTACTTATCTTCTTCCTGCCTCTTTTTTAATCGCCAAATTACCTTTTTGCAATGCTTCTACAAGATAAGGTGTGCTAACATGTGAGCCAAAATTTACTTTTAAGGAATGCCTATGCATGGTGAACGCTTCAGCAAAGTAGGATTTGTTTTAGCGGCCGCAGGAAGTGCGGTTGGACTTGGGAATATTTGGAAATTCCCTTATATGACAGGGGAAAATGGCGGTGGTGCGTTTGTGTTTATTTACCTCCTCACTATTATTTTTATTGGTCTTTCGGTCTTTTTGGCTGAGTCAGTGATGGGACGATTGAGCCGAGGCGATGCTGTTTCTGCTTTTGAAACGCTTCCAGAGAAAAATGGCCAATACTGGAAATATGGTGGTTTTATGGTCTTTACGGGAGTAGTTATTCTTGCGTTTTATACCATTGTTATTGGATGGATCTTTAAATACATCTATGTTGCTGCCACAACCCTTCCTTCTACGGTTGAGGAAGCGGGTGCTGCATTTGGAGGAATGGTTACAACAGATACGCTTGGGCAAATGCTCTTTTTTACCCTCGCCTTTTTCATTACATTTTACACAGTTTCCCAGGGGATTAAACGTGGGATTGAGCGCATTAACCTCGTGCTGATGCCGTTACTGGTTGGTATTTTGGTGATTTTGTTTTTTTACGCGATGACGCTTGAAGGATTTAATGATTCGTTGGTATTTTTATTTGTCCCAGATTTTAGCAAAGTCACTTCTACTTCCATTCTTTCTGCAGTCGGCCACGCATTTTTTACCCTTTCTTTGGGTATGGGAACCATTATGACCTATTCTGCTTCATTGCCTAAAAATGCCAATTTATTTAAAGCTTCTTTGTCTGTAGCAGCGTTGGATACAATTATTGCATTGATTGCGGGGATAGTCATTTTCTCTCTTATCTTTAGTTTTGGTGCAGAGCCTGCACAAGGTGCGGGATTGGTATTTATCTCCTTGCCTCCTTTATTTCATGATTTGGGTATTGTGGGTAATGTCATTGGCTTTGCCTTCTTTGTCGCCTTGGCCTTTGCGGGCATTACTTCGGCTATTTCCATCGTTGAACCTACGGCAATGTATATGATTAACCGCTTTAAAATGAGTCGCGTTCAAGCCCTTACGGTGCTTGGAGTTGTGACCTATTCCCTTGGAACGTTAGCGCTTATTTCTAATATTGAAACCCTTAAGGGGTATGCAACGTTCTTTGGAAAAGGCGTATTTGATATTCTAGATTTCTCCAGTTCTTCCATTTTGCTTCCGTTGGGCGGATTGCTCATTGCAGTATTTGTGGGCTATGCGCTTCAAAAAGAACGCCTAGTGGCACTTTTGGGTGCCCATATGCCTAAGGGCGCTTTTGAAGTGTGGTATTTTTCGATTCGTTATGTTGCGCCCCTTGGGATCGCAGCAGTTATGATTAATCAACTCTTCTTCTAAAAGGTAACACAATGCGAGATTTGGAACTAAAAAATGTCATCACCCTTGGGGAAAAAAGTTATTTGGTTTCAACCATTGCCACTCCTGTAAGGCACACGTGGTTTGACGGAGATGGCAAGCGCATTGTGTATGAAACAATGGTGTTTGAAATTGCAGAAGACGAAGTGCTACACGATCATCCACTTTTTAATGAGCGGTATCACACGGCAGAGGAGGCGATTGCAGAGCATGGTGCTATTATTCAATCCCCCGAAGCTTTTTTTGTGCGCTAAGAGAGTTTTTTGATGGGGTATTTATGGAGATGGGTGTTTGCCTCTCTCCTTACATGTAGCGCTTCCTTAAGCGCTTCAACTTCTCATGAAGTGCTTTTGTTGCATTCGTATCACAAGGGCTATAAGTGGTCTGATGATATCTCTTTAGCTATTCATGAAAGTTTTTCCCAAAGGGAAAACATTGAAGTTATGTCCTTATATATGGATACTAAACGTATTGATACGCCCGCATACCTCGAGGCCTTAGTTCGCCTTTACAAAGAGCAATTTTCCCAACGTACTTTTGATTTGGTTATGGCGGTGGACAATGCCGCATTGGATTTTGCGTTGATCCACCAACAGGATATTTTTCATGATGTTCCTATTGTTTTTTTGGGAATTAATGATTTTCATCCGACATTGTTGCGCGAGGCGAGCAAAAAAGTAACGGGAGTGGTTGAGGAAGTGGATATTGAATCCACGATCGAATTAATGCTAGCCATGAATTCAGACTTAAAGCACATTTTTGTGTTAAATGACCAAAGTGAAACAGGACTTGCGGTAAGAAATGAATTAGAAAAAGTCATCCCTCGGTATCGGCACAAGTTGGAGTTTGAGTATGTGGATAATTTGGATATCGCAGCCATCAAGCACCGCGTCCAAGGGCTTAATGTTGAAGATACCGCCATATTGTTTCTCCTGCTTTTTAAAGACAGTACCGGCAAGTATTTTACCTACAAAGAAAGCCTTAGCGAAGTCCATGCGGTGAGTCCTGTGCCTATTTTTGGGGTGTGGGACTTCTACCTTGGGCACGGCGTGGTAGGTGGAAAAATGACCAGCGCTAAAGCGCAAGGAGAGGCAGCATCAAAAATGGCGCTTGAAATTCTTGATGGTAAATCCCCTGCGCAAATTCCTATCCTTGATACTAGCCCTAATGTGTATCTTTTTGACCATGACCAATTGGCTCGGTTTCATTTAAAAATTCCTTTGCATATCGGATATCATGAGGTGCACAATAAACCTTTTTCATTTTATGATACTTACAAGTCATTGGTGTGGAGCTTGGTGCTATTGTTTTTATCAGGCATTGCGGTGACGTTTGTGCTAGCTACCAATGTGGTCATGCGGCGCAAGAGCGAAAAAGCGCTCAAAAGCCAGTTGATGTTTATTACCACCTTGCTAGATACGGTGAAGAATCCTATTTTTTACAAAGATGCCCTAGGGAGGTACATGGGGTGTAATCAGGCGTTTTCTGTGTTGCTTGGGCTTCCAAAATGGGAAATTAGAGGAAAGACGATTTATGACCTTTTCCCTCCTGCGTGGGCAAAAGAACATGCGCTCAAAGATGAAATGTTGCTCAAATACCCCAATGCAAGTAGCGTGGATGAGGCTACTTTGCATTTACCAAAACGCTCCATGCAGCACTTTGTTCTCCATAAAGCCACTTTCTCCAATGCAGACACGTCTGTTGGTGGAATTGTGTGCATCATGGATAACATCACCGAACGTATTCAGCAAAAACAATTTTTGATTCAACAGTCAAAACTCGCCGAAATGGGGGAGATGATAGCGGCGATTGCCCACCAGTGGAATGAGCCCTTGGTGGAGCTTTCTGCAATCGTACAAGACATGGAAATGTCCTATTATAATGAAGAACTCAATGATGATGTGGTAAAAGCGTATGTAAAAGATTCTATGCTTCAAATCCAATATATGTCAAAAACCTTGAAAGATTTCAGGAATTTTCTCAAGCCTTCAACCCAGAAAACAAGTTTCAGTGTCAGGATAGCTATTAGCGAGATCACCGAACTTATTGGGCGTCATGTGTTTTACTCCAACATCAACCTTTTCGTAAATTTTAAGCCAGAATCGGGTGACATCATGGTGTACGGTTATGAAAACGAATTTAAGCAAGTATTGTTAAACATCATCAACAATGCCAAAAAGAAAATCATCAATACCTACAAAGGTACCGACAATGTGGGCATTATCACCATTAACGTTTACCGTAATGAAGACACGACAGTAATTCAAATCATCGATGACGCAGGAGAAATCCACCCTTCTATCATCAACCATGTGTTTGACCCTTATTTCACGACCACGCCAGGGGGAACGGGTCTGGGGCTGTATATGGCCAAAGTCATCATTGAAGACAAAATGCAGGGGCGCATTAGTGTGGCCAATGGAGAGAATAGCGCTATTTTTATCGTCGAAGTTCCTAACTGTGAGCGAATTGAGACTTCTAAATAGACAATGTCTTTCTTGCAAAGGGCAAGATAAAAAGTCTGTTAATTTTTAAAGCTTTCTTGGATTATAATGCTTCCATGAAAATACTACTCCTAGAAGACAACACCAGACTTAATGCAACCATCACGAAACGCCTTGGAGCCAAGGGGTTTGATGTGGACAGCTTTGAGGATGGGGCGGCAGCTTATGAGGCTGTGGACAATGGCTATGGATGTTATGTGTTAGACATTAACGTCCCTTCGCTTGATGGGATTGAATTGTTAAAGCGCATCCGAGAGTACTATCCCTATACGCCCGTCATTATCATCAGTTCGAGTGTGGAGCTTGAAACTATCCGTGATTCGTACCATTTTGGTTGCAGCGACTACATCAAAAAACCTTTTTTTGTGGATGAGCTGGAAATTAAGATTGAAAAATTATGCAACGTTACCAATGATATTGTTACCTTTGGTAACTGTTATAGTTTTGATGCCCTTTCGAGTATTTTGGAGCATGAAGGGGAGCGTGAGCGACTTTCTAAAAAAGAGCGCCTTTTGTTGGGACTCTTTTTGAGCGACCAAGGCAAGGTGGTTTCTTATGAAAAGATCCAATCCATCGTCTGGGAAGGCAATTTTGCCAGCCTTGATTCTATCCGTTCTCTCATCCGAAGACTTCGGAAAAAAATCCCTGAAAACTACATTGAAACGGTCGTAGACATCGGCTATTTGTTTAACCCACCAAAAGCCTAACCCTCTCCTTAGTGTTTCATAACGAAACAATAAGGAGAATCTTACTCCTGAATTAGAACAATTTTGTCACTTATTAGCAATTTCTCTTTACAATGCGTACTGAATACTACTTACATGTAAAGGAGAAAAAATGCATTATTGGAAACGCATTGTTGCTGTGTTGGTCCTTGCTGTTGCGGTTGTAACGGGGGCAAATGCTGCGGAGAAAAAGGTTGTGTGGAAATTGGCGATGACCTGGGGTGGAACCTTGCATCCTTTTACCACTTCAGTGGAAAACATGGCCAAAATGGTTGAAACAATGAGCGGAGGCAACTTTGTTATCCGCATTGATTCCGCCAACCGACACAAATCCCCCTTTGGTGTGCTAGATATGGTAAAAGCAGGGCAGTACGAGATGGCCCATTCGGCTTCTTACTATTGGAAAGGCAAAGATGTTAATCTGCTTCCTTTTACTAGCATGCCTTTTGGGATGACGGCTCCTGAGCAGTATGCATGGTTTTACTATGGTGGCGGCTTGGAGTTGATGCAAAAAGCGTACGCACCCCATAATATGTACTCTTTCCCCGGCGGCAACACGGGAGCTCAAATGGGAGGATGGTACCGCAAGGAAATCAAAACACTTGATGACCTTAAAGGGCTTAAAATGCGTATCCCCGGTTTTGCGGGCGAAGTGCTGGCGGAGCTAGGAACTGTAGTGACAAACATCGCCCCAGGTGAGCTTTACACGGCACTTGAGCGAGGCACAATTGACGCGCTTGAATGGGTTGGACCAGGCATGGACATCAAGCTTGGATTCCACAAAGTAGCGCCCTACTATTACACAGGATGGCATGAGCCAGCAACCGAGCTTCAGTATCTAGTCAACCAAAAAGCCTTTGAAGCGCTTCCGGAAAACTATAAAGAAATGTTGCGTGTTGCTATGCGCGTTGCGGCGTATGATATGTATGCTTTAAACTACCATGAAAGTGCTCAGGCGTGGTCTGAAATTGCTACACAATTCCCGCACATTAAGATTGAGACGTTTTCTCCAGACATCATGAACGCCATGAAAGCGGCCAACCAAAAGCTGCTCAAAGAAATGTCCGATGCTAATCCTCTCTTTAAAGAAGTCATGGATTCTCAAGCACAATACTTGAAAAAAGTTCGTGTTTGGACTAAAATGTCGGATTTTGATTATCTAAAAGACAATCTTTAACGACGCACTACCAAAAGGTCGCGCCCCTTAAGGGCATGGCCTTTTGGTTTTTTTATGAAGCCTTACATGTAAAGCCTTTATGAAAAAACCAAAGAAATTGCGAATGAGCAGGGAGATGGTATGTTGGAGAGAATGGAGCGTTTTTTTGACACGCTCGCGGATTGGATTGGGCATGTGTGCGGCATTTTGATGCTTGCTATGATGCTCAATGTTTTTTACAATGTGGTGATGCGGTATTTTTTCAAATCAGGCTCTATTGGGGCACAAGAATTGGAGTGGCATTTTTTTTCACTCATCATTTTGTTTGGGATTTCCTATGCCCTCAAAGAGGACGCGCACGTGCGCGTGGATGTGGTGTATGATCGGCTAAAACCAAAAAACAAAGCATTGGTCAATCTCTTTGGCGCGGTGGTTTTTATTGTGCCAATTTCCGTACTGATTGCCACGGGTTCAACAGAGTTTGTCTTAGAAGCTTTTAGGAGTAATGAGGGCAGTGGCGATCCTGGTGGACTTGCGTACCGTTGGGTTATCAAAGCCATGATTCCTCTATCTTTTTACTTGTTGTTGTTTATTAACCTCGGGTTCATCATCAAAAATATAAACGCCTACCGCGCCCATTCGCGTCCAGCAGGGGAGGCGTAATCATGGTAGGCATCATCATGTTTTTTGCCGCTTTGGCAATGTTGGCACTCGGGTTTCCTGTAGCCTTTACTTTTGGGGCAGTGTCGGTATTTTTTGCGATGATTGGTGGCGTGGTGGAGTCGTTGCACTATGGCGGCACCATTGCAGAGGGTTTTGGCATCGGCAAGGATATGTTTGGATTTATGCCCTTTCGTATTTTTTCTATTATGCAAAACACCATCTTAATGGCTGTACCACTTTTTGTGTTTATGGGTATCGTGCTTCAAAAAACAAAGTTGGCCGAACGCTTGTTGGAGTCTATGGGCTTTTTGTTCGGAGAAATTCGCGGCGGCATTGCTATTAGCACAGTGCTTGTAGGAGCGCTTTTGGCGGCTTCCACGGGCGTGGTTGGGGCAAGTGTGGTGGCGATGGGCGTTATCTCTTTGCCTGTCATGCTCAAATACGGCTACAGCAAAGAGCTCGCCACGGGAACCATTTGTGCCGCAGGAACCTTGGGTCAGATTATCCCTCCTTCTATTGTCTTGATTATTTTAGGCGACGTGTTTCAAGTGCCTGTGGGCGATTTGTTTAAAGCTGCACTTTTCCCAGGTCTTGCACTCGTGGGCGCTTACGTGCTTTTCATTTTGGTGATTGCGTTTTTTAAAAAAGAACTTGCCCCGCCTATTACGATTGTGAGCAGTGAGAGCAAGATGAAACAAATTTTCAATGCATTGCTTGCTGTCATTCCTCCATTGGTGCTTATTATTATGGTACTTGGGTCTATTTTTGCAGGCATTGCTACGCCCACGGAGTCTTCCGCAGTAGGCTGTATTGGCGCGGTAGGGCTTGCTCTTTTGTACCGCACTTTTTCCTTTGCGATGCTCCACGAAGCGGCTCTTGAAACGGTCAAAATTACCGCTATGGTTTTTGGTATTCTAATCGGTGCGACGGCATTTTCCATGGTGTTTTCGTACACGGGCGGAGAGGAAATTGTAGAAGAATTTATGCTAGGATTGCCCGGTGAAAAATGGGGTTTTGTTATTTTGTCCATGATTGCCATTTTAATCCTTGGCTTCTTTATCGATTTTGTGGAAATTTCTTACATCATCGTTCCTATTTTGGTACCTATCGCCGATGCCATTGGCATTAACCCTGTGTGGTTTGCCATTTTGATTGCTATGAATTTACAAACGTCGTTTTTAACACCGCCTTTTGGGTTTAGTCTTTTTTACCTCAAAGGCGTCTCACCTCCTGAGGTGAGAACGGTGCATATCTACCGTGGGGTGATTCCTTTTATTTTGATTCAGATTGCTGTATTGACGGTTTTAATGTTCTATCCTGAGTGGTTTGGTATCAGTGTAATGCAGTGATGTTTCAGGGTTGGTGTATTATCATTTAGATATTATGCCAACCCTGTACAATGAGTGAATTCACTCCATAACTCTGCCCCAAAGGATACCCCATGACAGGCCCTTATCGTGATTTTCATGCCGTTATTTCCCAGACCATCCCCACTAACCGTCTTTTTACGGACCCGTTACATACCATCGCATATGGCACGGACGCTTCGTTTTATCGGCTAATTCCCAAGATTGTTATTTTTGCCCAAAATGCGCAAGAAGTGAGTACGGTGCTTAAAGAAGCGGCCGCGCGCCATTTGCCTGTGGTGTTTAGGGCAGCTGGAACAAGTCTTTCTGGGCAAGCCATCACTGATTCTATTTTGCTTATCACGTCTCGTGATTGGAAAAAGATACATGTAAAGAACGAAGGCACACTTGTCACCATGGAGCCTTCGGTTTTAGGCACGTCAGTGAACGAAAAATTGCTTCCCTATGGGAAAAAAATTGGACCCGATCCTGCGTCCATTGGTTCGGCGATGATTGGCGGCATTGCGGCTAATAATGCCAGTGGCATGTGCTGTGGCATTGCAGACAATTCGTACAAAACCTTGCACACCATGCAAATTGTGTTTCATGATGGCTCAGAGCTTGATACGGGGTCGCAAGAAAGCAAGGATACCTTTGCAAAAAGCCATCCTGAACTAGTGGAAGGCATCGCAGCACTAGCACGCAAGGTCAATGAAAACACTCCTTTGCGCGATAAAATTAACCGCAAATTCAAAATCAAAAACACCTGTGGCTACAGTTTAAATGCCTTGGTGGATTTTGAAGACCCTTTTGAAATCATCCAGCACCTGATGATAGGTAGCGAAGGAACCCTGGGGTTTATCAAAGAAATCACCTTTAAAACCGTCCCTGAGTACAAAGACAAAGCCAGTGCTTTGATGATTTTCAAAAACATCAAAGATGCCTGTGACGCGATTATCGTCCTGAAAACCCAGTGTAGAACACGGGTGGAGAATGCAGAAGTGGATGCGGCGGAGTTGATGGACAGAGCGGGGTTGCGCAGTGTAGAAAACAAAGAAGGCATGCCGTCGTTTTTGAAAACACTGAGTGAAACTGCCACGGCTGTGCTGGTGGAAACGAGGGCAAAAGATGGTGAAACCTTGGATAAAAACATCGCAACCATCCTAGAAAAACTCCAACACATTACACCTGAAATGCCACTGCATTTTACTAAAGACGTTGCAGAATACACCTCCTACTGGAAGATTCGAAAAGGACTCTTTCCTGCGGTGGGTGCTGTGCGTGAAACGGGCACTACTGTCATCATCGAAGATGTGGCCTATCCTATCGAGTCTTTAGCGGATGCGACCTTGGAGCTTCAAGGATTGTTTAAAAAATACGGCTATAGCGAAGCGCTCATCTTTGGCCACGCCCTTGATAGCAACTTGCACTTCGTCTTTACCCAAGCCTTTGATGATCCCAAAGAGGTAGAACGCTACGAAGCCTTTATGCAAGAAATAGCCGACCAAGTGGCAACCAAATACCAAGGAAGCCTCAAAGCAGAACACGGTACAGGGCGCAACATGGCCCCGTTTGTGGAGTTGGAGTGGGGAACAGATGCGTATGCGCTCATGAAGGAAATTAAAGCCCTTTTTGACCCCAATGGACTGCTAAATCCTGGCGTTATTCTAAACGAAGACCCCAAGGTGCATTTAAAAAATTTCAAATTTATGCCTGCAACCCATCCTCTTGTGGATAAATGCATCGAGTGTGGTTTTTGTGAGCCTGTGTGCCCTTCCAACGTCATCACTTTTACGCCGCGCCAACGCATTGTGGCCAATCGCCACCTTTCAAAGCTCAAAAGCGATTTGGACATGGAAGGGTATAGAGCCTTTAAGGCAGCTTATCAGTATGATGGCATAGAAACCTGCGCCACTTGTTCCTTGTGTTCCCTTTCTTGTCCTGTTGGGATAAATACAGGCAATCTGACCAAAGAGTTACGCACCGCTCAAATCGGAGAATTTGCCGCCAAAACAGCAGGCTTTATCGGCTCGCATTTTGGAGGAGTATTGGGTGCTATGAACGTGACGCTTAGTGTTGTTAAGGGCGTGAGTTCGGTCTTGGGCGATGGCGTCATGACGTCTTTAAGCAAGGGCGCTCGAAAAGTGACCAACAATGCCCTTCCTTTATGGACGCCTAGCCTCACAGGCGGCGTTTCCTTTAAGCCTAAAACCCAATCTAGGCCCAATGCGCCAAAAGTGGTCTATTTTTCTTCGTGCATTAACCGCTCTTTGGGCAATCCAAAACCCCAAAAAGAAGAAGCGACGATTCATGAAGTGGTGATTGGGCTGTTGGAGCGGGCAGGGTTTGAGGTGGTGATTCCTAGGGGCGTGGGCGAACTGTGCTGTGGCCAAGCCTTTTTAAGCAAAGGGTATGTCAAAGAAGGCAAACGCAAAAACAAAGAGCTAGAGGACACCTTGCGTGCAGCAAGCAACAATGGCGCGTATCCTATCGTGTGCGACATGACCTCATGCAGTAAAACGGGGCGTGAAAACTTCTCGCCTGATTTGGTGATGCTTGACCCCATTGAATTTGTATTGACCCACCTAAAAGACAAGCTTACTTTTACAAAAATCGACGAGCCTGTGGTAGTGCATGCTATTTGTTCGACCCGAAAAATGGGCCTAGTCGATAAGTTTGTTGAGGTGGCTAAATTGTGCTCCACCCAAGTACATGTACCCGCAGACGTACAGTGTTGTGGGTTTGCAGGAGACCGCGGTTTTACCTTTCCTGAGCTCAACGCTTCAGCCTTGCGCGACCTTAAGGCCAACATTCCTGCGGGCACAACCTTGGCCTTTTCGACCAACAAAACCTGCGAAATTGGCCTAAGCGAACACAGCGGACTTGCCTATCGCAATATCTTATATTTGGTAGACCGTTGCACACAATAATACCTTTTACATGTAAGTACGATAACCGTTACATGTAAGGCTTTCCTCGCCAAGCCACCCACCCGCGTGGCTTGGTTTTTTTTAATAAAAGACATGTTAGAATAACCGCCATTTAGCAACCACGCTAAAAATGTTCTCACAAAAAAGGCTTCTGGCATGGAAATCAATCTCGTTGCAGAGGGGCTAAAGTTCATGGTCCTTGGAATCACGACCGTGTTTTTATTCCTGATGCTGATGGTGGCGTTGCTGTACGTGCAATCGGCCATCCTAACAACGTTCTTTCCTCAAAAACCTACTCCCAAACCGCACACCTCAGGGAGTGCTTCCTCATCTTCATCCGATGAAACCACGCTTGTAGCGGTGATTTCCGCAGCGATCCAAACATTTCGTAACCAACAACGTCACTAAACGTTTAGAAAAGGGCAATCATGGCAAAAAAATTCATCGATATTATGGACACGACATTTCGAGACGGCTTTCAATCCGTTTATGGTGGCAGGGTCCTTATGGACGATTTCATGCCCGCTGTGGCTGCAGCAAAAGAGGCAGGAATCACACATTTTGAGTTTGGTGGGGGCGCGCGCTTTCAAAGCCTTTTTTTCTACCTCAATGAAAACGCCTTTGAGATGATGGATAAATTTCGTGAAGTTGTGGGTAAAGATGCAAACCTTCAAACCTTGTCACGTGGGGTCAATACCGTGACCCTAGACACAGGAAGCAAGGAAATTGTTGATTTGCATGCAAAGCTTTTTAAAAAGCACGGCACAACGACCATCCGAAATTTTGATGCACTCAATGACGTTGAAAACCTCAAATACAGCGGTGAACGCATCGCACACTACGGGCTAAAGCACGAAATCGTGGTGACACTCATGGATCTTCCTCCAGGATGTGTGGGCGCGCACGATGTGGCGTTTTATGAGCGCACGTTGCGTGAGATTTTGGACGCAGAGATTCCTTATGATAGCATCTGTTTTAAAGATGCAAGCGGAACATCAAGTCCTCAAAAAGTGTACGAAACCATTAAAATGGCCAAAAAACTTTTGCCAGAATCTGTACATGTAAGGCTTCATACCCATGAAACAGCAGGGGTGAGCGTGGCGTGTTATTTGGCCGCGCTGGAAGCGGGCGTGGATGGTATCGACTTGGCCGCAGCCCCTGTGAGCGGCGGCACAAGCCAGCCTGACATTCTCACTATGCTCCACGCAGTAAAGGGCAAGCCTTACGACTTGGGTGGCTTGGATGTGGAAAAAATCCTCACCTACGAAGAAGTGCTACAAGGGTGCTTGAAAGACTATTTTATGCCTCCTGAAGCGGTACAAGTTTCGCCACTTATTCCTTTTTCACCCATGCCCGGTGGCGCATTGACGGCCAACACGCAAATGATGCGCGATAATAACATCTTGGATAAATTCCCTGAAGTCATTAAAGCCATGCGTGAAGTGGTGGAAAAAGGCGGGTATGGCACAAGCGTGACGCCTGTGTCGCAGTTTTATTTCCAACAAGCGTTTAACAACGTGATGTTTGGACCCTGGAAAAAGATTGCAGATGGGTACGGCAAAATGGTACTTGGCTATTTTGGAAAAACCCCTGTTGCGCCCGATGATTCGGTGGTAAAACTTGCCGCAGAGCAACTCAAACTTGAACCAACTGTCGAACACGCCATTGACTTAGCAGACAAAGACGAAACTAAATCTTTGGCATACACACGCAAGATTCTTGAAGCCGCAGGCCTAGAAGCGACAGAAGAAAATCTTTTCATCGCCGCAGCATGTAAAGAAAAAGGCATCGCCTTTTTAAAAGGAGAAGCCAAAGCCAGCGTGCGCAAAAACTCTCCCGCAGGGTCAAAAGCGGCAGTGGAACCTAGTGCTACAGGACAAGGTCCTTGTGCGTATACGGTGATGGTCAATGGTAAATCCTACGCTGTTCAAGTGGCGGAGGGGGCAGACGTGAATATCACGTCCATCGCACCGGTGCCGCCTGTTGCGGCTTTAGTACCCGCCGTTGCCTCCTCAGGCACTGAAGTGCGTGCAAGCTTGCCAGGATCTGTTTTTAAACTCCTTGTCAAAGAAGGCCAAAGCGTGAACGAAGGCGAAGTGATTGTCATCTTAGAAGCCATGAAGATGGAAATCGAGATTCCTTCTCCGTGTGCTGGGATCGTGAGTCACGTGAAGATTGCCGAGGGCCAAACGGTTGAAAATGGCCAGATTCTTGTGGTTTTGTAGAGTAACCCATGATGAAATCAGCACTTAAAACGTTTTTAGTTGTGATGTTTTTGGCTTGGATGCCCCTGTATGGGAACGCCGCGCAAGCTCCCGCGGCTCCTCAGGAGCAAAAAGAGTACCACTCTAAGGACATCGGTGAGCTGTTTAAGAGTTTTTACGAGTCCACGGGGGTGTATGCTTTTATAAACCCACAAGAAGGGCTAAGGGATTCGACAGGGCATGAGTTGAGCGTGTTTACCCAGACCTGGGGACGGCTTATTATGATTGTGATTTCTTTCATTCTTTTTTACCTTGCTATTGCGAAAAAGTTTGAGCCATTACTGCTCTTGCCCATCGGGTTTGGTGGGTTTTTGGCTAACGTGCCCATTGCGGAGATTGCGGGACCAAATGGTTTCTTGGGCATCATCTACGACGCGGGCATTGCCAATGGCTTGTTTCCCTTGCTTATTTTTATGGGCGTGGGCGCCATGACAGATTTTGGTCCCTTGCTCTCAAACCCCAAAACTGCCCTTTTGGGTGCGGCGGCGCAGTTTGGTATCTTTGGAGCACTAGTGGGTGCTGTGGCGCTAAGCCAGTATACTTCCGTGGTGAATTTTTCCTTACAAGATGCGGCGGCTATTGGCATCATTGGGGGTGCTGATGGGCCTACGGCCATTTTTATCACTTCTAAACTTGCTCCTGATCTTTTAGGGGCGGTGGCGGTAGCGGCCTATTCATACATGGCCCTTGTGCCAGTGATTCAGCCGCCTATTATGCGCGCACTTACTACCAAGGCGGAGCGCAAGATTAAAATGGTGCAATTGCGCGAAGTCTCACGGCTAGAAAAGATAATTTTTCCTATTAGTATTGTGTTGCTTTCTTTGTTGGTATTGCCCGATGCGACTCCCTTGATTGGGGCACTTGCTTTTGGTAACCTTGTGAAAGAATCAGGTGTCGTGCAGCGACTTTCGGATACCTTGCAAAATGCACTGATTAACATCGTGACCATTTTCATTGGCCTTGCGGTGGGATCTAAGCTTGACGCAGATAAGTTTTTGGCGCCTGAGACGCTAGGGATTTTGATTTTAGGCTTGATTGCGTTTGCGATGGGCACTGCAGCGGGTATTTTGATGGCAAAGGTGATGAACCTGTTTACGAAAGATAAAATCAACCCGCTCATTGGTGCAGCGGGAGTCAGTGCTGTTCCTATGGCGGCGCGGGTGGCAAATAAAGAGGGCATGAAAGAGGACCCTAGCAATGTATTGTTAATGCATGCGATGGGTCCTAATGTTTCGGGTGTTATTGGTTCGGCGGTCGCAGCGGGCGTACTGTTGTCTATTTTTAAATAAGTGTACGAACGAGGATAGGGTAATGTCAACAATTAATGGACTAGAAGAACTAGGATTAGAGGGCATAAAGACGGTTTACTACAACTTGGATTACGCGACGCTTTTTGAGCATGAAGTGGCGAAGGATGAGGGGTGGCGTACAGACAATGACACTTTCATGGTGGACACAGGTATTTTTACGGGCCGTAGCCCAAAGGATAAATACTTTGTAAAACAAAGCCCATCCAAAGAGCATATTGCGTGGGGAAATATCAATCAAGCAGTTTCTAAGGCGGTTTTTGAAGAGCTTTTTACCAAGGTAAAGCAGCAACTTTCCCATAAAAATATTTACGTGCAAGATGCCTTTTGCGGGGGAAGCTTGGCGAGTCGTAAGAAAGTGCGTTTTGTAACAGAAGTTGCGTGGCAGGCGCATTTTGTAAAAAATATGTTCATTCGTCCCGAAGCGGCAGAGCTTGAGGGATTTAGCCCTGATTTTACGGTCTACAACGCGTGTAAATGCGTGAATGCGGATTTTAAAAAACATGGGCTGCATTCAGACGTATTTGTGGTGTTTAACATCGAAGAAAATATTGCTATCATCGGCGGCACGTGGTACGGTGGTGAGATGAAAAAAGGTATTTTCTCCATGATGAATTATTGGCTACCTTTGGAAGGGAAACTTTCCATGCATTGCTCGGCAAATGTGGGCAAAGCGGGGGATGTTGCTCTTTTCTTCGGACTTTCTGGAACAGGCAAAACAACCCTTTCCACTGACCCACATCGGCGCTTGATTGGAGACGATGAGCATGGATGGGACGAAGAAGGAGTGTTTAACTTTGAGGGCGGATGCTATGCGAAGTGCATTAATTTGGACTCTGAGAGCGAACCAGAGATTTTTGGTGCTATCAAAAAAGATGCACTGTTGGAAAATGTTGTGGCGGACGCGGCGGGAAAAGTGGACTATTCTGATGGTTCAAAGACAGAAAATACCCGCGTTTCTTATCCTATTTACCACATTCAAAATCACGAACCTTCGTTACAAGCAGGGCATCCACAAAACATCATCTTCCTCACTGCCGATGCTTTTGGAATTTTACCTCCCGTGTCCAAGCTAACAAGCGAACAAGCGATGTATTATTTTTTAAGTGGCTATACGGCTAAAGTTGCGGGGACGGAACGGGGCATTACTGAGCCTGTTGCTACCTTTAGTGCATGTTTTGGCGAAGCCTTTTTGCCCTTGCACCCTACCAAATACGCCACATTACTAGGTGAAAAAATCAAAAAACACAACGTGAATGTCTTTTTGCTTAACACCGGATGGACTGGCGGCCCTTATGGCATCGGTAAACGCATGAGCATCAAAGCAACCAGAGCGTGTATTAACGCTATTTTAGACGGTAGTATTAATAACGCCCAGTTTGAGAACTTTCCCGTATTTGATTTGCAAATCCCCAAACAACTTGATGGGGTAGAAACGCAACTGTTAAATCCTAAAAATACCTGGGGAAATAAGGCGCGCTACGACGAAGGAAGAATCCACCTAGCAGGCATGTTTGCCCATAATTTTCAAAAATACCTCACCGAAGACGCAGAACATGATTATTCCGCGGCGGGTCCAAGTATTTAACACAAGGGAAGAACTATGTCAAAAATGTGGTCGGGTCGTTTCAAGCAAGGGGCGGCAAAATTATTAGATGAATTTAACGCGTCGTTGCCTTTTGATAAACTTTTGTACAAAGAAGACATCGAAGGGTCTATGGCGCACGCTACCATGCTGGGCGCACAGGGGATTTTAACCCAAGAAGAAGCGCGTATTTTATGCGAAGGTTTGGCAAAGGTGCGCGAAGAGATTGAGGCAGGGGAATTTGAGTTTGTAATTGAAGACGAAGATATCCACATGGCCGTTGAAAAACGCTTGACGGAACTCGTGGGCGATGTGGGAGGAAAACTCCACACGGCACGCAGTCGCAACGACCAAGTGGCACTGGATTTTCGCCTGTATGTTTTGCGAAGTAACCGCGCACTCATCGGACACCTTGATGCGTTGATTCAGACCTTGTTGGCTATTGCCAAAGAACATACACAAACCTTAATGCCAGGTATGACCCATTTGCAACATGCCCAACCCATTAACTTTGGCTTTCATCTTTTGGCTTACATGTACATGTTTAAGCGCGATATCGAACGCTTTGAAGAATCCTACAAACGCAACAATCTTTTGCCTCTTGGGTGTGCCGCGTTGGCAGGAACGCCTCACCTTGTGGACAGGCAACTCACCGCCAAACTTTTGGGCTTTGAAGGCGTGACGCCAAACTGCCTTGATACGGTAAGCGACCGCGATTTTGCCTTGGAGATTTTGTTTAATATCGCGACGATGATGATGCACATTTCACGTCTTTCTGAAGAGCTTATTTTGTGGTCAAGTTCAGAGTTTCGGTTCGTGACCTTTAGCGATGAATACTCCACGGGAAGTTCGATTATGCCCCAAAAAAAGAACCCAGATGTGCCTGAATTATTGCGGGGAAAATCGGGTCGGGTGTATGGAAACCTCATGGGGCTGTTGACGGTTTTAAAAGGCTTACCTTTAGCCTATAACAAAGATATGCAAGAGGACAAAGAGGGGGTGTTTGATAGCGTTCAAACCGCGACGATTTCTTTACAAATTTTAACCGCTGCCATGGCAACCTTGACCATCAACACAGATAAAATGCTTTCCGCGTGCAAAGTAGGGCACTTAAGCGCTACGGATTTGGCAGATTACCTTGTGCGTTCATGCAATATTCCCTTCCGCGAAGCCCACCACATCACGGGTCGTGCGGTAGCAAGAGCAGAAGAGATAGGGTGCGATGTATCGGAGCTTTCTTTTAAAGAGCTTGTGAGTATTGACGGGCGGATTAAAGAAGACGTACTAGGGTGTTTGCCTCTTGAAGCTTCCATGAATGCCAGAAGTTCTGAGGGCGGAACGGCCACAAAACGTACCTTAGAGCAGCTTTCCCACATGGAAACGTGGTTAAAAGAAAGGGAGGCCTAGAGGCTTCCCTTTGGATTTGCGTCCGTAAAATGACCCCATGCGAGCTTGGTTCCGCCTAAGAGGTGGAAATGCAAATGGGGTACTTCTTGACCACCGTCTTCCCCGTTGTTAGTAATCAGCCGATACCCCGAATCATCCAAGCCTAGCAAAGAAGCAACCTCATGAATAAAAGGCGTCATGGCTTCCATCGTTTTTGGGTCTACTTCTTGAAAATTTTTCACATGTTTTTTAGGGATAATCAGAATATGAATGGGTGCTTTTGGGTTGATGTCGTGAAAGGCTAAAAAGTGCTCATTTTCCATCACTTTGTTGCAGGGAAGTTCTCCTGAAACAATGCGCTCAAAGACTGTAACTTCACGCATAAAACGCTCCTTTTGGTAAAATAATGAAGGTCGAGTATAGCAAGAAAAGCCTTCATTTTCTCTCAGTTTGAAAAAATAATAACCTTTACATGTAAGGCTTTTAAGGCAATATTTCACCCTCTTTTGGGCTTTTAACACGTTTATAATCAAAAGTTGACTACAATCACTTCAAAAATTTAAGAAGGCAGAACCGTTGGAAAAGCTAGAAAAAGCAATAGCCAAGTGCCATTCGCTTGATGAATTAGAAAAAATTCGACTCTTGGTCTTTGGAAAAAAAGGCTATTTTACCGAAGCATTTGCAAACCTCAAAACCCTTCAAGGGGAAGAGAAAAAACAGGTTGCTAGCACCCTTAATGAAACCAAAGAAAAGTTCACAACCCTCTTGGCAGAAAAAAAAGAAGTGTTGGAGCGTGGAAAAATAGACGAAGTGATGCAAAAAGATGCAGTAGACGTGGCGCTTTTTAGTACGACGTTGGGCGCGGGTGCCTTGCACCCTGTGATGGAAACCATGAATAAGATTATTGATTATTTCGTGGGGATGAATTTTTCCATCGAAGAAGGGCCATTGGTGGAAGATGATTTTCACAACTTTGAAGCCCTTAATCTTCCCAAACATCATCCTGCACGCGACATGCAAGACACTTTTTATTTTGACGATGGCATGTTGCTACGCACCCACACTTCCCCCGTGCAAGTGCGCACAATGCTGTCCCAAAAACCCCCTATTCGCATGATTTGCCCAGGTTCTGTGTTTCGACGGGACTTTGACCTTACGCACACCCCTATGTTTCACCAGGTAGAAGGGTTGGTGGTGGACGAGGTTGGTAAGGTTTCCTTTGCAAATTTGAAGTTTATCCTTGAAGACTTTTTGAAGCACATGTTTGGTGATGTGACCGTGCGGTTTCGTCCTAGCTTCTTTCCTTTCACAGAACCTAGTGCCGAAGTGGACATCAGCTGCATTTTCTGTAAAGGCGAAGGGTGCCGCGTATGTTCGCACACAGGTTGGCTTGAAGTCCTGGGGTGTGGCGTTGTGGATTCTAATGTATTTAAAGCGGTCGGGTATGAAAATGTGAGTGGTTATGCCTTTGGTTTGGGGGTGGAACGCTTTGCGATGTTGCTTCACCAAATACCAGATTTACGTTCACTCTTTGAGGGCGATTTGCGATTATTGGAGCAGTTTAGATGATAGTAACACGAGCGTGGCTTAATGAGTGGATTGAGCTTGAAGGGATTTCAACACAAACCGTATGTGAAACACTCAATGCTATTGGTTTAGAAGTGGATGGTTTGGTAGAACAGCGTATTCCTGAGAAAGTGGTTGTGGGGCACGTGGTGTCAAAAACGCCCCATCCTGATGCACAAAAATTGAATGTATGCCTTGTGAACGTGGGTCAAAAAGAGCCGCTTCAGATTGTCTGTGGCGCGGCCAATGTGGCACAAGGGCAGTGGGTAGCTGTGGCTCTTGAAGGGTGTATTTTGCCTGGAGGTTTGGAGATTGCTCCGACACGGTTGCGTGGCATCGACTCCAACGGGATGATTTGTTCTTCTACCGAGCTTGGTTTGCCTAAGATCAACGAGGGCATTATGGTGCTTGATGAAAGCGTTGGCCCGCTAGAACTTGGTCAGCCTTTGTGCGAAATGGAAGCGCTTAATGATGATGTGATTGAGATTGGGTTGACGCCAAACCGTGGAGATTGTTTGAGTATTCGAGGGGTGGCAAGAGACTTGGCAGTGGCCTTAAAACGCCCTTTGGCTCAGCATAAGGCGATTGAAGAAGAAGATAATCTACTAGGCATCGGACGGATTCTTTCTTTGCACGCAGAAGACAAACTCGAAGGCTCGTTTGTGTACAAAGCCTTTGAAAAACAGGCCATCAAGCCCAACGTTTTAATGGAACTGCGACTAGCGCAAGTGGAAGCAAAGTTTGGAAGCGACATAGAGCGCGTGCTAGAGTACGCCACATACGCTACGGGTGTGTTGATGCGCGCATACGATTACACTTGTTTTGTGGACACTAAAGAAAAAGCAACCATTCAACTTAAAAAAGACAGTAACGGCCTAGACGCCGTGTTTGGTGCTCATGGACGTGTGGCGTATGTGGGCTTTTCCCAAGAGAGCACGTGCCGCACAACCAATGAGAGCAAAATTGTGATTGTTGAAGCAAACTTTTCATCGCCCGAATCCATGGCCGCACTGGGGGCACAAAATAAAACATTGAGCTCTGATAAGCACTTGTACCGTTCTGCAAGAGGCAGTGAGCCCGAACTTGAGCTGGGTGTGGAGTACTTGTGGACACTTCTTCACAAAGAAAAAGGTGTTTCTTTATACGCGGGATCGCAAAAACTCACTAAAGAGCACAAGCCCAAGATGGTGATTTTATCCCTAGAAGAGTTGTGCGCGATGATTGGCCAAGAAATCCCTAAAAATCGCGTGGTTGACATCTTAAAACGCCTTGGATTTGACGTACATGTAAAGGTCGAACAAGAAGTGATGCACGTCAGCGTTCCTGCGTTTCGTCACGATGTGGTCAATACGCAAGACGTGTGTGAAGAAATTGTGCGCATGGTTGGTATTGATAACATTACTGCCAAGCCTTTTGTCTTTGCGGAAAAATCCCGCGCCAACGCCGCTTACGAACACTACAAACTTCGCACCGCTTTGCGCCAAAAAGCTGCCGCGGTTGGCTTCTTTGAAAGCGTGCATTATTTGTTTGATGAACAAAAAAAACAAGAGCATTACGGGATTAATGGGGTGTATAAAAAGCGTGAGCTTTCCAATCCCATCACCAATGAACTCAACACCATGCGTGCCACACTGGTTTTGCATTTGCTCGAATCGGCAAGCAAAAACATTAAAAATGGTAGAAAGCGGGTGCCGTTGTTTGAGCTTGGACGTGTGTTTGACCGCAGTCGCGATGAAACAACAAAGTTAGGATTTGTCTTTAGTGGAGAGAGTGAAGAGGCGGCGTTGCCAAACCACGGCAAACCAAGCCCCATCACGCTCATGAACTTTGCTTCCAAAATCTCCCAAGTCATCGGACACATGCGCCTTGAAGCGGCTACGCCAACCAACAAGTTAACCAGTCCTTACGAATACGCCAATGTGATGGTTGGCGACGTGTGCGTGGGGTTTTTAGCAAGAGTGCATGCGCAAGTAGAAAAAGATTTTGACTTGCCTCGTACGTATATCGCTGAGTTGGACGTGGACGGATTGGCAAAAGAGCGTGTTATTGCTTCGGAGTATTCTAAATTTCCCTCTTCGAGTCGAGATTTGAGTTTACTGATTCCACGCACCCTGTCGTACCAACGCATTCGGTTATGTATCGAAGAAGCCAAGATTGCAAATTTAAGCCAATGCTATCCCATCGACCGTTTTGAGAGCGCGGAACTTGGGGAGAATGTGAGCTTGACCATTAAACTGTTGTTTCAGCATGCTGAGCGCACTTTGGAAGAAAAAGAGATCAATGATGCCATCGACGCTGTGCTCAAAACCCTCAATGAAACCCTAGGTATCGGAATGCGATGAAAACCTACCGCATTAAGCCAGCTGCGCCCTTTTCTCGCCACATCGAAGCCATAGCTCCTGATAAGTCCATCTCTCATCGGTGTGCTATTTTTTCCCTTTTAAGCGACCAACCTTCACGCGTGCGCAACTACCTTCAAGGTGAAGACACGCTATGTACCTTGGAAATTGTGAAGCAACTTGGCGCCACCGTAGAAGAAAATGAAGGTGCGATGGTTATCACCCCGCCTGTGGCACTTTTGGAACCACCTGTTGTGCTAGATTGCGGCAATTCTGGAACGGCGATGCGGCTTTTGATGGGCTTCTTAGCAGCCCGCGAAGGGTTTTTTGTTCTGCACGGTGACCCTTATCTTGCAGGACGCCCCATGCGGCGCGTGGCGGATCCTTTGCGTAGCATTGGCGCGCAGATTGATGGGCGTAAAAATGGCGATTTTTCCCCCATCGCCATTCGTGGTAAGCACTTAAGCGCGTTTACCTACCAAAGTCCTATCGCTTCGGCGCAAGTGAAAAGCGCTTTATTATTAGCAGCCTTGACGTCTGAGGCGCCCAGCCAGTTTTGGGAGCCAGAACTTAGCCGTGACCATACGGAAAAAATGCTTGCGGGCATGGGTGTTCAGATTGAGCGAGAGGGCTTACATGTAAAGGTTTATCCGCCCCAATCTCCCCTAAAACCATTAGACATTACTGTTCCTTCAGACCCTTCTAGCGCTTATTTCTTTGCCCTTGCCGCAGCCATCGTGCCAGGAAGTTGCGTGGTACTGAAACACGTGCTGCTAAACCCTACCCGCATCGAAGCGTTTAAAGTGCTTGAGCGCATGGGTACACAGATTGAATACACAGTTACAGATGAAACCTATGAGTCCATCGGCGATATTCGCGTTTCTTATGCCCCACTTCATGCTGTGGAGGTGAGTGAAAACATTGCGTGGCTGATTGATGAAATCCCTGCTCTTGGGATTGCTTTTGCGTGCGCGAGTGGTGTAAGTAAGATTTCTGGTGCTAAAGAGTTGCGCGTCAAAGAAAGCGACCGCATCGCAACCACCGTGACCAACTTGCGCCAATGCGGCATAGAAGTCCATGAGTTTGAAGATGGATTTGAAGTGACTGGCGGGACTTTGCAGTCTGCTAAGGTCACAAGTTTTGGCGACCACCGCATCGCGATGAGTTTTGCTATCGCAGGGTTGGTGTGTGGCATGGAGATCGACGACACGGCCTGCATAGCAACTTCTTTTCCAAACTTCCTCACGTTATTGCAAAGCATAGGAGATGCCCGTGAAGATTAAATTGGCCAAAAACTACGGATTTTGTTTTGGGGTCAAGCGGGCTATTAAGATTGCCGAGAGCGCGCAAAATGCTTCTACCATCGGGCCATTGATTCACAACAACGAAGAAATTTTACGCCTCAAAAAAAACTTCAACGTAGAAACCCTTGAAGACATCACCCACGTTTCAGACACGCAAAAAGCCATCATTCGTACCCACGGTATTCCCAAGCAAGACCTCCAGTTTTTGAAAGATAAAAAAGTCGACATTATCGACGCTACCTGCCCTTACGTTACCAAACCTCAAAAGATTTGCGAGAAAATGAGCAAAGAAGGGTACGACATCGTTATCTTTGGAGACGAAGCACACCCTGAGGTTAAAGGGGTAAAAAGTTACGCCAGTGGCGAAGTGCATGTGGTCTTACATGTAAGCGAATTGGCCACCTTAAAACTTGGCTCGCGGGTGGCGGTGGTCTCACAAACCACACGCAAAGTGGAAGAATTCAAAGAAATCGTGAGTTATCTCATTTCTCACTACAAGGAAGTGCGGGTATTTAACACCATTTGTAACGCCACCTTTGAAAACCAAGATGCTGCAAGGGAACTTTCCAAAGAAGCTGACGTCATGGTCATCATAGGAGGCAAAAACTCCTCCAATACCAAGCAGTTATTGCATATTTCTAAAGAGTTTTGCTTTGACAGTTATTTGATTGAAAGCGAGCGTGAGTTGGAGAAAACGTGGTTTGAAGGTAAGCAATTATGCGGTATCACAGCAGGCGCTTCGACACCAGATTGGATTATTGAAAAAATTATTGAAAAAATAAGCAATTTTAAAGTATAATAAGCGACTTTTCGTCTGTTTTTCGCATTCAAACGCAAAAGACAAAATTTAAATATACAAAGGATCGTGATGGCTGAGGTGAACACTAATGTTCAAACACAGGGTGCAAATGAGCATGAAGAGACAATGGAAGAGGCAGATTTTGCTGCAATGCTTGAGGAATCTTTCAAAGAAACCGAAAAAGATGCATATGTTGACGGTGTAATCGTTGAAATTAAAGACGACATGGTACTAGTGGACGTGGGCAAGAAGTCTGAAGGCCGCCTTAATATCGCTGAAATTTTAGATGCTGAGGGAAAACCGACGTATAAAATTGGCGACATGATTAAAGTGGTTGTGACAGGTTTCCGTAACGAACGCCCTATGGTTTCCCATAAAAAAGCACTCAAAAAAGAAAAAGTAAAAGCGTTTATTGAATCGCACACAGAAGAAGACGAGACCATTTTGGATGTAAAAATCGTAGGTAAAAACCGCGGTGGCTTTATCGCAGAAGATGATGATGGTGTTGAATTTTTCTTACCACGCTCACAAGCGGCGGTGCGTGATCCCCAAACACTCGTAGGAAAATCAATCAAAGCACGTATTTTAAAGATTGATCCTCAGAGTGAATCTATCTTGATTTCTCGCAAAAAACTCCTTGATGATGACCGCAAGAAACGTAAAGACTTAATCCAAGAGCTGATGGAAAAAGACGATGTTGTTGAAGGCGTGATTAAAAAGATTACGACCTATGGCATGTTCGTGGATATCGGCGGCGTGGACGGTTTGGTGCACTACAGCGAAATCAGTTACAAGGGTCCCGTTAACCCCAACACCCTTTACAGTGAAGGCGATAAGGTCCCTGTAAAAGCGATTAGCTACGACAAAGAAAAACGTCACCTTTCTCTTTCCATCAAAGCAGCAATGCCTGATCCTTGGGACGAAATCAAAGACGCACTTGACGTGGGCGATGCTATTCAAGTTACCATTAGCAATATTGAGCCGTATGGCGCATTTGTGGATCTTGGAAATGATATCGAAGGCTTTTTGCACATTTCTGAAATCTCTTGGGATAAAAACATTAAACACCCAAAAGACCACATTGAAGAAGGGCAAGTGGTAGACGTGGAAGTGATTGAAATCAGTCCACAAGACAGACGCCTTCGCGTCTCTTTGAAAAACTTGCTTGCCAAGCCTTTTGATGAGTTCAAATCTGCCTTTAAAGTGGGCGATGTTGTGATGGGCGAAGTGACAACAACCACTGCCTTTGGTGCCTTTGTGCGCGTGGGTTCTGTGGAAGGATTGCTTCACAATGAAGACGCTTCGTGGGACCGCAATGAAAAATGCAAAGACCTCTTCAAAGTAGGAGATGAAGTTGAAGTGAAGATTGTGAAAGTGGACGAAGAGAGTGAAAAAATCTCCCTTTCCCGCAAAGAACTTCAAGACAGTCCTGTGCAGCAGTACGCTAAAAAACATGGCGCGGGCGACATCGTTATGGGTAAGATCCGTGACGTAAAAGAGTTTGGCATTTTTGTTGAGCTTGAAGAAAATGTCGATGCACTTATTCGCAAGGAAGATTTAGGTCCTGTGAATCCCGAAGAAGTGAGCATTGGAGATGAGATTGAGGCAGCTATCGCCTTTATCGATGAAAAAAAGAACCGCATCCGTCTTTCTATTCGTCGTCTCTCTAAAATGAAAGAGCGCGAAGTGCTCAATGAGATTAATAAAGAAGAGAAGATGACATTGGGAGATATTCTTAAAGACCAATTGTCCTAAGAAATGCGTAAACGTATACTGCTCTCCTCCTTTGTGCTGTTAAGTCTTTTTTTGGCGGCAGTGTTTATCGCACTGATTCGGTTTGCCAATCAGACCACAGCACAGGTGGCGGCCGTTGCACCTAGTGAAAAACAGACACCTCAGCCGGCAAGACAAGGTGGTTCTTGGGCCCAGAAAATGGCCCAAGCTGCTGCCTTGGATTACCACTTTCCTGTCAATGAACTTTTTATTAAGTTAGAGCTAGAAGAAGCAAAACCCCCTAAAGAACATATCTTTCAATTGGTCATCGAACGTAGCGACCTCTATTCTCATTTTTGCATCATGCAAACACTTCAAGCCTTCCCTTTTTCCTACAGTGTGGTTAAAGACCGCCAAGGTAACGTGATTTATGTGAATGCGCAGGGCAAAGAGATGTTGGATGCCGTGGTGAAACGGTTGAAGGAATACGATATAGAATCCATTGTAAAAGAGGCATGGTTATGAAAACGGTAATTGTATGTGACGCGATTCACGCCAAAGGCTTTGAACTTTTAAAGCAAGAGGGCGTGGAAGTGATTGATGCGGTCAAGGTTCCCAAAGATGAACTTCTTGGGCTTATGCATAAGGCCGACGTTGCCATCACCCGAAGTTCTACGGATATTGACGAAGCCTTTTTAAACGCGGCAACAAACCTTAAAGCCCTTGTGCGTGCAGGCGTGGGCGTGGACAATGTGGACTTGGAGGCCTGCAGTAAACGCGGTATTATTGCCATGAACGTTCCTGCGGCCAATACGATTGCAGCGGTGGAGCTAACCATGGCGCACCTTTTGGCCTCAGCAAGAAGCTTACCGCAAGCCCACAATCACCTTAAAAATGACCGTGTCTGGAAGCGTGAAAAATGGTATGGCGTAGAGTTGTGCGGCAAAAAACTGGGCGTCATTGGGTTTGGAAATATTGGAAGCCGTGTGGCGTTGCGCGCGAAAGCATTTGAGATGGATATCGTGGCGTATGATCCTTATATTCCTTCTTCCAAAGTGACCGATTTGGGCATGGCGTACACGGAAAATTTTGAAGATATTTTGGCCTGCGATTTCATCACAATTCATACACCCAAAAACAAAGAAACCCTTAATATCATTGACGATGAAGAAATTGGACGCATGAAAAAAGGGGTGCGACTCATCAACGTGGCACGCGGAGGTTTGTATAATGAAATAGCCCTTGAACGCGGTTTGCGCAGTGGAAAAGTGGCCTATGCGTCCATCGATGTTTTTTCCTACGAACCCGCAACCGACCACCCATTACTTGACCTTGATAATATCTGTGTTACGCCTCACTTGGGTGCAAACACCCTTGAATCCCAAGAGAAAATCGCCATTCAAGCGGCCGAACAAGCCCTAGCAGCACTTCGGGGAACGAGTTATCCTAATGCGCTAAACCTTCCCTTTAAGGTAGAGGAGTTGCCGCCTTTTGTGATGCCTTATGTGGAGTTGTTGCAAAAAATGTCGCACATGGCCGCGCAAATTAATAAGCATTCCATTACGTCTATTCGCCTTGAGGCAGAAGGAAATATTGGAAAATACGTCAACTCAATGCTCACGTTTGCCCTTGTAGGCGCCTTTCGCGAATCCCTTGGGGAGACGATTAATTACGTGAATGCTTCTTTTGTGGCGAAGGAAAAAGGGGTGAAAACCTCGGCAATTGTAGAGCCAAAAAGTGGGTATGACAATAAAATTACCGTAAAAATCACTACTGAAAAAGGGATGACAAGCATTAGTGGCACGGTGTTTGGCGAGAGCGAACAGCGCATTGTCAACATCAACGGCTTTAAAACCGACTTTAAACCCAAGGGTAAAATGATTGTCTTTAAAAACTCCGATGTTCCTGGGGTTATCATGGATATCAGCTCCATTTTGGCCGAACACCATGTAAACATCGCAGACTTTAGACTCGGAAGAGACGAGCACGGTATGGCACTTGCGGTGATTTTGGTGGATGAAGCCATTGATAAACACATCTTGGCAAAACTAAACGCTCTTAACACCTGCATCTGGGCAGAATACGCCGTCCTCTAAGCTAGTGACCCAAGGCCGCCTTTTTCTTACGGCGTGCCTTGGCCCAAAAACGTAAAATTTTCCCACGAATCTCTTTTGCAAATGCTTTAGGGCACCGCCGTTGCTGTTGTTTGCTTAAGCACAAAAATAATTCTTCAAGCCCTTGTTTTTCCTGAATAGTGACATGCGTCATTGAATTTCCCTTTGGGCATTTTTTACTCGCCGAACCAATCGAACCACATCATCATCATTTAATAAACCCAACATCTTAAATACGGCTTTAACTGCCTTTGGGGCGTTATTTCCAAGGCGCCATTCTTGATAGGTGCGCATGGAAATGCCAAGCAAGTGGGCCATCTCTTTGTGGGAGATACGTTTTCCTAAATGCTGTGCTTCTACACTGGTGTGCAAGAGATTAAAGATGTCAGAAGTGTTCATTATGCAACCTAAAGTACGTATTTAGACATAAAAAATACATTTTTAATGTAAAAAAACTCCGTAATTCTACAATATCATAGATAAAACAGATATTAAAATGTAAATAAATCCTAAATAACTTGTTTTAATATACGTAAATATGTATGTAATATGTGATTATTTGTATTTGTAAAAAGGGGCTTGAAAAATGCTTTGATGGAGGCCTTCGCCTCCTTTTGCAAAAATTCTAATCAAAAATTGGCTATACTTTTAAAAATTTTTTAGGAGAGATGATGGCTTCTTACTCCATGGGAGACTTGAAAAAAGGGCTCAAAATTGAGCTAAATGGCGTACCGTACAAGATTACAGAGTATCAACACGTCAAACCTGGTAAGGGTGCAGCCTTTGTGCGCGTCAAGATTAAATCTTATTTCAATAGCAAGGTGATTGAAAAAACATTTCACGCAGGTGACAAGTGTGAACAGCCAAACCTTGTGCAAAAACAGATGCAGTATTTGTACGATGATGGCGAGTTGTTGCAGTTTATGGACACCGAATCCTACGAGCAAGTAGGGATTGCCCATGATCAAGTGGGAGATGTGATTAAGTGGATGATTGATGGGATGATGGTCGATATTTTATTTCACAACGGACAAGCCATTGACGTAGAAGTGCCTGGAACGGTTGAGCTTAAAATCGTCGAAACCCCGCCTAACTTCAAGGGAGATTCACAGGGAGGCAAAAAGCCTGCGACCCTTGAAAGCGGCGCCGTGGTGCAGATTCCGTTTCATGTTCTTGAGGGAGAAGTGATTCGCGTAGATACCATCAAGGGCGAATATTTAGAGCGCGTTAGCAAATAACACGTGGTAAATCCCTTACATGTAAAGAGCTACATGTAAGGGATTTTTTAGGCTTTGAGTTGGCTGATGAGTGTTGTAATTTCCCCTTCTTCGGGAAAGCGTCGGTATTGGTCTGGTCCACCTTCTTTTTTTGAAAAAATACGCGTTCCATCCACCACAACATCAAACACACTCCCGCTTCCCTCAATGAGTTCAACGGTAATCTCAGGAAAGGCTGCTTTTAATTCTTCTTCCACCCGGGAAGCTCTGGGGTAAAACTTTCAAACAGTACAGTACGTAATCGCTACATGCATGGGAACTCCTTTTAAATTGGCTAAGGTAATTGTAGCAAAAGAGTGCGGGTTTGGAAGGTGAACTTGTTATAATGCCTCATGATTTTTCAAGGAGAAGCTTATGGAACGCACCGTACTCATTCCTTTAGCAAATGGGTTTGAAGAGATTGAAGCTGTGACGCTCATCGATGTCTTGCGACGAGCGCAAATACGGGTGATTAGCGCAGGGCTTGACCGCGAAGTGGTGGTGGGAGCCCATGGTATCGCGCTACATGTAGACATGCTTCTGAGTGATGTGGTGCTTGATGTGTGTGACATGGTGGTGCTTCCTGGGGGAATGCCAGGGGCAAAACATTTGGCAGAATCGGATGTGGTGATGAACCTTTTGCAGGTGTTTGACAGGGATAACAAGCACATTGGCGCTATTTGTGCGGCTCCGTGGGCGCTAAAGAATGCAGGGGTGCTAAAAGATCACTACACCTGTTATCCTTCCTTTGATACGATTATTAACGCACCTGGGTATTTGTCTACATGTAACGTGGTGCGTGATCACAACATTATGACGGCGTCAGGTCCTGCCGCGGCGATGGAGTTTGCGCTCGAAATTGTCAAAGAATTGTGTGGAGAAGAACGTTACGTGAGTGTAAAAGAAGCGTTGTTGTTTGATGCGGCGTTGTAAGGGAAACGTGGAATGATTTTAAAAAATTTTATTCAGCCTAAGAATGATTCGGTGGAGTGTGGACAACGTGTAGAAGAGATTATTGCGCTCATGAATGCCCGTGGCGTGAATCACATGGTGATGTTACAAGAGAAGAAGCCTTATGGCATCATCACCGAACGCGACATTTTGCGCTTATTGCACCAAAAAAATACCATGAAATCCTTAGCGTGCTCTTTATGTTCGCGCCAACTTATCAAGGCCAATGGAAACCGCTCTTTGGAGTACGCGCTTGGGTTGATGGTCGATCAAAAATTGCGCCGTATTGTGGTGGTGAATGATGGCGGAGAGTACCTTGGTACGGTCAGCCAAGAAGAGATTATTTACCAGTTTGAGGCAGATATTTTTAAAGCAAGCACAAAGTTGTATGATTTTTTGCACATTGCCACCGAAGCCATCACCCTCGAACCCGAACAAACCTTGGGGGCCGCTATCGAAGTGATGGCTCGGCAAAACATTGGTTCTGTGCTGGTAGGAAAAAAAGGCGAACCCCAAGGGATTGTCACCGAAAGTGATGTGTTGCATTTGGCACAAACATCCGAAATGTTTTCGATGGCACTTAAGGATGTGATGCACACGCCCCTTACTTTTTTTGAATCTAGCGTTGAGATTGAGCATGTGCTTGAGGTGATTAAGGAACAACACATTCGGCGCATCGCCATTTTTGACAAAAGTCAATCCACGTATTTTGTGATGACAACCCGCGATATTTTGCGCAATCTTCAAGGAAGTTACAGTAATTTTTTAGAAAAAAAGCTCCAGTCCAATCGTTTGATGTACAACCAAATGAATGAATTAATGATCGAGGTGTTGGATTTGGGTGAAGTGTACGTGATTGGTTGGGCAAATGAGCGCGCCAAGCACGAATTGGACGTTCAGATTGATGATGATGTGAGCGTATTTTTGCCCAAGACTCTTTGGGAAGAAACCCTGCGGGTCTTTGACCAAGGAAACCGCCATGTGGAAGAATACATCACGTTAAATCAAAAAACTTACCGCTTTAGCGCGAGTTGTTCGGTGATTTTGGGCACAAAAGTGATTAAGCTGTTACTCAGTGACATTAGTGCCATTCATCGACTCAACCTTGAACTCACTGAGCAAGTAGACTCCATCAAAGACTCATTGGAAGAGCGCCAAAGCCTTTATGAGGAGACCTTTAACCAACACGCTATCGGGATTGGGTACATTTCCCAAGAGGGCGTTATTTTAGAGGTCAACCCTTACATCGCTTCATTATTGGGGTACACACAAGAGGAGCTTGTGGGTAAAAATGTCGCCGATGTTTCCCATTCTGAGGATGTTCCTCTAGGCGATTTGGTACGGGCGCGGTTGGTGAGTGAGACAGACCACACTGAAGAAAAATTCGAAAAACGCTACAGAAAAAAAGATGGCACGTATATTTGGGTGGAAGTGGCGCTGAGCGTGCAGCGTACAAAAACGGGAGAAGTGAAACACATTGTCGGTTTTGTGCAAGATATTTCTGAACGTTACGAAGCAGCAAGGGCGCTGATGGCGCAAAAAAACCTCCTTTCTACGGTGATAAACTCGGTAGAAGATTTTATTTTTTATAAAAATACCCAGTGCGAATATATTGGAGGCAATCAGCCTTGGCTTGATTTTATCGGACAAGATGTCCAGGAGATTTTAGGTAAAACCTCCGAAGCATTTTACCCTGAGGAGATTTCTGCCCAGTGTGCTTTGACGGATGCAAAAGTGTTTCAAACCCGTCAGCACATGACGTTTATGGAGAGTGTGTTTAAAGAAGACGGTACGGTTCACGTGCTTGAAGTACGAAAATCTCCTTTGATTAATGAAAACAATGAAGTCATTGGTCTTGTAGGTGTTGCACACGATATGACGCAAAAACGTCAACAAGAACAACAGCAACTCTTGGCCCAAAGTGTGTTTGAAAACACAGCCGAGGGGATTATCGTAACGGACAAACACCAAATTATCACTTCAGTAAACCCCGCCTTTACGGAGATTACGGGCTATGAAGCAGAGGAAGTGATTGGAAGACCTCCTACCTTGCTCTCTTCAGGGGTTCACAAAAAATCTTTTTACCAAGCCATGTGGAAGCGCATTTTAAGCCGAGGATATTGGCAAGGAGAGGTGTGGAATGTGCGTAAAAATGGGGAAAACTTCCCCGAACTTTTGACCATTTCCGAGGTTAAAGACACACAAGGCGAAGTGGTGCATTATATTGGGGTTTTCTCAGACATTACCCTGATGAAGCAAACCCAACAGCAACTAGAGTTTATGGCACACCACGATCCGTTGACTAAACTTCCTAACCGACTGCTTTTAGAAGCGCGTCTTGAGCACGCTATTGAGTGGGCGAGGCGTGACCAGTTTAATATCGCGGTGTTGTTTATCGACCTTGACCAGTTTAAGGAAATCAACGACACCTTTGGACACTCAGTAGGGGATTTGATTTTGCAAGAAGTGGCGGTGCGGTTTCGTTCGTTGCTACGGGAAAAAGATACCATCGCGCGCATTGGCGGCGATGAATTTGTGATTGTGCTAGAAGAATACGAGGATTTGCTCTACCTCGAACAAGTGGTCAAGCGCATTTTGGACTTATTTAAGGATGCTTTTTTGGTCAAAGAACGCAATTTTAACCTTACATGTAGCATTGGAATCTCGCTCTATCCCAATGATGGCAAAGACATTGAAACGCTCATTAAAAATGCGGATGCTGCGATGTACAAAGCCAAAGAATCAGGGCGCAATACTTACACCTTTTACACAACGGAAATCACCCATACGCTGTTTGAAAAAATGCTCATGGAAAACGAATTGCGTCGCGCGATTGATGCGCAAGAATTTACACTGTTTTACCAACCTCAGATTGACATGCGTACAGGGAAAATGGTTGGTGTGGAGGCATTAGCACGGTGGGAACATGCGGGCATGGGCATTATTATGCCCGATAAATTTATCCCACTTTCGGAGGGGACAAAGCTGATTATTCCCATTGGGCGGCAGTTGTTGGAGATTGCGTGTTTGCAAACCAAAGTGTGGGTGGATCGAGGCTTATGCGGCCCAGCTTGGAAAACAGCAGTGAATATTTCTGCGGTACAAATCACCCATGATGATTTGTATGAAGCAATAGACGAGGTGACAAAAAAGACAGGGCTGGCACCCCATTATTTGGAACTTGAACTCACGGAAACGTACATCATGCAAAACCCCAAAGTGGCAAGGGTGCTGATGGATAAGTTGAAAAAACTTGGGGTTACCTTGGCCGTGGATGATTTTGGTATCGGGTACTCTTCGTTGAGTTATTTAAAGCAGTTTCCCCTCGATAGGCTCAAAGTTGACCGCTCGTTTATCCGAGATATTCCCGATGACTCGGATGATATGGCGATTACAAAAGCAATCCTAGCCTTGGGCAAAAGCTTGGGTTTGGAAGTCTTGGCCGAAGGGGTTGAAGACGCGGTGCAAAAAGAATTTTTACTTGAAGAGGGGTGCTTTTTGGCGCAAGGGTATTTTTACTCGCCACCACTTCCTTGGGCGGAGTTAGAAAAAGCACACGAACGGTTTTCGTGGTAGAGACTAAAAGGAGGGTGCATGCAAATTGAGATTTCAACACCTGCATTGTTGTTCCCAGCAGTGTCTTTGTTGTTGTTAGCGTATACAAACCGCTTTTTGGCGACGGCGTCGTTGATTCGTATGTTGAGTCAACAGGAGAAAAAGGTGAGTGTGATGGAGCAGATTGAAAACCTCCGCAGACGTCTGGAATTAACCCGTTGGATGCAGTTTTTTGGCGTGGTTTCTATTTTATTATGTACTATTTCTATGTTTGGTATGTTGCTTGGGTTTTTGGAGTTAGGCACAAAGGTGTTTGGTCTGAGCCTTGTGACGATGTGTGCTTCCTTGGTGCTTTCATTGTGGGAAGTTACTATCTCTACTAGAGCCCTCAACATGGAACTCAAAGGGATATATTCAAGAGAAAAATAGCCCCGATCTTTTACATGTAACACATGTTACTTTCACATTGTCTTTAGATTTTTTAACTATAATGGCCCCTAGATTTAGCAAAGGAGCAAGGAATGGTTAATGTTTTTACGTACGGTTCTCTCATGTTTCCACAGGTGTGGTCACGGGTCGTACAAGGAGAATACGAAAGCATTCGAGGAACTTTGCACGGGTTTCGAAGACGGTGTTTGAAAAAAGAGACGTACCCTGTTGCTTTTGAAGGGGCGCCAAGCGAGCGGGTGTTGGGTGAGGTGTACTTAAACGTGAATGAAGATGACATCAAACGCCTTGACGCGTTTGAAGGCGAGTACTACTTGCGAAAGACAGAAGATATTGTGTTGGACAATGGTAAAATCGTTCGTGCGAGCGTGTACGTGCTCAAAAGCGACTTCTATCAGCTTGTGGATGACAATCCGTGGGATGTGGAGCACTTTAAACTTGTGGGGATACAGCGCTTTTTAGAGCAGTATCAGGGATTTTTGAGCGTTTCATAAAGTGTTACCCAAAAGGCAGACCGTGGAAGATTTAGCCAACCAGAAAAAAATCGTCGTGTTAATCGATGCGGACAATGCGCAACTCAGCAAAATCGGACAAATTCTCAGTGAACTCTCTTCTCATGGGCATATCATCATCAAGCGTGCCTATGGGGATTGGTCGAGCCGCTACCTGAAAAACTGGCAAGACTTACTTAATGAACTTGCCGTCCAGCCCGTCCAGCAATTTGCCTACACGACAGGAAAAAATGCCACAGACACATCGATGATTATCGACGCGATGGACTTGCTCTACACACGCAGATTTGACGCGTTTGCCCTCGTCTCAAGTGACAGCGATTTTACCAAACTTGCCTCACGTCTTAAGGAAGATGAGGTGTACGTCTTTGGAATTGGGGAGCGCAAAACGCCCGTTTCCTTTCGCAACGCCTGCGATGATTTTATCTTCACCGAAAACCTCAAAACCGAAGAAGAGCTAGAAAAAGAAGCCGAAGCCAACCAACACAAAGAGCGCATTCGCGAAGCAGCGAGGATTATGCACCAAATTTGGGAGAAACAGCGCGATGAAGAGGGCTGGGTAAAAGTTTCCGAAGCGGGACAAATTGTCAAACGTTTGCATCCTGACTTTGACCCACGCTCTTACGGGTCAAGCAAGATGAGCAAACTGGTAGAAAAACTGAGTGAATTTTTTGAAGTGCGCAAAACCCAAGGCAAAGGAACGGCGACCATCATCGAATACCGCTTTCGTAAGGGCACGAACCTTGAGCGTGATTAAGGAAATAAAACGCCCTTTTTGGTAGGCTTCGTGTTAAAAAGGAGCCACCATGTACCCCCAGTTTTTCGATGAAATCCCTCCGATTGTCCTAAAGGATGACCTTGCGTGTTTGCTTGGAACTTTTGATGAGGGTAGGGTTGAAATCACCTACCTCGAATGCATTAAAATGGCAGGACACAGTTGTCCTACAGTTGCGGGCGCTTATATACTGACCAAAATAGCCCTAGAGACTCTTTTCCCCTTGGAAATCCCCCAGCGTGGTTTGGTGCGCATTGCGTTCAAAGAGCCAAAAACTAGTGGCGTCACAGGCGTGATGGCGCAAGTGATGACCAACATCACGGGCGCAGCCGATGAGGGAGGGTTCAAAGGCCTTGGCGGTGCCTTTGTCCGTGCACAACTGCTTAGCTTTGACCAGCCTATTGAAGGCATGGTGCAATTTACCCGTGTGGATACAGGCGCATCTGTGAGTCTTTCCTATTTTCCTAACCTTCTTCCCCAAAACCCCGACCTTGCTTTGTTGATGAAAAATGCACGTTTGGGAGACAAGGCGGCGCAAGATGCTTTTGGGGTCGCATGGCAAGAACGCGTGAGGGAAGTGGTGTTTCACTACGACAAGCATGGCCTCGTGCGCGTTGATAAATCGGGCAATTTTTAAGAAAGAGTTGCCATTTTTATTAAAAAAAAGGTATCATCACTTACTAGTTTTTGGCTAGGAGATTTTTTTCAAGGACTGTTGTACCGTGAACATCTATGTCGGTAATTTGTCATACCATATGACAGAGGAAGAGCTCAAGGCGACGTTTGCACCCTATGGTGCTGTCAAAAGTGCAAAGATCGTTGTTGATCGCGAGAATAACAATCGATCGAAGGGATTTGGGTTTGTTGAGATGGAGAGCCAAAGTGAAGGCAACGCCGCCATCGAGCAACTAAACGGCAAAGAAATTGGCGGGCGCGAATTGCGAGTCAACGAAGCGCGACCACGTGAACCACGCGAGTCTCGCGGGTCACGCTACTAATCACACCACCACTTCTTCGAGCCGCGTTGACGCGGCTCATCCGTTTTCTTCCATGATTGTTTCTAGGCTTGCTCCTACTCCTAGCGGTTTTTTGCATCAAGGCAATGCTCTTAATTTTATCCTTACGTGGGCAGTGGTGCGCTCTTTGGGTGGCGTACTGCACTTGCGTATTGATGACTTGGATGCTTTGCGCACAAAAGATGCCTATGTAGAACATATTTTTCGCGTTCTTGAATGGCTTGGGCTTGACTGGGATGAAGGGCCTACAAGCGTAGGAGAGTTTGAAAAAAAGTTTGCACTTCCTCATCGCATGGAGCACTACGAACGCGCCAAAGAAACCCTATGGGCGCATCCGCTAACTTACGCTTGTGCGTGTTCACGCAAAGAGATTTTAGCGCAATCACCCCGTGGCATTTACCCCTTTACATGTAAAGAAAAACACCTTTTATTAAAACCTTTTGACACTGCTTTGCGTTTACATGTAGACGTTTCTTTATGTGAAGAAGCACACGTTGTAGCTAAGGAAATGGGAGATTTTGTGCTGTGGCGCAAAGAAGGGCTTCCTGCGTATCAGCTCGCTTCCTTGGTGGATGATACACGCATGGGTGTGACCCTTGTGGTGCGCGGAGAGGATTTGCGCCTTTCATCCTTGGCACAACGCTACCTTGCCCATGTGATGGGGGTTTCTTCTTTTTTGGATGCAACCATAGTGCATCATCCTTTGTTGCGAGACGTGTCGGGCGCGAAACTTTCAAAATCTCAACACGCCTGCCCTGTGGAACTTACCACTTCTCCCTGCGATTTATTCCGCCATGCTTCCATGTTTTTGGGCGTGCAGCCTTGTGAGAATAGCGTTGATTTATTGGACGCACTACTCCAAAAAGAGGAGTACCTTTTAAGCCCTTTTTCCTTATAATGCAGTTTTTAAAATTCTTCATACGCTTTTACTAGCAAGGCTACTAAAAGCTACGCTAACGCTGAGTCCTGCTCGGCGCAGAGCCCACGCACTTTTAGTGCTTAGTTTTTATTGAAAGGTTTTTTGTGAGCGAACCCCGATTTACCCATTTGCATCTCCATACGGAATATTCTCTACTTGATGGCGCGAACCGCATTAAAGACCTCGCCAAAGCCCTTAAATTCCAAGGTGTTGGCTCAGTGGCCATCACAGACCACGGCAATATGTTTGGGGCGATTGATTTTTACCAAACCATGAAAAAAGAGGGCATCAAGCCCATTATTGGCATGGAAGCGTACCTTCACAACCAAGACGAGTTGGGAGATAAAAGCGTCAAACAACGCTTCCACTTGTGCTTGTACGCTAAAAATCTTACCGGCTATAAAAATCTCATGTACCTTTCTTCTCAAAGTTTTATTGAAGGGTTTTACTATTATCCGCGCATCAACAAAAAACTCTTGCGCGAACACTCGGAGGGGTTAGTTTGCTCCGCGGCATGTTTGCAGGGGGAAGTAAACTGGCACCTTAATCTCAATAACCCTCGCAACGTCCAATTTGGGGCCAAAGGATACGAGCGTGCCAAGGAAGTGGCACTGGAGTACAAAGAGATTTTTGGGGAAGATTTTTACCTTGAAATCATGCGCCATGGCATCGAAGACCAGCACTACATCGACGATGCGGTGTTGCGACTTGCCAAAGAGACAGGCATTAAGCTCATCGCCACTAACGACACCCATTATCCCTTTAAAGACTACGCAGAGCCCCATGAGGCATTTATGTGTATCGCTATGAATAAAGAGTTTGATGATCCCAAACGGTTACGCCACTCGGTGCACGAGTTTTTTCTCAAATCGCCCCAGCAAATGGCGCGGCTGTTTGCAGATATCCCCGAAGCCCTTGAAAACACCCAAGAAATAGTGGAAAAATGCAACTTGGAGCTCGACCTTGGCAATCCAACACCGCCAAATTTTAAATTTACCCTCGAATACGCCAAGGCCGAAGGGGTGGAACTTCCTGAGCCTGGGGTTATGTACAGCCTTGAAAACGACAAAGTCTTGTTTGCGCATTTGTGTCAAAAGGGATTAGAAAAACGGCTCTTACATGTAAAGGAATCAGAACACCAAACCTATCAAGAACGCTTACATGTAGAGATTGAGATTATCAACAACATGAAATTTCCCGGCTACATGCTCATCGTTTGGGATTTTATCAAAGAAGCCAAGGTGCGCGACATTCCCGTGGGACCAGGACGGGGTTCGGCGGCGGGAAGTTTGGTGGCCTTTTCCCTTGAAATCACCGACATCGACCCCATGCCTTACAACCTGCTATTTGAACGATTTTTGAATCCAGAGCGTGTGAGCATGCCGGATATTGACGTGGACTTTTGCCAAAGCAGACGGGGCGAAATCATTAACTATGTGGTGGAAAAATACGGTCGTTACAACGTGGCGCAAGTTATCACCTTTGGTAAAATGCTGGCCAAAGGGGTCATCCGTGACGTTGCGCGGGTGCTCGGGGTGCCTTACGCGGAAGCGGATCGCATGGCTAAACTCATCCCTGATGAACTTGGCATTACGCTCAATGGCAAAGGCAAAGAAGGAGATAAAGACTTTAAAGCAGGGGCGTTTCAAAAAGAAGAAAAACTGCGCGAACTTATCGAAACCAACGCCACTGCGGCGCGGGTGTGGAAGTTTGCCCTCGCTCTTGAAGGCCTGAACCGAAACGCGGGTATGCATGCCGCGGGTGTGGTCATTTCTAACGAAGAATTGTGGCACAAAACCCCGCTGTACAAGCCTTCTGGCGAAGAACATTTGGTCACGCAGTATTCGCTAAAGTACCTTGAAGACGTGGATCTTATCAAATTTGACTTTTTGGGTCTTAAGACCCTCACCGTCATCGACAACGCCATTAAACTCATCAAAAACCGTTTTGGCAAGGTGATTAACTGGGCGGAAATCAGCATGGAAGAGCCTAGGGTTTATGAAACCATCCAAAGCGGGCACACCATCGGCTTGTTCCAGATAGAATCCGGCGGGATGCAACAACTCAACGCAAAGCTCAAACCCACGAGCTTCGAAGACGTGATCGCGGTTTTGGCCTTGTACCGTCCAGGCCCAATGGAATCAGGGATGCTCAATGACTTTATCGAGCGTAAGCACGGGCGCGCAGAGATTGAGTACGCCTTTGCTGAACTTGAACCCATCTTGAAGCCCACCTATGGGGTTATTGTCTATCAAGAACAGGTCATGCAGATTGTGCAAACCATCGGCGGGTTTAGCCTTGGCGGGGCGGATTTGGTGCGTCGGGCCATGGGGAAAAAGATTAAAGAAGAGATGGACAACCTCAAAAGCCAGTTTGCGCAAGGTGCGGCCCAAAAGGGGCTTGATAAAGCCAAAGCGGCGGATTTGTTTGACCTTATTGTCAAGTTTGCCGGCTACGGGTTTAACAAGTCTCACTCGGCGGCATACGCGATGATTACCTACCAAACGGCGTGGCTTAAAACCTTTTATCCGCAAGAATTTATGGCGGCCTTGCTCACTAGCGAACAGGACAATACGGACAAAATTGTCAAGTATATTGATGAGGTGAAGCGCCTTGGGATTAAACTTTTGCCCCCTTCCGTGCTTAATTCACAGATTGCGTTTATGGGGGGAAAGACCAAGGAAGGGGAGGATGCGATTATCTTTGGACTGGGCGCGGTGAAGGGCATCGGCCATGGGGCGATTCGCAGCATCATCGAGGCGCGCGAAGAGCGTCCATTTGAAAGTTTGAGCGATTTTATCTCTCGGGTTGAGACGCAAAAAGTCAATAAAAAAGTCTTAGAGGCGTTGATAAAATCAGGCAGTTTGGATTGTTTTGAGTTGACTAGACGAGCACTGTTTGACCAAGTAGAAACCATCATCGAAGCCGCGCATAAATCTTCACAAGCCAAGAAAATGGCTGAAAATTCCCTCTTTGGGGAAAACGAAGAGATGACACGGGTCAACATTCACCTCGAACCTCTCCCCGAATACAGCCTCAAACACCTGTTGGTGCTTGAAAAAGAGAGCATCGGATTTTACATTTCAGGGCATCCGTTGGATGATTTTAAAGCAGAAATGGAAGGGCTTTCCTACACGCTTTCTTCGGAGTTTGAGAGCATCGAAGATGGGTCAAACGCTATGGTGGTGGGGAAAGTAGAGGAGGTGGTGACCAAGTTTAGCAAAAAAGGAAACCGCTTTGCCATCGTCAACCTCATGGACTTGCACGGCAACGTGGAAGTGACTTTGTTTGAAAAAGATTTGCAAAAGCTTGAGGGGATGAATTTGGACGAGCCTTTGGCGTTTAAGGTGGCGGTTAACCGAGACGACCAATTTGTACGCATTCGCTCTTTAAAAATCATGACCCTCGACGCGGCGCGCAGTCAAAAAGTGGAAACCAAGATGCGGGAAATTCCCGAAGAGCCTATGATTGTAACGTTGAGCATGGAAGAGTCTCTTGAGCGTCTTGAAGCCTTGTATCAACTGGTCCGAAGCCATCCTGGCAACAGGCCGCTAACCCTGACCCTAACCTCAAAACTCCAAGATGTGATTATTGAAACACAATTAAGCGTGGGAGACTCTTTTGCTGGGGCGCTTGAAGCCTCCCTTGTGGGCGAGGTAGCTTAGACCGTAGTGATGAGCACGTCCTTGTCGGTTTCTTGGAGTAAATCAAAGGCGAAGAAACTGATATTTCCTGTGGTGTGAAGGGCGATGAGCTGGATGCCGTGCATGGTAGCCACTGAGGTGAAAAGTGCCGTATCAAGCCCGCCTTCACGCACGAGAAGCTCAACATTTTCCTTGCCTTCTCCAAGGGACTCTAAAAAGAGCATCGCTTCGTTTTGGGCGTTTGCTTTTAAGTTTTCGGCCAACATGTTTACCTCACCCTTTTTCACGCCGTACATGCTTAAGCGGTTGCCAAAAGGCACGGTGTATACATGTAACAACAGTAGCGAAGCGTGTGGGAAGAGGGTTTGAACGGCGTGGATGTGCCACCTAGAAGACTCGGTAAGGTCTGTTGGGATGAGAATCTTTTTTGCTTCTACATTTTTATGTGTTTTTACCACAAAGACGGGCGCGCTTAGGGTGCGTACGATGGCTTTGGTGGAAGAGCCTACAAATAAATCTCGCAAGCCTCCTTTTTCACCCCCACTTCCTAAAAACACAACACTCGTACTGAAGGCATTGGTGTACATGCCAATAACCTCTTCTACTTTTCCTTTGTCACAGTGAAAAAAATCTTGCGTAATAAAAGGAAAATGCGCGTGCAATTCGTCAAAGGCATTTTGCTTGGCTTTTTCAAGGTCGGGGATTTTGTTAAAGAAAGTTTCCTCAATAGCATGCACTACATGTAAAGGCATTTTAGAGGCCGTGGCAAAAGCGTGCGCTTTGGTGATTACTTCAAAACTACGCGGCGAAAAATCGGTGGCAACAAGAACACATTTTTCTCTGTTTGGCATGGGAAACCTCCTAGGGTGTCGGTTCTACCATTTTAGCAATAAATGCTGAAACAATGCTGTAGCCAAGGACCGTAATCATGGGAAATACCGAGGCAAAAGCGATGAGCCCAAAGCCGTCCATCAGGGCGTCGCGGCCTTCTATATTGGTGGCAAGGTAAAGCCCAAACGCGGTGACGATAGGAACGGTGATTTCCGAAGTCGTAACACCGCCAAGGTCAAAAGCAAAGGCGGCCATTTGGGGTGGCGCAAAAAGTGTACACATAACCACGACGCCATAAAGCAACGTGATGAGTAGCCAAATGTCATACCCGTGGACGATTTTATAGGTTCCTAGTAAAATCCCACAGCCAACACCCAGCGCCACCAAAAGGCGAATGATAGTGACATTAAGACGGACATTGGCGTAGCGGTCGGCTTGTTTGATAACGGCGATAAGGGCGGGTTCGGCCATGGTGGTGCCAAAGCCAATGAGAAAGGCAAAGAGGTAGATAAAATAGACATTGTCTTTTTCAACCAAAGAGTGCGCGATGGACTCACCCATGGGAAAAAGCCCCAGTTTAATGCCCACGATGAATCCGTAAAGCCCCACCACAAGCATTCCAAAGCCGATGATAACGCGCCCGAGGTTGGGCAGGTGTTTTTTAAGGACTAGGTATTGAAACACAATAATGGTGCCAAGAATAGGCAAGATGCTCGTAAAGGTTTCAAACAAATCTGCTAGCACCTTTAAGGCGGAAAAGCGCTCTTTTGCTTTGGGTGCGGCTTGGGTAAACACTTCCGTCGTGGCACTAAAATCATCCCCCAACACCAAGATGGCGTAGAGTTGGATGCTAATCATCGGCGTGATGGCCGCAAGAGCCACAAACCCAAACCCGTCTTTAAGCACGTTGCGCCCTTGCAACGCCGAAGCGATGCCAATGCCAAGGGCGACGATGAGAGGCACTGTGGCAACATTGGTCGCAACCCCGCCCGAATCATACGCTAAGCCGATGATTTCTTTGGGGGCAAAGTAGGTGATGAGCAAGACAATCACGTACCCTCCGATGATAATCTTGGCGATAGGCCACCCTAGCAAAGAGCGGATGATGCCAAAAGCAGTGATGCCGCCCACAGAAAAGGCGATGATGAGCCGAAGGGTGAGGGCGTCAAGGGCACCGTGGGTGATGGTTTGGGCTTGGGTGGCTACGGCGATGATGGCAGGTTCGGCGATGGAGGCGGAAAATCCAAGGGCAAACCCAAACAAGGCAAAAAGCACCAAGGAGCGCCGTTCTAAAAATTCGCTTGAGAGGCTGTTGCCTAGGGGAAACACGCCCACTTCAAGGCCCATGAGAAAAAACGCGACACCAAAAATAACAATACCAAACCCCATTGCGATAGTGAGCGCGTCGGGAGGTAGGGTTTGAAACACAAGGGCTTGAAAGCCGATGATGATGAGTAAAATGGGCACAAGATTGTGAAAGGATTCTTTCAGCGTTGCCCCAAATTGCTTCAAGAGCGGGTGCATTAATCTACCAAGGAGAGAAGATAAGCCGTCAAATCGGTAGTGGAGAGCACCCCTTGGAGTTCGTTATTGTCGGTGACAACGACGCGCTTGACACCATGGGAGAGCATGAGGCGTGCGGCGTGTTTGACATCTACTTTGGCGGAGACAGCAAAGGCGGGTTTTTTGTAAATGTCATAGACGTTTAAAAGTTCAATGTCGCCATCTTCCGCGAGGATTTTTTTCAAAATCTGGGTGTTGGTGATGATGCCATACGCATCGCTCTCGTAGGTTTTATTGACGATAAGACAGTGCAAACGCTTGGCCTTCATGACTTGCAAGGCTTCTTTGAGGCTCGCATTTGGCTCAACGGTGGTGACGTTTTTTTTCATGATTTCTTCGACTAAAACAGGGACGCGCATTAGAGGACTCCTTCTTCTTTGATTTTTTCTTCAAAGGTTTTGATGATTTTCTCATTAAGCCCGACGATGTTGCCGATGGGCATGGTGAAAGCAATGCCTTTGGTGGGCGTATTTTCAAGCTCATGCTTTAGGGCTTTAAGGACAAGTCTGGAGATATTTTCTTCAAGAATGTAAAGCAAAAATGCATGGTTTCCCTCAAAGGTGAGGGCAAAAAAACTCTTTTTTTCTTCGTGGCCACTGCCTCTTGCTTGGAGGATGGTCACGCCACTGGCTCCTGCGTCTTTGGCGACGGCTCTTAATCTGTCTTCGTATTCGCTTGAGGCAACAACGACCAATGCTACAAATCTCATGGTAAGCCTTTAGGTTGAGGTAAAACAATTGTAATAAAAAAAGTGTAATAGTTCCCTGACTCCGCTAGGGAAGGGCGATGCGAAATGCCTTTGGCGCGTCTTGGAGGGTGATGGCACCTCCGTGGGCTTGGATGATTTGCAAGGATAGGGCGAGTCCTAGGCCGTTGCCTTTGGTTTTGGTGGTTTTAAAGGGTTCAAAGAGGATGTTGGAATTTTCGATAGGTTTGCCAGAATCTTGCATATCAAGGCAATGAAACCCGTTCTCCTTGGTGTAAGAAAGGGTGATGGTGCCCGTGTCGCTCTCGTCTTCTTCGATGGCATCGATGGCGTTAAACAGAAGGTTTTGAAAGACCAAGGAAAGCAAATCTTTATCCCCTTGGTAGGGAAGGTGCGGGAGGGTGAGGGTGAGGGTGATTTCTTTAGTGTAGGTGTAGTGAGACATGGCTTCTTCGCACTCGGAGCCAAGTTCGTCGAGGAAAAAAGAGCCCATGGAAGGTTGGATACCTTTGGAAAAGAGTAAGGTGGCTTTGATGATGCGCTCCACCCGCCAGATGGCTTTTTTCATCTCCAAGACGATGGGCTTGGTGGCCGTGTCTACTTTTTTAAATAAGGTGGACGTGAGCAAAGAGATGGAACCGATAGGGTTGCGGATTTCGTGAGAAAGGTGGGCGGCGACTTGGCCCATGGAAGCCAAACGTTCTTTGCGTTTTTCACCTGTGATGTCGGTGGCGGAGATGATGGTTTTGTCGCCTTTTTGGACGATTTTGATGAGGTACGTGGCTTCGTTAAACTCTACTTCGTGGTGGCCTTGGGCGGTGTCGATGAGTTCTAAAAGTCCTTGGGTGCGTTCCGCTTCGCTGTTTTGCAAAAAAAGCGCTTTTGATTCGTCCAAGACCCACAAGGCGTTGGGCAAGGTTTCGACCACTTGGCGCAGGAAGGCTTGCAAGGAAAGGTAGGATTCGTTGAGGGTTTTGTACTCTTCTTCGATGACGTAGGTTTGGTTAATGAGGGCTTCAAGGCCTTTTTTGAAACTCTCTTTCTCAGGAGCACTAAGGGAATGTAAAAACTGTTCATCGATCATCGCGTAACCTTTCAAAGGCGTTTAGGTCATACAGCCACACCCGTTCGTCTTTCATGCGTTCTAGTTCCTTGCTAAACCCGCTTTTGGAAAAGAGCACAAAATGGGTTACATGTAAGGCGGCGCGCTCGCATTTGTGTTGCAACGCGGTGAGGATATTTTTGCACACTCTACGATTTTTCCACTTAGACTCTCCTGCAATCACGCGCCCATCTTCAAGCTCCAACAGCAAGTCGATTTCATGGCGTTTGTCCCAATAACTCCCTTGGTGTATGATGCCTAGGGGGGAGAGTTCTTGCAACAAAAGAGACTGGGAAAGGAGCTCAAACCCAAGGCTTACGTAAGATTCAAAGCCCACATCTAACTGTTTTTGCATGCTTGCCACCTCTTCGTGGGGCGCGATGAAGGTAAACCAAAAGCGTGCAAATTGGTGGCAAAAATGAATCTTATCTTCCGCGTGGTAATGGCGCAAGGATTTTTTGAGGCGTTGCTTGGGGTGGGTTTTAAGGGGAAGTTCGCGGGTTTTTTCCTTTTGGATGAAACCCGCGTCAAAGAGTTGTTTGTAGATGGCGCGGCCTTGGAGTTGGGAAATAGACTCTTTTTTGTAGATGGAGTGGATTTTACGGTCGCCTTTTGCCAGACGCATGAGAACAGCTTTGGCTTTGGGGGAAAGACCGCCTTCCATGCGGGGACGCAAGGTGTCAAGGTGGTCAAAAATAAAGACTTGGATGGCTTCTTGGATGGGAAGATTGACGTCTTTTAGCGGCGGCGAAAAGCCTTCAAAAACGGAAAAATACTCCACAAAATCTTGGGGAAGCAAGTGGGGAAGCGAACGGTAAAAGGCATGGGCATTTGAAGCGATGCGTTCTCCTTGTGATAACGCTTTTAAAGCAAAGCGGTGTCATTGTAGCAAGAGCGTCTTAAAAGGTACCTTTACATGTAAGGGCGGTATAATCGCGTAATTTAATGGCAAGGAACACCATGGACGCACACCCCAATAACCCGTTGCACGGCGTGACGCTGGAGAAAATACTCACAGAACTTGAAGCTCAGTATGGCTTTGAAGAGTTAGCCCGTCGCATCAACATTCGCTGTTTTACCCACGACCCTTCGGTGAACTCCTCGTTGAAATTTTTGCGTAAAACCCCTTGGGCGAGGGCCAAAGTGGAGGCCTTGTACGTCCAAAGCAAAGCGCGTTCGTAAGCGTACATGTAAGGATAAAAATGGGATACAAAAGCTGGTTTGAGGCCCATGCGCACAAACACGAAGCCTTGGTAGCGAAGTTAAAAACACAAGGCATTGAGGGTGAAGCCTTGGTGGCGTATTTTATCTTTGAAAACATGGTTAAACGTGAGCCTGATTTTTGCCTGTTGTACGCTAGCGGTAAAAAGTGTCACGACAGGGCGTATTTGAACTGTTTTTTATGTGCCTGTCCCCATTTTCGCTTTAATGATGAAGGCTTACATGTAAGGGAAAATGGCGTCGTGGTCAAAAGCCGTTGCGCGGTACATTCGCGTTTTGCTAAGGTCTTTTGTTATGAGGGTGTGGAGCATTTGGATTGTTCGGAGTGCGTGGTGCCTCACAGCAAAGCGTTTGTGCGCGAACAACTTGATAAGGCATGGAAAGAGGTGATGAAGGCGTGTGAAGAAGACTGAGGATTTGGCGAAATATAAGGGTTGTAAGAGTACTATCACTGCTTTGAAAACGCGTCACAATGATGACGCAATA
>JACUTV010000109.1 GCA_014859645.1 Campylobacterales bacterium
ATCGTTCCTTCTGCTTACGCAAAAGCCCTTAAAGCGCGCGGGTTTGGCATCATCGCGTGGTCGTTGGAGCGTTCTGGCTTGCTTAAAGACGGCGGCGGTTGGTACTACCAAACCATCAAGGACGTCACCAATAACGACGGCGACACCTTTACACTTTTAGACGTGCTTGCAAAAGACGTGGGCGTGATGGGTGTTTTTTCTGACTGGCCCGCTACAACAACGTACTATGCAAACTGCAAAGGCCTTGTTCGCTAAGGATTTTAGGGAGTCAGAGACTCCCTTTTTGGCTTACATGTAAAGCTTGAAAAGTCTTTGTAGATGCGTACACCTTGCTTTGATTTGCATGGGCGATGAAGATATTGTTTTTATCAAAAAGAAGCGAGTATAGGGCAAATAACGTGCATACTATCCACACAATCCCCCATAGTTTTTGAACAACGGTTGTCTTTACATGTACAGGCTCTTGCGTCTTTTTGTAGCCGTGTAGCATTGCGTCAATGCCATCATTTTTTTTTATAAATTTGTCAATCAGCGCGCCGCTTACATGTAAGACAATCACTCCTAGCAATACGTTTGCAAAAAACTCATGAGATTCTTTAAAAATCTTCATCTTTGCAAAAGGCGAAGAGTGTAGAAACGATAAAATTCCATGATTTTCTTCCGCACCATAAACCAACAAACCCGTAATGACGGTAAAAAAAGTAAGGACTATCATCAAAACGATGGCATAGCTTGACGCTGGATTGTGTCCCACGTACTCTTTTGTTTTTACAAAAGCAGATGTAAGATACTCTTTTAACGCACGCAAAGTAAAATTAAAATCTCTAAAATTGGAATATTTGGGACCAATAATCCCCCAAAAAACTCTAAAAAGCATCACGATTCCAAGCATAAGTCCAAAAGCTGCGTGATAGCTAAGTAGGGTGTCAAAATCGCCCAAGATGTAGCTTGTGGCAAAAAAGAGTATGAGTAGAACATGTGCCACCCTGTTTGCAACTGGCCAAATGTAACTTTTTGTCATCGGTTTCTCCATAATGTAGATAAACGTCTATATGTCATTGCCGCTATCTTTTGGGTTTTTTGTTTCCAAATCTTCTGCGGATAGGGTGACTTTTGTTCCTTCTCCAAGGGTGCTGTGGATGTGTATCGCGATTTCATGCATGACGAGGATTTTTTTGACGATGGACATGCCTAGACCCGAACCTCCCGTGTGTTTTGACCTGCTTTCATCCCCGCGGTAAAATTTTTCAAAGATATTTTCCACCGTTTGTTCAGCCATGCCTATGCCAAAATCTTCAATACTTAGCAACAGCGTGTCTTGATGTTTTTCTAGGCAGATAAAAATTTTAGAGTACGCATGGGAATAAAAAATACTATTTTGCAAAATATTTTTGATGGCAATTTTGAGGAGGTGTTCATTGGCGTACAACGAGACGGCTTCTTTGATTTCAACCTCCAACGTGCACTGCTTTTTTTCTGCCAAGGGTTTAAGTTCATGGGTGACTTCAAGAAGTATTTCATCAAGGTACACCATCTCTTTTATGTTTTGGGGCGCGGTGGTGTCTAGTTTTGCTACAAGAAGCAAGTTTTCTATCATCTGTTGGACGCTCAATACCTCGTCCAGCGTGCTTTTGAGTACGTTTTTGTATTCTTGCGTTGGACGGTCATTGTTCAGTGCCACTTCCAATCCGCCTCGCATAATCGTGAGTGGCGTTTTGAGTTCATGGGAAACATCGCCAGTAAACTGGGAGATTTGGGTGTATGCTTTGTCCACCCTGTCTAAGAGCTTGTTGATTTCTTGAGAGATTTGATCGATTTCGTCATTTGTTTTTCGTGTTTGTACCCTTTTTGAGAGGCTTTTAGCACCAATGCTTTGAATCTCTTGCAACAGAAGTTCGATGGGGCGAAATGCTCTTGAGATGAGGATATTGCCAAAAAGAACCGCAAACAAAAGCACAATGGGAACAATAAAAATGATGATGTACCTGAGGTTTGGAAAAAGCTCCTCTATCTTTTTAGGAATACTCACAAGTTGCACCGTGTAGTTCACCTGTTGGTAGGTGAAGGCTAAGATTGCTATGGCTCTATCGCTCGTAAGTTTAAAGAAGATTTTGTCATTTTCAAGGGGCGCTTCAAGGGGTGTATTTTTGGGGAAATCATGAGTACTAAAAACCTCATTTTCTCTTAGGATTTTGATAAAAAGAGGCCTGAAATCAAATTCTTCAACTTCTTCCTCTAGGGAAATTTGTTCAAAATCTATATGGTGCTCGATAATATCATCTTTGATGTCTAAGATGATGACTTTGAGGGTTGCTTCCATTTTGTCGTGCATCGCATCTTGCAAAAACTTGATAAGAATTCCCCCAAAAAGGAGAAACAAGAGGGTTTGCACCAGTAGGTAATAGAGCAGTAATTTAAACTTCAACGATTTTCTTTTAGTCATCATTGAGGCAAAATCCCATGCCACGAACAGTTTTGATAAGCTTTTGTTCATGGCCTTTGTCTAATTTGGTTCGTAGTCGGTAGATGTACACATTGACGATATTACTGATGTTTGTCTCGTTTAAATCACGCATTGCTTCGTTGATTTTTGTCTCCGAGAGGACTTGGTTTTTGTGGCGCATCATGTATTCTAAAAGGGAAAATTCTTTTGCGGTGAGCTTGATGGTTTCGCCACGGCGTTTGACTGTTTTTGTGAGCACGTCCATCTCAAGGTCAGCAAGGGAGAGCTTGGTGGAAATACCTGTATCTTGGTGGCGCAGTTGAACCCGAATGCGCGCTAAGAGTTCAGAAAAAGAGAAGGGTTTTGCCAAATAATCATTGGCACCTTCGTTGAGCCCATGGACTTTATCTTCGGTCGTGTCTTTGGCGCTTAGGATGATGATGGGTGTCATGTTGTTGTTTGCACGCAGTATTTTGCATACGGAAATCCCATCAATATGGGGAATCATAATGTCTAGTAAAATAAGGTCATACGCGGTGGTGCTGGCCAAATAAAGAGCTTCGTCTCCACTGCCACTAATGTCCACCGTGTAGCCTTCTTCGTTGAGCCCTTTTTTCAGAAACTCTGTGATTTTGATGTCGTCTTCTACGATTAAAAATTTCATCATTTATTTTACTTCAAACATGGTTATGTAATCCTTGAAAAAATTCAAAAACCGATGGTATCTAGCATGGCTTTTATTTCCTCTTCGCCTGCCACAAAGTGGATGTGTGTAATAGCATTTTTGTCTATATGGATGACAGTAATTGCATTTTCTTTTTGGGGAAACACCTCTCTTTTTTCATACATCAACAGCACAGGATAAGGATACTCTCGCATCTTTGGCAGTGCAAACATTTTTGTGATAAATAAGGGCATTTCATGAATATCTGAAATAAACAGCGCCTTGTGTTCTTGTAAAAAAGAGGTCGGCTTGCTTTGCAATAGTGTGTTAAACAACACGGCTACCTCCTTTTCAAATGCAACAAACAACACCTTAAAATCGCGGCTGTTGACTTGGTGTACTTTGTCAAATTGGTCAGGAAGACTAAAGGGCGGTATCGCCTCTCCTTGGTTGAGTATTTTTGCATGACCAAAAACACAAATGGAGACCAGAACAAACACAAGGCGCAAGACCATGCTACATCCTTTGTAGTTGAAGTGCTACACGGATGTCCACCTCGTCTCTAACGGTTAAAAAAAGTAACGTTGGCGGCGTGATTCCATACTCGCTCATTTTAATGGAAAAGGTAGCATTTAATGTAAGCTGTTCATCTTTTTGTTCTACAGTAACAGGAATGTTGATCTCTTTTTGTACCCCATGGAGTGCAAGAAGCCCTTTTGCGTAGTACTTTTCTTTCTCTTGGATTAGTTCGCTCAACGTAAACACTACCTTGTCGTATTTGGTGTGCTCCATCGCTTCATGCATGCTTTCATCTCTACTTTGCTTGTCTGAGACAAAATCAAGCACCTGAAAAAACACCTCACCACGCAAGGAAGTCACAGGCTCTTCCATGGCGAATGTTGCATAAATTTTTTCTGCATAGGGCTCTATGGATGAGTCACCAAAGACTTCCGTGTGAGCATGAACACTTCCTTGCACGAGTTGCAATTCTCCCCCGTAAAGGAAAAATGGAGCCACGATGAGTAACACAAACTTTTTAAACACGATACACCTCCTTGGATAATTTGTAATTTATTTTTTGACCCAAAAGATAAACAAACACAACGAAGAAGCAAACAGGAAGATACATAATCCACTGCTCTAGCGCCACCAACAATCCAGCTCCAGAAGCCACCCAACCTATAAAAATCATATAAAGACCGATACTCTTTAAATCAAGAGTGCTGATGAGCCGTTGCAAAATGGCTACATTGTAGTAGGAGATAACAAAAGGATAGACAAGACTTAGCAACCACGCTTCGTGGAGAAAATAAAACAGATAGGAAAGGGCAAAGAGCACCAAGATAGCCACAGAGGTTTGATGCTGGTTTGATTTTGAAAAGACGCCAACCACAACTCCGATAATGTGAAAGAAAATAATCTCAACATGATACCCGCCACGCCACAGTGGTATAGCAATATCCCGCGAGAGCGTCTCAAACAGCGCCGAATCCAAAAACACCCAAAACCCCATCATCGCTAAAGAGTATCTGCCTATGTTTTGGAGAGGAAAGCGTTGTGTTGTGTAAGGTTCGCAGTGTTTGATTGCAAGAAAAGCAAGTAACGCGCCCACACTGAGCACCACACCAAGCAACATTCGTGAAACAGGGTTGGTTGTAAAAAGCAAGGTTCCTACAGTGTACGCTAAGCTTAAGGAAAAGAGCAAGTCAAAGACACTTCTTCCTTTGAGTGCATGGATGATGAGTGGCGCCATGCCACCAACGCTAAAACCCAAAAGAAACAGTGTCACAAGGGTAAAGTGCGGATAAAACAGCGTCATGAGGAGTTGCAACAACAACAAAGCGATGACTTTCTTTTCCATCTTAACCGCCACATGAGAGCTTACGTACGAGCCTATCATGCCGCCGATAGGCAAAGGAGCGATGGCAAAAAGATGGGAGTGCAACACTTCGACGATACCCGTTTGGGCGATGAGAAGATAATAACAAAGCTCTAATCCCACAAAAAGAATGATGGCTAGATTAAAGGGTGGCATAGTGTTTCTCCTTTTGGTAAAAAAATCCTAGATAGATGCTTGCAAAAAGATAATCAAAGGCAAAGATGCCAAAGGCTTCGATTCCTAGTCTCGAAGAAAGGTACAAAGCGAGAAAAATAGAGCCTACAAGAAAACGCACCATGACGCTAAGGCGCGTGATGATAATCTGATACTGAAAATGCTTGAGCGCGATGTAATGTATCACCCCTGTGGTCATAACAAAAGCAAAAACGATGTATTCGTACGTGCCGTAAAAAGAGAAGCCCAGTAGCGGATACAGCGCGCCCGCAAACAAAAAGAGAAAAAACCCTCCCACGCCATCGGCCAGTACGCCAAGCACGTTGTACTGTTGTAAGGGATTGCGATTTTTGTTTACATGTAAAAAACTTCCTAAAGAAAAGAGGGCGATAAGACCAAATAACGAACGTAGCGACCAAAAAAACTCTAACGAGAAAGAACTAATCTGACCTGCTTGAAAAAAGCCCGATACGCTTAAGACCGCAAACATGCCCAGCATGCCAAACAAATAGGTAAACACAAATCTACCCTGAAGCAATTCTTTTACCACGTTGCCAAAAAGACTCAGCGTCATAAAAAGCACCCCTATACCCATCGCCACATGAGCATGGGCAACGATGAGGTCATTTCTATGAAACACCCAGCGGATACTCTCTATAAACAACAAGTTTCCCTCGATGTCAACAAACAAAAAAGCAACGATAGAGACAAGCAGTAATCTTTTTGAGCGCGGTTCAATGTCCGCATCTTGAAACCAGCGGTACAACAAAGGCACATACAGAAAGGTTAGCCACTGGAAAAACCACTCTGCCTCGTAACTTAGCGGCCCCACAACACTACGATACAACACCGACGAGAGGTAAAAAACCGTAGGAATAATCCAGCACACATGCCAGCGCGCTTGAAAGGGTGAAGTGGACAAATACTTAATGATGAGGTAGTAAAGAGGAATCAGCGTTAAACTCATCCCTAACGTGTTGTCCCCGTGCGGCCCGCTAATGGTTGCTTCGACTTGCCCGATGCTAGGATTCATCAAAATCAAAAGGGCAAAAGGGGCTACGACCACAAAGGCCAAACTGACTTTAATCCACAAGGGTTTTTTTTCATACAAGGTGATGTAGCGGTACAAACTTGCGATGTAAAAAACTCCCGCAAAGGCTAGCAGGGCATTGAGGCTATAGTGAAAGTCGTAAAAGGCAAGGTCTCTTTTGACGCCCATGAGCAAAGAGAAGGTCATTGCGATTAAAAAAACGTACCAAAAAATCGTATAAATCTCTAGCAATCTTACGCTTTTTGCATCGTAACCAATGTCTTTAACGATGAGAAAAAAAGGAAGATAAGAGAGCATCAGCGGGATAAAACCATACAGCATGAGAGAGATGTGTGCTGAACGCAGATTGCTTGGATTTAGCATCTCCGAGTCTATAAACATGCCTAAAAGATTAAAGGAATAAAGAAGCCCAAAACTAAGCCCAAGGCCAAAAAAGCCAAGGGAAAAATAAAAATGTTTTTTAGCGACTGCTTGAAATTTTTCCATCGTAAACCTCGTAAATAGTATCAGCACATGTGGCCAGTTTTGTATCGTGTGTTGCCACAAGAACCGTGGTGCCTTTTTTGGCGACTTCTTGCAGTAACTCAAAAACCTTTTGAGAATTTTTTGAGTCCAAATTCCCCGTTGGCTCATCTGCAAAGATGATTTTTGGGTCATTGGCCAGCGCTCTAGCCATAGCGACGCGCTGCCTTTGCCCTCCGGAGATTTCATGGGGGTATCGTGCGCTTATCTCTTTA
>JACUTV010000014.1 GCA_014859645.1 Campylobacterales bacterium
TCTTCCCCAAACTGTATCCTCGAAGCCACAAACATCGTGGGCTGGTTCTCATTGGGCACGTAAGATTGCATGTCGGCAAAAATAGGCCGAGGGCTTTGCAGGGCTTCTTTCCAAAGCTTGGCAAGAGGGTTGGTTGCGTTTGCGCTCAAGCTCATGCCCAAATCGCTCCGCTTTGCAGCGGTGTACATCACGTGCCCGTACACAGGGTCAAGCACGTACACGTCCCCGTATCCGTAATCCCTCTGATAGGTTTTCAAAAAAGCGTCATGGCGGGCGGTTTTAAACTTCAACGAAGGGTGGTCTATGGGAAAAACATCCTGCGCGCCAATCTCGGCCCGACGGTAAATGTACAACAAATCATGCACAACAGTATGAAACTCATCAAGCTGGGCAAGGGCGCGAATCCCCGCCTCTTGATCACTAAAAAACTTTTCCAAGAAAAAGCGTTTCATGTCCCGTGCAACGGTGAGTTTTTCATAGTTTTTTTGAATCAACACGTCACGGGTTTTATAAGAAGAAACCATCATCACACACACCGACGACACCCCAAGTGCCACCAACACCAACAATGCCATTTGCATTCTCAACGAAAACCGATTCATCCTACCTCCAGACATTCAAGCACTTCTGTGTCGTTTAATTAAACCATATTTTTCACCAATTTTTTCAAAAATCTGGTCAAAAAAAATACAATTTGATTACAATAATGCCAAAAACATACGCACTCTTTTTTTCATACCACTTAAGGCTATCAAACGCCACAGGTTTATCATATTTCTAGCCCCTAAGCAAAAATTTTACGCACTTTTTACCCAAGCCTCTGTACAATGGCTACCATTAATCCACACAGGAGCGTCTATGAGTCCTTCATACCCCCTACTGATAACCTCTTTACTGCAACACCCCATTGCCAGCAACCCTGACCAAGAAATCATCTACCACGCCACGCGGCTAACCTACACCCAGTTTCACGCCCGCGTGTGCCAGCTTGCCAACACCCTCACACGCATGGGCGTGAAGCAAGGCGACACGGTTGCGGTGATGGATTACGACTCCAACCGTTACTTAGAGTGCTATTTTGCGGTGCCGATGATTGGGGCGGTTTTGCACACCATCAACGTGCGCCTAAGCCCCGAACAAATCCTCTACACCATCGACCACGCCGAAGATGATGTCATCTTGGTCCACCACGATTTTCTCCCCATCCTAGAGCAAATCCGCGGCCGCATCGACACGGCAAAGCACTTCATCCTCCTTTGTGAAACAGGGGAGATTCCCGCAACGTCAGTAGAGATCGCAGGAGAATACGAAGCCTTGCTGGCCCAAGAACCCGCCACCTACACCTTTCCTCGTTTTGATGAAAACACCCGCGCGACGACTTTTTACACCACGGGCACTACTGGCATGCCCAAAGGCGTCTATTTTTCCCACCGCCAACTGGTCCTTCACACCCTCACTGTCGCGGCGACCATGGGTTCTGCCCTTGGGCAAAATTTTCATCAAAATGACGTTTACATGCCCATCACACCCATGTTTCACGTCCACGCGTGGGGTTTTCCTTACATCGCCACTTTTATGGGCATCAAGCAAGTGTATCCAGGCAAATACGTCCCCGACACCTTGGTGGAACTCCTCGTCAAAGAAAAAGTCACCTTTTCCCACTGCGTGCCGACTATCTTGCACATGCTTGCCCAAACCGCCGCGTACCAAGAAGCCGATTTGTCCCGTTGGAAAGTGGTCATCGGAGGAGCAACCTTACCCAAAGCCATGTGCCTCGCCGCCCTTAAAAAAGGTATCGACATCTTCACAGGGTATGGCATGAGCGAAACCTGTCCTATCCTCACCCTCGCCCAACTCACCCCGCAGATGCTTGCCCAACCCCTTGACACCCAAGCCGCACTGCGTGCCAAAACAGGGCGACCCATCGGTCTTGTGGACATCAAAATCGTCGATGAAGCCATGGAGGAAGTCCCTGCCCACACCCCAGGCGAACTGGTAGTGCGCGCCCCTTGGCTCACGCAAGCTTACTTTAAAGACACCAAAAACAGCGAAGCGCTGTGGGCGGGCGGGTACTTGCACACGGGCGACGTGGCCTACAAAGACGAAGAAGGGTTTTTTAAAATCACCGACCGCTCCAAAGACATCATCAAAATCGGCGGCGAGTGGGTGAGTTCATTGGAACTTGAAGACATCATCATGCAACATTCCGAAGTCAAAGAAGTCGCCGTCATCGGCATCGACGATGAGCGGTGGGGTGAGCGTCCCCTTGCCCTTGTGGTGCCTAAATCGCACATCCACGAAGGGCTTGAAAAAGAGCTCATGCACCACACCAAAGAGTACATCAAAAAAGGAGTCATTGCCCGCGAAGGGATGCTGGTCAAAATCGTTTTTGTAGAAAGCATCGCCAAAACCAGTGTGGGAAAAATCGACAAAAAAACCCTCAGGTCCTTGCACCGCTAAGGGTTACATGTAAGCCTTACATGTAAAGGTTTTCTGAACTTATCAGACAATAATTATCCCTTTAAGTGAGGGCAATGATAATGGGGTATAATGCGCCCCATTATCGTCTCGTGTGGGAGGCAGACTGTGAAACGATTTTTACTCCTTTTGTGGGTTCCCGTGCTTGTGTGGAGCGCGCCCCTAACGCACCTTCGCTTAGAAGATGCTCTTGTTTTACTGCAAGAACGCAACCCTGAACTTGTGGTTTCAAGTTTTGAAGCGCAACTGCGTAGCCTCGATGTTTCTCTCGTGGAAGCCAGTGCGTGGGGCAGTGTAGACCTTGTGCAAACGGCTACGCGTTCCAACGATGCCATGAATGTCTTTGGGTTTAAACTCCAAAGCCGCGAAGCTACATTTCAAGATTTTGGCTTTGCAGACTTTGATAGCACCAACCCCAACGTCTTACATGTAAAGTCCGATGACCTCAACCATCCCAAAGCGCGCAACCATTTTAGCACCGCCGTTGAACTGCGCGTGCCTCTTTACACAGGCGGAAGGCGTGCTACTAGCCAACACCTCGCCCAAACCTTTCACGCCCTTAGTCGCCTTGATACCCAAAGCCTTTTAGCGGAAAAAATCCTCGAACTCAAACGCAGTTTTTATGCCCTTTCCTTATTGCACGACCAAGAGGCCACCTTAAATGTTTTACTTGAAAATACCCGCACCCTTGAACGCACCGCAGTAGCCATGCACGAAGAAGGGTACGCCACATCCACAGATGTACTGGAAGTAGAAGCGCGTTTGGCTGCAGTTTCAAGGATGCTCTACGACACCCAAGCCAATGCCCGCTTGTTGTTACATGTACTCTCTTTTTTGCTCGACCAAGAGGTAGTTTCCATCGCCCCTAGCTTGCCTGCGTTGCAAGCGCCTAGCGCACTTCCAAAGGAGACGTTGGACGTGCAAAAAGCCGCCCTTGGCACACAGATTGGCTCCTTGGGCGTGAAGCTCAACCAAGCTTCTTACCTGCCTACCGTTGGCCTTTTGGGACAGTACGGCTGGAGTGGAAAAGAGGCCCTTGAACTCTCTTCACGCAACGATGCGTACACGGTGGGGGTAGAGTTTCGTTGGAACCTCTTTCAAGGAGGCGGACACAGCATCGCTTTGGAAAAAGCGCACCTTGCCCATCTCAAAAGCCAACACCAACTTTCCCTTGCCAAACAAGGCACCGCCCTTGCCTTTGCCAAGCTTCACACCCAACTTGCCCAACACGATCACCAACTTCAAAGCCTTGAAGCCGAACGCGCCCTTTTTGAACGCATTTACGACCACCACGTAGGACGCTACCACGAAAACCTCGCCTCCATGAGCGACGTGCTTACTAAACATGCCGAACTTTTAGGCAAAATCTTGGAGCACAACGCGGCCAAAAACAAGCGGGTCGAAACCCTGCTTTCCCTTGAAAAACTTTCCCACGGAGCCCGCCCATGAAATCCTTTGTTCTCTTTTTCCTCCTCTTTTCCTCTGTTTTTGGCGACACCCTTTCTCTCTCTGGCACCGTCGTTTCGGAGCGCGAAATCACCATCACGAGCCGTTCCACGGGCTTTATTAAGCGCATCCATGTAGAAGAAGGTCAAAATGTCCGCAAAGGGGACGTGCTCTATGAGATTGACACCAACGAACTCGACCAGTCCAAACGCCAAGTGGAGCTTTCCATCGCCGCGGCTACCTTGTCGTGGCAAATGCACCTCAACCAACTTCACAATGCTTCGCTCAACCTTGCCCGCCACCAACGCCTCTACGCCAAAGCCATGGTCGCGAAAGCCGAGGTAGAACACCTAGAACTTTCCGTGAAAAATCTCCAAGCTATGACAGACATCGCCGCCAAACAAATCGACCAAGCCAAAGCACAGCTTGCCACCTTGATGCACCAATACGCCTACCTCACCATCCAAGCCCCCCATGATGGCCTCGTTACGCAAAAATACTTGCGCGAAGGGGAGATGGCCATGCCAGGCGTGCCCGCCTTGCGCCTTGTTGACATGGAAAGTTTGCGCATCCACGCCCAACTGCCCGAAAGCTACCTCTCCCATGTTCGCGTTGGAAGTACAGTAGAAGTGGAGATTCCAGCCCTTGGACTCCTCACCCAAGGCACCGTGGAAGCCATCATTCCTGTTGCGGCCACCCACACCTTTAAACTCAAAATTGCTTTTGAGGGCACAGCATACCCAGGGATGTTTGCCCGTGTTGGATTAGAGCAATGAACCAACCTCTCCAACCTCACACCATTGCAGGGCGCATTGCCGCGGCGTTTTTACACAATCCGCTCACATTACTTTTAGGCATCACCTTGCTCTTGCTAGGCTACTTGGCCCTCGTGATTACCCCGCGCGAAGAAGACCCGCAGATTGCCATCAGTGGTGGGACTATCATGGTTATGCTTCCTGGTGCCTCTCCCGAAGAAATACGCAACGTCATCATCCAACCCCTTGAACGCAAAATCAAAGAAATCCAAGGGGTTGAGCACATCTACGGGGTCGCCATGCAAAACATGGGCATGCTCAACGTCATGTACACCATTGGGGAAGACCGCGAAACTTCTAACGTCAAGCTTTACGACAAAGTCATGCAAAACATGGACCAACTTCCTAGAGGCGCCCTTGCCCCTCTAGTGCGACCTTTTGATATTGACATTGACATCCCTATCCTCTCTATTGCTTTTTACCTTAAACCTGATTCTCCCCTTGATTATGTGGGGCTAACCCAACGTGTCGATGCGGTACGCTCTCGCCTTGGCAGTGTAGAAAACCTTGCCAAGATGGAAATCAAAGGGGGAGCAAAAGAGCAATACAACATCCTTGTTGATGCCCACAAGCTCTCCTTTTACGGCCTCTCTTTAGGGCAAGTTGCTACCCAGCTTGACGCGCTTCTTTCCAAAAACCCCGACATGGAAGCGCGCACCAAGGAGGGCGAACTGGTTGTTTTTGGCGTACAAGGGGTACTTGAAGACAAAGTCCAACTCCAACACCTCATCGTCGCCTTGCACCAAGGGGCACCCGTTTACCTCCAAGACATTGCCACTATCACCCAAAGCGAAGCGGTACAAACCTTTGAACGCGCCTACGTGTACCTCTCCGACACCCTTGAAACTTCCCACCGTCAAGTCACCCTCACCCTCTCCAAGTTGCGCGGATCCAACGCCGTCGTCATCGCCAAAGAGGTGCTTGAAAGCCTTGAGGGCATGGAAGAACTCTTTGCCAAAGAAGGTATAGGCACCCTTGTAACTCGAAATTACGGCACGCGCGCAGACGAGGCGGTGAACGGTTTGGTGAGCAATCTTGCCGTTTCTATTGTGATTATTTCCCTTTTGTTGGTCTTTACCCTTGGCTGGCGCGAGTCGCTCATCGTAACCTTTTTAGTGCCTGCTATCTTTGCAGTCACGCTGTTTGTGGCTTACTTGGGTGACCAGACCATCAACCGCATCACCTTGTTTGCCTTCTTGCTCAGCCTTGGTATCTTGGTAGACGCGGCGATTATTGTCATCGAAAACATTCACCGCCACTTGCACATCAAAACCTCCACCGCCATCTCAATGGACACCATTATCATCGAAGCCACCGATGAAATCAGTGCGCCCACCAACATCGCTACCATCGCCATCGTGCTTACCATGGTGCCCATGGCGTTTGTGGGGCAAATGATGGGGCAGTTTATGCGCCCTATTCCCCTTAACGTGCCAGTGACCATCCTTGCTTCCTTGGTGATTGCCTACATTTTTGCCCCCTATTTGGCACGCAGAATCCTCAAACGCACCCTCAAAGGAGGCTCCCATGAAGTTTGAGCGTTGGCTTTTGAGGATTTTGGCCTCGCCTTTTAAAAAACGCACCGTCATTGGCGTAACACTGCTCGCCTTTGTGGGTTCCCTTTGGATGTTTCCTTCCCAACTGGTCAAAGCCAAAATGCTTCCGGGTAAAAGTGCCGACACCTTTTCGGTGTATGTGGATTTGCCCAAAGGGAGTTCCCATGTGCAAACCTCAGCGGTAACCCAATGCGTCACTTCCTTACTCTCCCTTGAACCTCATGTGCGTTCTATGAGTGTGTATGCGGGCATGGGCGCACCCCTTGATTACGCGGGGCTTGTTAAAGGTTCGGGGTTAAAGCGAGGTGAGCATGTGGCGGAGATTGTCGTTAACCTTACGGATAAAACGACGCGCGAGGAAGCCAGTTTTGCGTTAGTCCACCGCGTGCGCCCTGTGGTGCAACACGACTGCGAACCTCTTGTGGAAGGAACGCGCATCAAGATGGTCGAAGAACCCGCTGGCCCGCCTACCCTTGCGGCCATTGTGGTGGAACTGTACGGGGAAAATGACGCGCTATTGCGGGAGTTAAACGCCCACGTCCAAGAAGTCTTGCGCGGCACGCCTGGCCTTGTGGATGTGGACACCCTCGAAGAAGCCGCCCATGACACCTTTACCCTCGAAATAGACGCGGCGCGCGTACTGAGCACGGGCGTTGACCTCAAACAAGTACACGACATTGTCTATCTTGCGTATGAAGGTACTCAGGTTGCTGCCCAAAACCGTGGGGATTCTTACACGCAAGTGCCTCTGTTTTTGCGCCTTGACGCACCCCATACCTCCTTACATGTAAAGAGTGCTAACGCCTTGCACGCACGCCTTGCTTCCTTGCACCTGCACACCAATACGGGCGCGTTGGTACCCGTGAGTGAACTGGTGCGCATCGTGCCTAGTCGCTTGGCACCTACGCTCTTTTCCAAAAACCTTCGGCGGATGCACACGGTGGTGGCCGAAACCGACCTTGTCTCCCAAGTGTACCCTTTGTTAGAAGCCAGAAGCCGCCTCAAAGAGGTGCTTGGCGCTTCGTACACCATCACCAACGGCTCGCTTTTTGACTTAAAACTCGTCCACAAAGCAACGGGCGAACCCATCGAACTGGTGTGGGATGGGGAGATGAAAGTGACTATGGACACCTTTGCTGACCTTGGCGGCGCGTTTATTGCCGCGCTTGTGGTTATCTTTTTGCTGATGGTGGTCTATTACAAAAGTTTTGCGTTGGGCGGCATCATCTTGCTGGGGAGTTTTTTGTCTATCATCGGCGTTATTGTGGGGCATTGGATTATGGATATTTTCACCCACACCACCTTTTTCCTTACCGCCACGTCGCTCATAGGCTTCATCGCCCTTATGGGCATTAACTCGCGCAATTCCCTGCTCATCATCGATTTTGCTAAAAGCATGATGGACGCGGGAATGCCCAAACGCAACGCCATCGCCCACTCAGCGGCAACGCGGGCAAAGCCTATTTTCCTCACAGCTATCACCGTCGTACTCGCTAGCGCGATGCTTGCCCTTGACCCCATCTTTGGAGGCCTTGGCGTCGCGCTCATCTTTGGAACCATGGCTTCGGTGATTGTCTCGTTGGTATTTGTGCCGGTGTTGCTCGACCAAAGCCCTGCCATCTAGGCAAAAAGAGTCGTACTATCGTGGCTTACATGTAAGGCGTGTGCTTTACATGTAAGCTCTTTTTCTTGCCTCGCAGAAAAGCCTAAACCTCCTTTTGTTATAATGGTGCGATTTGACAACAAGGGAGTATACATGGCGTGGCTAGACCCGTTAAACGCGTATCCGTTGCCTGCGGATTTTGCTTCAAAAGCCGAAGCGTACAGTACGTTGCTTTTGACGTACAACAAAACGCACAATATTTCGGGCGCCAAAACCACCCAAGCGGTTGAGGAAAATATCCTCGATAGTCTTTACCCGCTCTTGTTCATGGAAGCGTGGCCAAACCGTTGCATCGACATTGGCAGTGGGGCAGGGTTTCCGGGCATCCCTTTGGCGCTTGCGTTGCCGCAGATGGAAGTACATTTGTTTGAACCTATCGCCAAAAAAAGTGCGTTTTTGCATCTGGTTAAAAGCGAACTTGGGCTTACAAACGTGGTGGTAAAAACTGAGCGTATTGAAGCGACGGAAGCCTTTCCTTGCGCGCTTATTTGCTCCCGCGCCGTGACCAACACCAAAGCCTTATTGTCCCTAGCTAAGGCGTTTATCACCCCCACTACCTGCGCCCTTTTGTACAAAGGTTCACGGGCCAACGAAGAGCTTGAGGGCTTTTCAAACTATACACTTTTTGAGCGCAACCAACGGCGCTATGTTCTTGTGAAGGAGTTGATGTGATTTTAAAAATTTTAGGTCTTGTCGCTGTTTTGTTTCTCATTTATTTTTTCTTTTTTAAAGTGGCGCGCACGAGTGGCGGAACCTCTCCTAAAAAACCCAAAAAACTCCAAGGGGAGACCATGCTTGAATGCGCCAACTGCTCTACGTTTGTGAGTGATAGCGATGCCATCATCAAAGATGGCCAGTTTTTCTGCTCCCGCGAATGTGCTAAGGCGTAAAGGAGAAACCCATGCTTTTAATCGGCCATCGCCTCGTTCCCTTTCAACCGCTCTACCCTATTGAAACCGTCGATGAGATTGTGCTTACCCCTGCTGGCAGTACGGTTTTGTTTGAGTACTCCCCTGATTTGATTTGGCATTGCCAACAAAACCGCGTCCCTTTTGCCTTACATGTAAGCGCGGCCACGGAAGCCATCATTGGCAATGGCGCGGGCGCGACCTTGCTCATCGCCTCTTCCCACGTGGTACCCGAACTTCAAGAGTTGGCCGAACATTACCTCTTTGATGCAAAAATTGCCCTCATGGTAGACAACGAAGAGGGCATCGCACTTGCGGCGCTCAAGCGGGTCGACGCGGTCATTTTGCCCGAAGGAATCGTGACATGGAAATCGTAAAAACCATTGTACTCATGATGGGTCTCACCTTGCTACTCGTGGTCATTGGCGGCGTGTTTGGCGGCCAACAAGGCATGGTCATCGCGCTCATCTTTGCCACGGCGATGAATTTTTTTAGTTACTTTTACTCGGACACGCTCGTCTTGCGCCATTTTAAAGCACTCAAAGTAAATGAGCGCCAAGCCAGTGGGCTTTTTCGCATCGTGCGCCGCTTGTGCGAACGCTCCAACACGCCCATGCCAAAGGTGTACATCATCAAAGATGGCACACCCAATGCCTTTGCCACGGGGCGTAACCCCAACAACGCCGCTGTGGCGGTCACTGAAGGCTTGCTCAACTTGTTAGATGAAAACGAAATCGAAGCCGTGCTTGCCCATGAACTAAGCCACGTGCGCCATTATGACATCCTCATTGGCACCGTGGCGGCCACCGTGGCGGGAGCCATCGCCATTTTGGCCAACATGATGCAATTTAGCGCCATGTTTGGGCGCAGTGAAAACCGCAATGTGCACCCTGCTCTCATGATTTTGATGGCTATCTTACTGCCCATCGCCGCGAGTGTCATCCAAATGGCCATCAGCCGAAACCGCGAATACCTAGCCGACGCGGGTGCCGCACGCCTAACGGGGCATCCTGAATGGCTCCAAAGCGCCCTAGCAAAACTAGAAAACCACAACCGCCGTAGCACCCTCAAAGAAGCCACGCCCCAAAGCGCCCATATGTTCATCATCAACCCTTTCGCGGGCAAAAAAATCGACTTTGGCTCCTTGTTTGCCACCCATCCCTCCACCCAGGAGCGCATCGCGCGCCTTGAACAGCTTAAGCGTCAGAGGTAACACCATGCACCCCAAAAATACCGTCGCCCTTGCAACACTTGCAGCAATTATTCTGTACTGGGCGATTGATATGGGCGTTTTTCACGGACACTTAATGCTTTCCCAAGCCTTTGCACAAAACCTTGGAAGCAGAGGCGTTGTAACAGGACTTTTGGCATTTTTAGGCCTCCTCTCTTTCGTGCTTCTCTCCAAAGAACCCTTGCTTGAAGAACAGCTTCTTCCCAAAGAAGCAAGCTTGCACGAAGCCATTATTGGGATTGTTTTCTCTCCCGCGCCCTTACATGTAAGGCTTGAAAAAAGTTTACAAAAAGTCGCTCAGGTGTTTAGCCTAGAACAATTGGTTGTCGCCCAATACCAATCCGACGCCCTCAAACGGCTCTACCAACTCAACGAGACATACCCGTTGGCCCAAACCCTCATGTTTTCAAACCAAACGCCAGATTCGCCTTTGGAAAAAGAGATGTTGAACTTTCACGAACACAAACACGAAACCCACACCGTCACCTTGCCCCTTGGCGGGCACTCCCATCCGGTCTGTTTTGTCTCTCTCAAAGCCGACCATTTGCTCAAACCCTCAGGGATTTTAGGGGCGGTTTTCAAAAAAGGAGTAATGCCCTCTAGCGAAGATGTTGGTGCTTTGGGTTTTTTGGCCCAAAACATCGCCTTTGCTCTGAGTGTTGCCGAGAAAAAAGAAGCAACCCTGCGTGCCAACGAGCGGCAAATCGAACAACAATCCGACGAAGACCCGCGGTTTGATATTTTCACCAATCTCAAACTTCGGCAAATCATTCTCTACGAAATCAAGCGCAACCAACGCCACAAAACTGACCTTTCGTTGTTACTCTTTGGGATTGACCATTTTGCCAACCTTCAAGGCATGCTCTCCCCAGAAAAAGCCCTAGGCGTTCAAAAAGAGGTATCAAACCTCGTCAAAAGTAGCTTGCGCAATACGGATGTGTTTGGGATTTGGGATGAGAATATCTTTGCGATTGTGTTGCCCGACATTGCCTTTCAATCGGCCAATGCCCTCGCACAAAAACTCACGTTGCTTATCTCAAAAAGGCGTTTTGAAGGGGCAGGAAAGCTTACATGTAGCTTTGGGATTACGACGTTTATCTCGCCTGAAGATACCATTGAAACCTTCCGAAGACGTGCGGAGAGTGCCCTTGAAAAAGCGCACAAAGAAGGGGGCAATAAAACCGAGATAAAACTACTCGTCTCGGCCAATCACAAGACGTGATAGCCACGGAGAAAGACGGGTTAGCACTTCGTAGGTGATGGTATTGGCCGCGCACGCAAGGGCCGTTGCATCCGAAAACACACACACTTCTTCCGCTTCCCCCTCAACCGTAAAACTATCCATGGAAACCCGCCCCAGCAAAGGCTGACCCTCTTGAAGCAACGCCTCTTTGGTGCCATCAAAGCGAAACAAGCCATCTCCATAGCCCACGTCATAGGTAGAAACAACCATGGTGCGAGGCGCTTCAAATATGCCTCCGTAGCCCACTTTTTGCCCTTTGTGCAAGGTGCGCGTACTCATGCGTTTTGCCCACAAGGCCAACACGGGTTTTAAGTCAAACACGCCTAGCGTCGAGGGCATATCCACATACCCATAGCTCGCAATCCCTACCCGCGCCAAATCATCGTCAAAAGGGCCACAGTGGCGCAATACTCCTGCTGAATTGCTCGCGTGAAATTTTGGAATCGGCACGCCAAAGCGTAGGGCGAGGGTGCGTGCAGTTGCTTTAACTTCATCAAAACGACTGCGTTGCACAAAGTAATCGCTGCCCAACATGTCGGCACTGTGAAAGTGGGTAAAGACTCCTTCAAGTACCAAATTGTGCCCCACGACAACCTCAAACGCACGCTCCAACGCAGAAGGAAGAATCCCATTGCGGTGCATACCTGTGTCGATGTTGAGGTGTATGATGGTGCCTGAAGGAAGGGTTTCGAGGCTTTCTAGGGAGTGGATGGCAAAGGCTAACGACGCGCAAGCAGATGAGCTAGAAAGGTCGGAGAGCACCAATACGCGCTCAAACAATCCCTCAATCTTCAGCCCCTCCGTGCAGTCTTTCACTGCCGCATACCGCACACCCACGGCTGCTGCTAAGGGTGCCATGTGGCTGATACCGTGGCCATAGGCATTGTTTTTGAGTACCACCATGAGCTTTTTCATGTCGCCGCATTTGGCGGCCAAAAGCTCTAAATTGTGGCGGTAATGGTGAAAATTAAGGGTAATATGTGCCATTAGTTTGGGCTTAGGTCGTAAGTCCTAATAAGCATTCCTGCAAGTTTTCGCGCCTGATAATCTAGCTTGTAAAAATGCGCATAAACCGTTTTGGCATCCAATGTCGGTGCTTGGGAAAAGTCAAAGCCCAAGCCATTGGGGTCTTTGGGCAAGGTAGCGTCGAGGTAGTCTAAAAACGCCGTTCGCGCTTGCGAAAGTTTCTTTAACTCTTCTTTTACTTTTTCTTTTTCTTCCATGTTCGCTCCTTATTGCTCCACAAGTATTTTCATTTGGTTGTCGGAAAAATCCACATAAATCTCTTTGTTGCCGCGGTATTGATAATTTTTGGTTTCGTAGGTTTGATGGTACGAAACACGAAACAGCGGTCGCCCTTCTTCGTTAGGGTAAGGCACAACAGCCAAGTCATTAAACAAAATAGTCTTGTCTTCATTTCGGGAAAAAATCGTGCGCTTCATACGGGTAAATTCTTCCAAACGCATCCCATCAAACCGCCTAAAATCTTCATGGTAAAACTTCATATAGCGGTTTACATCGCTGTATTTCCAAGCATTGCGCCACTCAAACACTTGGGTCAACAACGCCACGATGGTCTCTTTTTCGACCTTGGGTTCGCCCGCTTCTGAAATCAACGTGAGGGTTTTTTTCTCTTGCACTTTGGCGTCAAACATCCCCAGCAAATCGTTGGTCATGACCACACAGCCCCGTGTGTTTTGGTCGTACCGTTGAGCGCTGTTGAGGGGATGTCCGTGAATCCAAATCCCGTAACCGTCTTTTCCCATGCGCTTGTCCATGATGTTGGGATAAGAAAGCGCAAAGGCAATCTGCCCGTAAAAAGGGTCGCTTGGCACAAAACGACGCACCACTTCATACACGCCTACGGGGGTTTTCAAGTCACCCTCGCGCTGTTTGTCTCCTCCGATGCCGGTGATAACAGGATGCTGCATTTGCAACACAGGATTGCCTTTTTCAAACTCAAAAACCTTGAGTGTGTCGGCCGTTTTATCCACCAACACCACCATGGGCTCGCTCTCATAATACCCCAATGACACATCTTTTTCGCCGATAAAGGCGTCCCAATGTTCACGGCTTTGTAACATCTCTTCTGCTTGTTTTTCAAGGGCAGCAATCCCTTGTGTTCGGTACGTTTCCGCCAGAGGAATAGCCCAAAGATGCACCCACACAACACTACTAATCAACAACGCTCTAAACACCGACATTCCTTATGGTCTTGGGATTGAATACTTAGACGAAAGCCCTTGCAACCTGTGTCGTGCAAAAGCCCTTGGTGTAAAAGTGCATATTATAGAAAAAATTCACTTATAGTTGGTTTTTATGGGCAAAACAGCGCTTCTTTTTCCTTTACATGTAACCCTTTGAAAACCATAGTGACATTTTCTAAAGCCCAGCAAGAAGAAGAATAGTCTACCCAAAAGGCTTTAGCTACTTTTCATAATATTTTCTAATTTTTTAAAATCATTTGATTGTATTGTGACATCCAAGATTTCAACTATTTCATTGATTATCCTCTTTATTTCTTCCGTAGATTTCTTGTATATGCTGTCATCTTTACCAAAATATACAACAGGGAAGTCTTCCCCCTCAATGAGGATTTTATTATTATCTTGAACCAGCCATCTTGTTTCTTTGAACTTTGTTTTTTTTATTCTCAAAATGGTTGTAATGGATTTTTTTGCGCACAAAAAACATTCGCAGTAAAGTTGAAACTCGTAATCATGCCCTATTTGTAAAAATAAATACGCCCCGTTTGTTAACTCTTTACACCAATACAATCCAACAAATCCATTACAATTTCTTTTGCTATTTGGCTTTCTGAGCCCCATAATCCACTCAATGTCATCTTCATCAAAGTTCCAATAAAAGTCTTCACCATTGTAATTCTCGAAACCTGCCAAAGCAGGCGATAATTTATCTTGTAATTCTTTATAAAATTGCATCTCAAACATAGCTTTAGCCCTTGGAAGCGCATTGGCAATGGAGATTGCTGTTTGCAAATTATCCTTTTGCATTAGTATGTCTGCTATTGCATTATTTTCCTTTTTTGAATTTTTGTTGCTAAGCTTTTCTAATGTTGTTAAATATTGATTCAAAATTATTTTGATATTTTCAAACTCAACCTTCTCGATGGCCTTTAACAACCAATCATATATATGCGTTTCGTAACTAAGCAGCTCAATATCATCACTTGTCAAACATTTGTGTAAAGATTGCTCACTTGGCATTTTTCCATCTAACGTTAGGTAGATTATTATGATATTTGAGAATTTTTCATTGGCTTTTGCTTTGTAGTATCTGTAAAGTTGCTTGTGTTGGTCTGGTGCGTAAATCTTATTTTCAATAACAATAGCGGTATTTCCTGATTCAATAGCAATGTCGATGTAGCTCAGATTCTTTTCCACAAGGTGAAATTGTTCTGTTTCAACTTTTGCTCTCTTGCAAAAACTATGCATATCCACATGAATAGTTTCTATTTTGCTTTGCAGGGGCTCTAAGAGTAAAAAATGTTCTAAAAATAAATCTCCACAACCATGACTTCCACTTGGGTTTAAAAGTTCTGCCAAAAATTTTGAATGCCTTGTTTCAAGTGCTTCAATACCCAAGGTTGCAAATATATTAAAATCCTCGGATGGCTTTTGGCTATTTTTTATTTCCTCTACGCCCACATGTATATCTCTTAGAAGATTATCAATTCTTAAATCCATCTTTGTTTCTCCAAAATTTTTACTTTGCTACTAATTGTACATATTCTCAACTTACAGCTTTTCTGCCTTTACATGTAAGCCAAAAAAACCATAGTGACATTTTCTAAAGCCCCATAATCAATCTTTCTATTTTACATCCCCTTTAAGTAGCCTGTGGTACCATCATTTCAACAAATTGCGCCAAAAAGAGCCCGTATGTCCTCAGAACTGCTTCTTGCTTCGCTTTCTCTTTTTTTCCTTGTCCTTTTACTTCCTGCCTTGTTTCTCGCCACTCAAAAGCTCGGCCCGCGCTCCTTGGGTAACCAAGCTAAAAACCTCACCTACGAAAGCGGTGTTACGGCACCCTATGGCAAGCCCAATGCGCCTGTTGGCGTGCGGTTTTACCTCGTGGCTATTTTGTATGTTATTTTCGCCATTGAGGTGACGTTTATGTTCCCGTGGGCCGTGAATTTGCGCACCCTTGGCACCTCTGGACTTTTTGAAATGTTTGCCTTTATCGGGATGCTGTTGGTGGGCTTGGTGTACGTGTACTGGAAAAAGGCGCTCACATGGCAGTAGGGGCAGAAGCTATCTTTGGAGACAGTGTCATCACCACGCGCCTAGACACGGCCATTAACTGGGCAAGAGAGTCTTCCATGTGGCCTTATGTCTTTGGGACTGCCTGTTGTGCCATCGAGTTTATGAGCGCGGCGTCAAGCCAGTATGACCTCTCCCGTTTTGGAGCCGAAGTTGTGCGCTTCTCCCCGCGCCAAGCGGATTTGATGGTCGTCGCGGGCACTATCACTTACAAACAAGCTCCCATCCTAAAGCGTATCTACGACCAAATGCCTGAGCCCAAATGGGTCATCAGCATGGGCGCGTGCGCGTGCAGTGGCGGGTTTTACGACAACTACACCACCCTTCAAGGAATCGATGCGGTGATTCCTGTGGACGTGTACGTCGCAGGGTGCCCGCCCCGCCCTGAAGCGTTTTTAGACGGCCTCATGCGTATCCAAGCCCTGCAAAAATCCCAAGAATCCATCCTCAAAGACCGCGTAAATCGCACCTTTAAAGGACGCCTTGATGGTTGAACTCGCCTCTTTACCCAAAGACACCAACGGGGCCTATGAAATTGAACACGCTTCTCTTGTGGAGATTGCAACGCACTTAAAAGAAACCCTAGGTTACGAACTCTTGCTGGACATCACCGCCATAGACTACCTAGGACTTCCCGACACTCCCAAACGCTTCGCCCTCATTTATCTTTTTCGCAACCTCACCACCCCCGAACCCATCACCCTAAAACTGTGGGTGCAAGAGCGCGTACCAAGCTTGTGCCACCTTTATCACAGTGCCAATTGGGCAGAACGGGAAGTGTGGGACCAGTACGGCGTTGCCTTTGAAGGGCACCCCAACCTCAGACGCATCCTCAACCACCACCAATTCAAAGGCCATCCTTTGCGCAAGGATTATCCCATCACCCAAGGGCAGTGGTGTGAAACGACCGATGATTTGATGGACCAAATGCACCTGCGTTTAGCACACCATAAACTCCCTTCATTTAAAGAGTTTAACTTTTTAAACCTCGGGCCCGCGCACCCTGCCACCCACGGCACTATCCGCACCCTTGTGGCTTTGCACGGCGAAACTATCCGCGCGGCGGTGTGTGAGATTGGCTATTTGCACCGTGGGTTTGAAAAATCCTGTGAAAACCACACGTACAATCAAATCATCCCCTACACCGACCGTCTTAATTACTGTTCCGCCATCTTAAATAACATCGCTTTTGCGCACACGGTAGAAGGCATGCTGGGGCTCACCTTGCCAGAACGGGGAGAGTATTTGCGGGTCATCTTAGGGGAACTTAGCCGCATCATCGACCACCTCGTTTGCCTCGCCGCGGGTCTTGTGGACATGGGCGCGCTGACGAATTACTGGTACTTATACAACCCGCGCGAAAAAGTCTACACCCTCTTTTCCAAACTTACAGGTGCCAGACTCACTAACTCGTTCATGCGCATCGGTGGCATGGCCCATGATACGTACGAGGGATTTGAAGAGGACGTGGAAGCGTGTTTGAGAGAAATCGAAGCAGGTGTTTCTGATACCCTAGGGCTCATCACCCACAACCGCATCTTTCACGACCGCACCCAAAACGTGGGGGTTATCTCTGCCAAAGAGGCGTTAAATTACGGCTTTACAGGGCCGAATTTGCGCGCGTGTGGCGTGGCGTACGACCTGCGCTCCGTGGCACCCTATTCGGTGTATGAGCGTTTTGATTTTGAGATTCCAGTAGGTAGCGTAGGGGATGTATACGACCGCACCATGGTGCGCTTTGAAGAGATTGCCCAAAGTGCTTCTATCATCCGTCAAGCCCTTAAACAGCTTCCTGGCGGGCCCGTGTGTGTGAAAGAGCGCTCCGTGACCTTGCCTTCCAAACAAGAGGTGTACACCACCATCGAAGGGGCCATGAACCACTTCAAGCTCATTTACGAAGGTGTCCACGTCCCGCCCAAAGAGTACTACCGCGCTATCGAAGGAGCCAACGGAGAGTTGGGATTTTTTATCCACAGCGATGGAAGTGGCACCCCTCGAAAAGTCAAAGTGCGCCCGCCTTGTTTTCCCGCCATGGCGGCCTTGCCCCACCTCATCGAAGGCGGGATGATCGCCGATGCGGTGTTGGCGCTGGGGAGTCTAAATATTGTCGCAGGAGAATTAGACCGATGAGTTTTTCCTTTAGCCCAGAAAATGAGACCAAATTTGAACACCTGCGCACCCGTTACCCTTCTCTTCGGGCGTTAATGTTGCCTGTTTTGTGGATGGTGCAAGAACAAGAAGGGTGGATTTCTCCTGAAGCCATGGAATACCTCGCCCAAAAACTTTCCATCACCCCCACGGAAGTGTACAGTGTGGCTTCTTTTTACACCATGTTTCATTTTAAGCCCATTGGCACGCACCATATTCAAGTGTGCAAAACCCTCTCGTGCATGCTTGGAGGGAGTGAGAGCATCCTTGCTTACCTTCAAAAAACACTGGGCATTACCTGTGGTCAAACTACGCCCGATGGACGTTTCACCCTCACCCAAGTGGAGTGTTTAGGGGCGTGTGGTGGGGCACCTTGCGTGTGCATCGACACCACCTACTACGAAAAAGTGAGCGAAACAACCCTGAGCGCTCTTTTAGAGGAGCTTCGCTCATGAGATGCTCACTCATCAGCCGTCTGTTTTCCATCCCCGGTGCGCACACCCTAGAAGTTGCAAAAGCTAACGGACGCTACAGTTCCTTGTCTAGGCTCTTTTCTTTAACACCCGAAGCAGTGGTAGAAGAGGTAGTCAAAAGCGGCTTGCGCGGCAAAGGGGGTGGCGGATCTCCCACGGGTGAAAAATGGCTTCTTATGCCTCCTCTTGATGGCAAACCACGTCACCTCGTCGTCAACGCCGATGAGAGTGAACCAGGCACCTTTAAAGACCGCCAAATCTTAGAATACGACCCCCACTTGCTCATCGAAGGTATAATCGCAAGTGCGTATGCTTTACATGTAAAGCACGCATACGTGTACATTCGGGGCGAATACCACTTTTGGGCGGCACGCTTTGAAACAGCGCTCAAAGAGGCGTATGGGGCTGGCTTGCTTGGAAAAAGACTAGACATCACCTTGCACAGAGGCGCAGGAGCGTACATTTGTGGCGAAAAAACTGCCTTGCTTGAATCCCTAGAAGGCAAGCGTGGACACCCAAGACTCAAACCCCACACCAAAGAACCCGAGTGGCTTTTTGGACACCCAGCAGTTGTTAATAACGTCGAAACCATCGCTTCTGTTCCCTACATCATCGAACACGGCTTTGAGGCGTACCGCGCTTTTGGCACCCCCCAAAGTCCAGGCACCATGCTCTTTGGCCTTAGTGGTCACGTTACAAATCCTGGTATCTACGAACTGGCTTTTGGCACCTCTATGCAGTGGTTTTTGGACGAAATCGGCGGGGGCGTGAAAGAGGGAAAAGCCCTCAAAGCCATTGTTCCTGGAGGCTCATCGTGTTCCATTTTAAAAGCCCAACACATTCCTAATGTGACGCTAGATTATGAATCCTTAAAATGTAGCAACTCTACCCTTGGTACAGGGGGTATGATTATCATGGATGAGACCGTCAGCATCCCAAAAGCGATGAAAAATCTGCTAGAATTCTACCACCATGAATCCTGTGGCCAGTGCACGCCCTGTCGTGAGGGCACAGGTTGGATGGATCGCATTTTGGCAAAAGTGCTTAACGGCCAAGGAAAACGCAGCGACATTGACTTGCTTTTGGAAATTAGCACCACCATGAATGGAAAAACCATTTGTGTTTTCGCCCCCGCAGTAGCAGACATGGCGGTGAGCTACATTCACGCGTTTCCCGAGGAGTTTTATGCCCTTTGCCCCAGCTAAGGAACCTTACATGTACCACTCTCTTGAAAATATTTGCCTCTTTAGTTCACTCAGCAAAGAACAACTCAAGAAGCTTCACCAAATCAGCACCATCAAGCAGTTTAAAGAGGGCAATATTCTGTTTTACGAAGGAGAAGAGCCAGGGTATTTGTACTTTTTGCTCGAAGGGTTGGTAAAACTCTACCGCTATGACGCTAAAAATACCATCACTATTTTAGACTACTATTACACCCAAGCCCTCATCGGCGAGGCCGCGTCCTTGCAACGCACGCCCTACCAAACCACTGCCGAGTGTGACACGGACTCCACGGTTCTCATGGTCGAGTACGAAGAGTTTGCCAAACATTTTTTGTGCGATCCTGACGTGGCTATTCAGCTCATCATGCAGTTAGTCAAAAAAGTGAAGGCGCTGATGAATAACCGCGTCCCCCAAACGTCCATGCAAAAAATCGCCCAGCTTATTCACGAAAACAGTGAACTCTTTACAAAAATCAAAAAATACAAAATCGCAAGCATTCTTAACATGGCCCCTGAAACCTTTTCGCGCAACCTCAAAAAGCTCAAAAAAGAGGGGATTATCACCTACACTAGCACCACGTTTGAAGTGCTAGACGCCAAAAAACTCTGTACCCTGTACGATACATGTAAAACCCTCAGATAGGTCAGTGCAAAAACAAAGATTTGTGGGCAATGGTCGCTAAATCCATAATCACATCGACCCCGCCGATGCCTCCTAGGACAATCACAAAGGCCAAGGTTCCAATGATTTTAGGCGTAATACCCCGAAATACCGGCACTGTGGTTAAGGTAGCGGAAGGGTAAAAATACATCATGGCGATGAGCTTAAAATAATAATACACCGACACAAAAGTCGCGAGCATCGCAAAGACCGCCAAAGGCGTATAGCCCGCTTGAATGGCTCCCGTGAAAATGTAAAACTTCCCAATAAACCCGATGGTCGAAGGAATCCCTGCAAGGGAGAGCATAAACACGCTCATGGCCGCAGCCATGTACGGATGCAACAAGGCAAAGCCCTTAAAATCCTCATAACTGATGCGCAATTTATCATCGGAGAGAATGTATGAGAGCAAGCCAAAAGCCCCCACGGCCGAGAGAAAATAGGCCACTTGGTAAAAGATGATAGAAGAAGCCGCGTGCTGAGGCAAGGCATCCGTGGATAAAAAAGCGATGAGCAAATACCCTGTATGGACGATGGAAGAAGCCGCCAGTAAGCGCTTGATGCTTTGCTGGATGATGGCCATCAACGACCCATACACCAAAGTACACACGATAACACCCACAAGCAACATGTTCCACATCGCCTTAATGGACTCAAATTCCACGAGCATCAACCGCAACATAAACCCAAACACCGCAATCTTAAAAGCCGCCGCCATAAATCCCGTCACGGGCAACGGCGCCCCATCGTACACATCAATCGCCCATCCTTGAAAAGGAAACGCGGCAATTTTAAATAAAAAGGTAATCAAAATCAGCGTTCCGCCGATGCGCACGAGAGCCAACTCCTCCAAGGGACGGGTGGTAATTACAAGCAACAGTTCCCCCAGGCGTGTCGTTTGCGCACCCGCGTAAATACATGCAACGCCGAGCAAAAACAAAGCGCCCGCCAAGGAACCCAACACAAGGTACTTGTAGGCCGCTTCCGTGCGTTTTTCGTGGCTCTTGTGGTACCCAATCATCACGTACACGCTAATAGAAGCAATCTCAAGGGCAATAAACGCCACCATGAGTTCCCGCGCTTGGGTAAGCACCATCATCCCAAACACCGAAAACAAAAAGAGTGCAAAAAACTCTCCCTTATAGTAACGGTGGATGATAAAATAATGCTGCCCAATCAAGATAATCAGCATCGCCGCGATGAGTAAAATCGCGTTAAAATACCCCGAGTAGCTATCGGCAATGAGCATTCCACCAAAGACGTTTGGCAACAATTCCACTGCGTACAATTGCCCCAACAACGCTAACTGAAACACCGAAGCCAACCCCAAACACCCAAGGGCAATGTACGAATATTGGCGGATATTTAAAAGGTCTTTAGCCCCTAAAAGCATCAGCACAGCACCGCCAACGAGGATAATCAATAGCGGCATGAGGTGAAGCATCGCGACATAACTCATTGCACGCCTCCTAAAATTCCACCCAAGTAATCCAACACCGTGGGTTCGATTTTCGCAAAAAACCACTCAGGGTCTAGTCCCATCGCCACGATTAACAGCGCGATAGGCAAAAGCCCAAGGCCTTGCTTCCACGACAAATCCACCATAGTTTTTGCACTTTCTTGCTCTTCTTGGAGGGTTACTCTCCCAAACATCCAGAGCATAAAACTCGCCGCCACAAGCACACTGAGTGCCGCTACCATTCCCGCAGGAATGCCCACGTGAAACACGCCCAAGATAATCAGCAATTCCGACACAAAACCGCTGGTTCCAGGTAGCCCCACGATGCACAACATAAACAGCGCAAAATAGACCGTAAACACCGGCGCCCTTGTAGCAATCCCACCCAACGCACGAATGGATTTTGTTTTGGTATGAAACTCCAAATGCCCCACCAGTAAAAAAAGACCGCCCGTGGCCATGGCATGGGCGACGATAAGCAACAACGCACCCATCATGCCGTACACATTTAAACTAAACACACCCACCACAATAAACCCAAGGTGGGACGCGGACGAGTAGGCCAAGAGTTTTTTCACATCATCTTGCATGAGCGCGGCTATGCCAAAATAGACCAAGCCAAACAGCCCCACGCCCATAACCCACGGAGCAAAATAGACGCTGTGTTCAGGAAAAAGAGGAAGTACAAATCGAATCACCCCGTACACGCCCAGTTTTGCCATGATGGCAGAAAGAAGAAAAACGCCGCCCGTGGGTGCGTTTGAGTAGGTTTTGAGTAGCCACGTATGAAAAGGAAAAAGAGGGATTTTAATGGCAAAGGCTAGCATAAAGGCACCAAAAAGCCACGCCCGCTCATTCCAACTCAGGTGGGTCAGGTGAGTCAAATGGGAAAGCTCAAAGCTCCAATGCCCAAATTCCCTCGCATGGGAAGCGCCGAGGTACAAGATGGCAATAAACATGAGCAAGGAACCAAGCATCGTGTACAAGGTAACTTTGAGGGTTGAAAAAACCTTATCTCCCGTGCCAAACATCCCTACAATCATAAACACAGGCAAGAGCATGGTTTCCCAAAAGAGGTAAAACAAAATCAAATCTTGCGCCATCAACGCTCCAAGCATGCCCCCTTGGATGAGCAACATACTCACCCAATACCCCTTCGTGCGCCCTTTCCACAGCAACATGTACGCACAAGGCATAAGGGTGGCGATGAGCATTAAGATGATGAGTGAAACCCCATCAAGGCCCACAGAATAGCCAATCCCATAGGTTGTAATCCACGGCAAAAACTCCTCAAACTGCATCCCGCCCACGGGTTCAAACTGACCGTAAAGGCTCAAAGACAAGAGAAAAATCACCACACCCGTCACCAACGCGCCGTTACGTGTTTGCGTCGCATTTACTGGCAAAACCAACAAACAAAAGGCTACGGCAATGGGGAGGAAAATAAGGATACTCAGCATCACAACACCCCTAGCATGTAAAGGGACACTGCCCCAACGCCCGCTAGCATCGCAAAAGCATAGGCGCGCACGTTTCCATTTTGAAGTATTTGGGCGCGCTGTCCAAGGCGTACCGCACCCCAACATACGCGCATGATAGTCCCATCAATCCCGCGATTATCTGCTACTTTCGCAATCCACGCGCTCGTCCATTGCAACGGACGCACAATGCCCCAAGTGACCAGCGTGTCTAGATAAAAAGCGTTTCCTCGCACGGAAGAGGCGGTGGAAAATCCTTGTTTAAACTTCCAGTATGCCAACCCAATGCCTCCCAAAACGACTACCGTATTGCCCGCCATTAAGGCGTATTCCACGGTGTGGGAAAGGTGGACTTCGCCCCCAAACCAACACCCTATCCAATTCTCTCCGCCCAAGGCTTCAGGCACGCCAATCCACCCAGCACCCACCGCACCAAACGCCAAAACAACCATGGGCCAACGCATGCTCACAGGCACTACATGTAAAGGTTCCTCTGCCACAGGAGCACCTTCAAACACAAGAAAAAAGAGGCGAAACATGTAAAATGCTGTTACGCCCGCCACCGCTACGCCCAACGCCCACAAGCCGTAATGGCCTTGGTTAAAAGCGGCTATTAAAATCGCGTCTTTGCTGAAAAATCCTGCCAGCGGGAAAATGCCACACAACGCCAAGGTTCCCACAAGCATCAGCCCATACACCAACGGTAAACGCGTGCGAAGGCCACCCATTTTAAAGATATTTTGTTGATGCCCAAGAGCTACAATCACCGCCCCCGCACCCAAGAAAAGTAAGGCTTTAAAAAAGGCATGGGTAAACACGTGAAACAATCCCGCCCCATAACTTCCAATACCCACCGCCACGAACATATACCCAAGCTGTGACATGGTCGAATAAGCCAGAATTTTTTTGATGTCACTTTGGCGCGTTGCCACAAGGGCCGCAAAGAGCGAGGAGCCTGCACCAATGTAAGCAATCCACAACCCCACAGAAGGAATCAAGTCGTACAAAAACCCAAAACGGGCGACCATGTACACACCCGCCGTGACCATGGTCGCAGCGTGAATGAGCGCGGAAACAGGTGTTGGCCCTGCCATCGCATCAGGAAGCCATACATGTAAAGGGAGTTGCGCAGATTTTCCCATCGCGCCGATAAAGAGCATCGCGCCGATAAAATGCAAGGTGCCGCTTTCTACAAGGTGAATATTTTCCTCCAGAGACGCATAATCAAACCCCGCACTTCCTATCATCACAAACAGCGTACACAACCCCACGATAAAGCCAAAGTCTCCCACGCGGTTTGCTAAAAACGCTTTATTGCCTGCTTCCACATTGGCGCGTTTTTGATGGTAGTACCCAATGAGCGCGTAGGAACAAATCCCCACGCCTTCCCAACCGATAAACATCACCACGGGTGAACTGGCGAGTACGAGTACAAGCATCGAGGCAAGGAAGAGGTTAAAAAAAGCAAAAAACTTTCCAAAACCCGCATCCTTGGCCATATACCCGCCCGCATACACGTGGATTAATCCGCCAATAAAGGTGATAAACAGCGCCATAAACAAGCTTAACGTATCGCCCATAAAGCCCATGCGGATGTGAAAATCCCCTACATGTAACCATGTATAAGCTTCGTATACCACAGGGGCTTGTTGTTCTAAAAAAGTTTTTAAAACCCAAAGACTCATCACAAAACTCATCCACGGTGTTGCTACACCAATAGCAAAAAAAATCTTCTGCGAAACAGGCCTTACATGTAAGGAAAAAAGATATAGCCCTCCTAACACAATCGCCCCAAACAAGGGCACGAGCACAATCCACATCATCGTGTCCCCTTAGGACGCAAGGTATTAAACCGGTCGATGTTCAGGGTCCGTCGGTGCTTCACAAGGGTCACGATAAGAGCCAAAAATACCGCCGCTTCCGCTGCGGCGATGGCGATGATGAGCAAAGCCATCACTTGCCCGTCACTCCCTTCGTGGTAGCGCGAAAGCCCCACTAAAAGGAGGTTTATGCCATTAAGCATGAGTTCGATGCTCAGATAAACCACAAAGATATTTTTACGCGACACCACGCCCAAAAAGCCGATGCAAAACAACACCAAGGCCACCAAGGCCACCCCTTGAATGCTCATCATACACGTTCCTTTTTTAGCAATACCACCGCGCCAACGAGTGCTGCGAGTAAGAGCAAGGAGATAAGCTCAAAAGGCAAAACCCAGTCCTTAAACAGTGCCATTCCAAGCCCATGAATGCCCCCAAAGCCTTCCCCAAGAACAACGAGTTTTTCATTGCCCAAGGTGCTAAAGCCGCGCATACCAAGGGCGACTAGTGGCGCCAAACACACGGCGCCAAGGACAAGGGTTTTACCCTGACCTTTCTCATCAGGCAAATGGGACGTTTGGACGTTGAGCACCATGATGACAAATAAAATCAACGTAATCACTGCGCCCGCGTATAAAATGATTTGTACCATGAATAAAAACGTTGCACTCAACAAAGCAAACAACCCCGCTAAGGCAACCACCGTCGCGATAAAACTCACCCCCGAATGCACAGGTTGTTTAAAGGTAATCACCCCCACGGCCCCCGCAATGGCGATGATTGAAAGCACCCCAAATACCAACTCCATCACACCCCCTTTGGCGTTGCCAACAACATTTCTTTGGTACGTATAAACGCTTCTCTACTTTCCGCCACGACGCTAAAAATCCCGCTGTCCATGCGAATAGCATCGCACGGGCACGCTTCCACACAGGCTCCACAAAATACACATTCAAGCAAGTCAATATCAAAGCGCTCGGGCTCTTTTTCATCCACCCCATCTTCGCGCTCTTTGGCTACGATAAAAATACACTCCGCTGGACAAGCTGTGGCACACATAAAACACGCCACGCACCGTGCACTTCCGTCTTCGCGTTTAGTAAGTCGATGCACCCCACGGTAGCGTGACGTGATGTCTTGGGGTTGCTGTTCAGGGTAACTCAACGTTTTAATACGTTTTGAACGGGTAATATTGTCCCAAAAATGGCCAAAGGTAATCCCAAGACCCTTAAACAGTGCGGGCAAAAAAAGCTTTTCTTTCCACGTATTTCCATGGCGTTTAATCTGTTTGGTCGGTTTCATCTACCACCCCATTCCCACAACCGCTAAGGCCGTGATGACCACATTGGCTAAGGCTAAAGGCAACAACACTTTCCAGCTGAGCATTTGTAAATGATCATACCGAAACCGCGGCAACGTCCACCGCACCCAAATGTAGACAAAATTCATGGCGTAGACCTTCATGGCAAAGGTGAGCACTTGAAGGGCGGCAACGCTGATACTTGTGCCATTTTCCCCCAAGCCACCAAACACCATCCATGCTAATCCAAGCTCTAAAACCACGGTCATACCGATGAAGACGCGGGTTAAATAAAAAGTTTCTTTGGCGCGAGGATCAAGAGGGTCAATCCAACGGTTTTGGCGTCGCATCCAGCCAATAAACAAGCCGCATAGCACAGGCAACGCCACCATAATAACCCCAAGAACTTCGCTAATGTGCCCTTTTAAAAAAGCGGTCGAAGCCCACGGAATTTGATAGCCACCAAAAAAGAGGGTAACGATAATCGCGCTTGAAGCGCACATGGCAATGTATTCACCTACAAAAAACAAGCCAAAACGCATAGCGGAATATTCCGTGTGAAACCCACCTACAATCTCACTCTCCCCTTCTGCCATGTCAAAAGGTGCGCGATTGGTTTCGGCAAAAGCGGTGATGATGAAAATAAGTGCTGCCAAGGGCTGAAGCACTACGCCCCACGCGGGAATCACCCCAAAGAGCAGTTTTCCTTGAAACGCAGCAATCTCACTCAAATGCACCGACCCATACACAATAAGCATAGACACCAAAGATAGCCCCATGGCCGCTTCGTAGCTCACCACTTGCGCGCTTGCCCGAAGAGAGCCTAAAAGGCTGTACTTGTTGTCACTCGCCCAGCCTCCAAGCAAAATCCCATACACCGACAATCCCGCAAACGCCAAAAACCACAAGAGTCCAAATTCAATAGGCAGGGCTTGCATGAGGTAACGGTTGCCATCTAGCACCAAAACATCGGCTAAAGGCATCACCATGAAGGTCAAAAAGGCGCACACAAAGACAAAAGCGGGCGCTAGGGTGTAGATGAGATTTTGTTTGATGTGGCTAGGATGAAAGTCTTCTTTAAAGGCAAGTTTAAGCATATCTGCAACAGACTGCACGAGTCCAAAAAGGCGAATTCCTCCGATGTGGCAACGGTTAGGGCCAAAGCGGTCTTGGATGAGGCCCGCGACGCGACGCTCCATCCACACCAGTATGGGCGCGCCACCCAAGGAAAGCAAGGTTGCCAACAGAATGTTTACCACCACGACCCATACGTTTGGCTCACCCATGGTGCAACCACGCTTCTAGTTTTTCCATCGCTTCTTCCATAAACGCAGGCGAATAATCAAAAATGCGCCCCAATACCGCGACCAATGAGAGGCGTGGGGTGATTTTGTCTAACCCTGTGTGGCTTGTTTGCAAGACTCCACCTTGCGCCATAAACCGCCCGCTTCGCTCAAAATGAGAAGCAATAGGCAAACTCCACTGTGCTTTCGGGGATGTTTCGTGGGCATGGATGAGCCCAAAAGGAACACTGTGCGCCGTACAGGCTTCCCTCCAGCGATGCACATTTTTTTGCCCAACCAACACCACAAAATGAGCTTCCTTCAACACAATCTCTGGGTCTGCAATGCATTCAAAACCAAGTAATTTGGCACCTTCAAGGTTCATCTCTTGGTCTGATACGCGCAATAACTCATCTTCAAAGGCGGGGTCAAGATGGTAGCTCACATAGACTTTCAGGCCCAAAGCGCTCTCAAAAAAGCGCGCCATCCATAACTCTTCCACGCTTGCCGAAGCCGAAATCACCACGACACTCAAAGGATGCATGATCTCTTTTCTGGCTTGATCAAGCGCTTCTTCAAAGGAGACCTGCACGCCTTTACTAAACGCTTCTACGGGACGTTGTTGGTTTTCTTTTTCATAGAGCATGCGCCCCGCATCACACATAAAATGCCCATTTACTGCTTCATTGACCCGTGGGCGAATACGGTACATCAAGTCGTCTTCGTATTTTGCGCGATGGTGGTCTACGAACACGCTGCATCCTCTCGCACATCCAGGGCAAATGGCCTCAAAGCTACGCAAAAACCACACCCGCTTGTGGAAGCGAAATGCCTTACTTGTAAGCGCGCCCACAGGGCATAAATCGACCACATTCATAGCATAAGCGTTGGTGAGTGTTTTACCTGGATATGTGTCAACCACCGCCCCGTCCCCTCGCCCAAATACGCCAAGTTCATGGGTTTTAGTAATGTTCGTGGTAAAGCGCACACAGCGGGTACACAACACACAGCGCTCTTGGTCTAACACCACGTTTGCACCTAGGTCTACGTGTTTTTTTCCTTGGACTTTGGAGGTTTCAAGGCGACTTTCGTACAAACCTGTTTCCATGTAGTACTCTTGGAGTTTGCATTCTCCAGCTTGGTCGCAAATGGGGCAGTCAACGGGGTGGTTAATGAGTTCAAGTTCTAAAATAGAGCGTCTTACTTCCATGACGGCAGGGGTTTTAGTGCGTACCACCAAGCCTTCTTTCACGGGCGTATCACAGGCAATCTGCGGGCGTTTTTTACCTTCAATCTCCACCATGCACATGCGGCAATTGCCGTCTTTTCCAAGTGCAGGATGGTAACAAAAATGCGGGATGGAAATTCCTTGTTGGAATAAAGCATCAATCAGGAGTGTATTTTCTTTTGCTTCGACCCATTTTCCGTCAATGGAGAGTTGAACCATGTGGCACATGCCTTTGGAATTTTTTACATGTAGTGTACAGACTTGGCACTTCAAGGCGCCTGTTGTTCCCAATATAAAACACTTCTCTTAGGAAAAGTGTAATTCAACGGATTTTTATCCCCCAAGAGATACACTTTTGCACCTTACATGTAAAGGATTTGCGTGAAAAGAACGGGGCGTTTTTACCTTCTCTTGCTAGGCCAAGTACTTGGTATTGGCGTGGTTCTGGGATTTATTTTCATAGATGGAATAACATTAGAGCGGTGGCTTGAAGGGGAGGTGGATTTTGCCTATCCATCCCAAGAGTGTGACCTTCGTGTTTCTCCTTGCTCCATCACCTTGGCCAATGGCTCCACTATGGAGCTTGATATTCACCCACGCGGGATTCCCCTCATGACCCCCCTCTCCTTTTCCCTGCACACCACAGGCATCCAAACGGCAGAACTTCCTCTTAAGATTTACGCCACCAACATGGACATGGGCATACACCGTTTTGTTTTTTCGCATGATGGAGAGGGGCGCTATAGCGCCAAAGGTATTTTGCCTACATGTATTTCAGGAAATATGCACTGGCACGGTGAAGTGACATTGGAAAAACAATTTCAAGGAAAAAAGATTGGGGCACAATTTCGGTTTAAAACCAAGTAAAAAAGCGGTGGTGTCCCCAACAGGATTTGAACCTGTGGCCTCTCGATTAGGAATCAAGTGCTCTATCCAGCTGAGCTATGAGGACATGGGACATAAAAAAACGCACACCCCCAAATAAAGGGGCGTGCGTATCAAAAAAGCAGTGACTAGCCTTTTCGTTTTTTGATGATTTCTTCTGCAACATTCTTTGGAACTTCGGCGTAATGGTCAAATTCCATGGAGTAGCTTGCGCGTCCTTGGGTCTGACTGCGAAGGTCGGTAGAATAACCGAACATTTCCGAAAGAGGACAAAAGGCGTTGACAATCTTATTGCCACTGCGATCATCCATGGAGTTAATCTGTCCACGGCGTCGGTTAAGGTCGCCGATAACATCACCCATAAAGTCTTCTGGTGTTTCCACTTCTACTTTCATCATTGGCTCCAAGATAACAGCGCCCGCTTTGCGTGCACCTTCTTTAAAGCCCATAGAAGCAGCCAATTTAAAGGCCATCTCAGAGGAGTCAACATCATGGTAAGAACCATCATACAAGGTTACCTTCACGTCTTCCATGGGGTAGCCAGCTAAAACACCACCTTGCATTGCTTCTTGGCAGCCTTTATCAACGGCAGGAATATATTCACGTGGAATAACCCCACCTTTGATGTCGTTCACAAACTCATAGCCTGTGCCCGCATCTTTTGGCTCAAGGCGCAAGTAAACGTGACCAAACTGACCACGACCACCTGATTGCTTGGCGTATTTGTACTCTTGCTGAACGCTTTGGCGAATGGTTTCACGGTAAGCAACTTGAGGTTGGCCTACTTCAGCGTCTACTTTAAACTCACGAAGCATACGGTCAACAATAATTTCAAGGTGCAATTCGCCCATTCCTGAAATAATCGTTTGGCCACTTTCTTCGTCTGTTTTTACACGGAAAGAGGGGTCTTCTTGTGCAAGTTTTTGAAGCGCGATACCCATTTTTTCTTGGTCAGCTTTTGTTTTTGGCTCAACTGCTACAGAAATAACAGGATCTGGAAAATCCATACGCTCTAAAATAACTCTGTCTTTTTCGCCGGTAAGTGTTTCGCCTGTAAGGGTATCTTTAAGCCCTACAACCGCGCCAATCTCACCTGCGTAGAGCATTTTAATCTCTTCACGTTTGTTGGCATGCATTTTAAGCAAACGGCCTACGCGCTCTTTTTTACCCTTAATGCTGTTGTAAGCGTATGTGCCGCTCTCTAGAGTTCCTCGGTACACACGGATAAAGGCCAACTGTCCCACAAAAGGGTCGGTCATGATTTTAAAGGCCAACGCGGCAAATTCACCATCATCGGTCGATTTAACAATCGTTTCAGTACCGTCTTCATACTCACCACGGATAGCCGCAACTTCTACGGGTGAGGGCATGTAGGCAACAACGGCGTCAAGCATTGGCTGTACACCTTTGTTTTTAAAGGAGGTGCCACAAATCATAGGAATCATTGTCATGGCAAGACATCCTGCTTTAATGCCCGCTACAATTTCTTCCTCAGTAAGCGCTTCGCCGCCAAGATATTTTTCCATCAATTCATCGCTGGTTTCAGAAACAGCTTCTACCATTTTTTCACGGTATGCTTCTGCTTTTTCGCGAAGTTCTGCTGGAATCTCAACCACATCGTAGTTTGAACCCATAGCAGCTTCGTCTTCCCATATATACGCTTTCATAGTAACAAGGTCAACCATTCCCTTAAAGGTGTCTTCTGCGCCAATAGGAATTTGGATAGGCACAGGGTTGGCTTTAAGACGCTCTTTGATTTGATTTTCAACGTTGTAAAAATCTGCACCAACGCGGTCCATTTTATTGACATATACCATGCGAGGAACGCGGTATTTGTTGGCTTGTCGCCATACGGTCTCAGATTGTGGCTGTACGCCGCCAACTGCACAAAAAACAGCAACAGCGCCATCAAGGACGCGCATAGAACGCTCAACTTCAATGGTGAAGTCAACGTGTCCAGGAGTGTCGATGATATTAATTTGGTGATCTTTCCACATACATGTCGTTGCAGCAGAGGTGATTGTAATGCCACGCTCTTTTTCTTGTTCCATCCAGTCCATCGTAGCAGCGCCATCATGAACTTCACCAATCTTATGGGAAATACCTGTATAAAAAAGAATACGTTCAGTAGTAGTTGTCTTGCCCGCATCAATATGGGCGGCAATTCCTATGTTTCGTACTCGTTCAATGGGAGTGTTTCGTGACATTTTGGGTTTCCTTTTGTCGTCTTGTCGTTAGGAGGAAGTGGCCCCAAAAAAGGGCCACTTAAAGCTCAAAATCTTACCAGCGGTAGTGAGCAAACGCTTTGTTTGCTTCTGCCATTTTGTATGTATCTTCTTTTTTCTTGAAGGTTGCGCCACGCATATGTGCTGCATCCATCAATTCGTTCGCGAGTCGCTCTACCATGGTTCGCTCACTTCGTTTGCGAGAAAAGGTAATCATCCAGCGAATGGCTAATGCTTGTTGGCGTACAGGGCGTACTTCAACAGGTACTTGGTAGGTTGCCCCACCAACACGTCGGCTTTTTACTTCCATGACAGGTTTTACGTTGTCAACAGCAGCGTTAAAAACATCAATCCCTTTTTCCTCGCCCTTTGTTTCAATCAGGCTGATTGCGCCGTACATAATCTTTGTTGCCGTGCTTTTTTTACCATCAACCATTAACGCATTAATGAACTTTGTGATGATTTTGTTGCCGTAGATTGGGTCAGGCAATACCTCTCGGACTTGCGCTTTTCTTCTTCTCATAAAATTCTTCCTTCAAATTGAATGACAATTTTACTCAAATATCACCTACATTCAGAGGGTGATACCTGTGTGTATTGTTTTATTTTTTAGGTCGCTTAGTACCGTACTTACTTCTTGCCACTTTTCGATTCGCAACACCCGCAGTATCAAGGGCACCACGCACGATATGATATTTTACACCTGGTAAGTCTTTTACCCTTCCGCCGCGCACCAATACGATGGAGTGCTCTTGGAGATTGTGGCCTTCACCACCGATGTAGCTAATCACTTCAAAACCGCTGGTCAATCTGACTTTGGCAACTTTACGCAAAGCGGAGTTTGGCTTTTTAGGGGTTGTTGTATAAACCCTAGTGCAAACACCGCGTCGCTGAGGACACTCAACAAGCGCAGGAGATTTTGATTTTTTAATCACCTTTTTGCGCTCATTTCTTACCAATTGGTTAATGGTAGGCACATTCATTCCTTCTCATTATAGAGTTTGTATCGATAAAAATACGCGCTATTATATTTAAAATCTACTTAAAAAAAGGTTAACTTAAGGGGGAAAGAGAGAAGAGTGGGGCCTTGGCAAGGCGGGCGCCTTGCCAAGAAAAAACCACTAGGGGTGGTGAGTAAGGCGAATAGATTTGTCTTGATACAAACCCGTTCCTACTGGAATCATGCGACCCAAAATAACATTTTCTTTCAAGTCTTCCAAAAGGTCAAATTTCGCCGCAATACTTGCCTCGGTAAGTACCTTGGTGGTTTCTTGGAACGAAGCAGCTGAAATGATACTATCACTCGCAATCGCCGCGCGTGTCACACCCAAAAGCACAGGCTCAGCGATAGCTGGCTCACCACCCATCGCCATAATGCGACGGTTTTCTTCAATAAACTTGCGGCGTGAAATAAGATCGCCCACGATAAAGTTTGTATCGCCACTTTCAACAATTTTAATCTGACGTAGCATTTGAGATACAATAACCTCAATGTGCTTATCAGAAATCGCAACACCTTGGCGGCGATAGACTTGTTGAATTTCACTAATAAGATAATAATGCAACTCTTTTTCACCCAAAATTCGCAAGATATCATGGCTTGAAACAACGCCATCAGTGAGCCGCTCGCCCGCATGCACAAACTCCCCTGTCCGTACATGTATTTGGCGATTTTTGTCTACCAAATACTCACTCATGGTGCCATCGATTGCTTCAATGATAATGCGTTCTTTTGCACGCAAAGGCTTTCCAAAACGAATAGTTCCGTCAATCTCTGCAATCACCGCAGCATTTTTAGGACGTCTGGCTTCAAACAACTCACTAACCCGTGGTAGACCGCCTGTAATATCCTTAGATTTTGCAACAGCCTTAGGTGTACGGCCCAGAATATCAGCCAGCTCAACACGGCCGCCATCGCGCACGTAAATACCTGTTTTTGGCTCAAGTTGATACTTGATGATTTTTCCAGAATCCGTGGCAATAATTAGCGTAGGCTTGGTGCCTGAGGGCAAGTATTCGTTGATGACCAAACGGCTTTGGCCTGTCATTTCATCGTACTGCTCTGTCGCGCTGTAGCCTGGTTCGATATCTTCAAAGCTAACGCGTCCGCTTTCTTCTGCGATAATAGGATTAGAATAAGGGTCCCATTCGGCTACAATAACATGCTCACTGCCTGTGGGTACAGCAAGCAATGTTTTTGGACCAACCTCTGTTTTATCGCCTATTTCAATCATCGTATTACGTGGAACATAATGACGAATGGCTTCGCGGTCTTCCTTGTCTGCAATAACAGCAAACAAGCCTTTTTCGTTGACCACATGGCCTTTTTCAATAGTATAGTTCCGTTCGAGATAATCCCCTTTAAGGATGTAATATTTTACTTCCCCAGAAGCGCCTGCAAAGATTTTTTGAACCACAGGCTCCCCATCTTGAACACGCAATTCACTGGCAAAGGGAATACGATTAGGAACGTTCCAACCTTCTTTAATCACTTCAACAATGCTTTCGTTCGCAGAAACCTTGCTTCCGTTTTCGTAAGGAACGTAAAATTTACCCTCAACCTTGCCACCAACACCTGCAAGCTCATTGGGGCGTGCCATGTCATTGCGTCTTAGGACGTATTTCACGGTTTCAGTTTCACCTTTAACAGTTACCACTGCTTCTTCGTGCGCTGTTTCAATACTCAAAATCCCCGCAAATGGTGCTTTGATTTTAGGCTCTACTAGCAACACGGCAGCATTTCTTCGGTTGGCAACAATAACTTTGCCTTCTTTCGTGGTGTAGGTTTTAAGGTTATAATAACGGATAAAACCCTCTTTTTGTGCAATAACCTGACGGTCTTGTTGTTCAGTTGAAGCCGTACCACCGATGTGGAAGGTACGCAAGGTGAGCTGCGTTCCTGGCTCCCCAATGGACTGCGCGGAGATAATCCCCACCGCCTCACCAGGTTTAACCATTTTGCCTTCGCCTAAGTTAATACCATAACACTTCGCACATACGCCCTTAGGGGCTTTACATGTAATAGGTGTACGGATACTGACAGACTTCACGCCTGATTCAACCAAGGCCTTAGCTTTTTCTTCGTCAATAATCGTGCCTTCGGTAAAGAGCATTTCATTGGTAATAGAATCAATTACATCTTCCGCTAAAACACGTCCCCATAAACGTTCTTCAAGTGGCTCAATCATCTCGCCACCCTCAACGATTTCTGTAATCTCAACACCCTCGTGGGTACCACAATCTTCCATGGTTACTTTCACGTTTTGAGAAACGTCGATGAGTTTTCGGGTCAAATATCCCGCATTGGCGGTTTTAAGAGCCGTATCCGCCAAACCTTTACGGGCACCGTGGGTTGAAATAAAGTATTCTAAAACGTTCAACCCTTC
>JACUTV010000237.1 GCA_014859645.1 Campylobacterales bacterium
CCCTTACATGTAACGCCCATTAAACCGCCCCTTTAGCACAAACGTGGTATAACTTCGGCTTTGATTTTTACTGATAAAGGGCAAAAATGAATCCAGTGATAATCGCCGTTGTGGTGATGTTGGTGTTGAGTTTGTTGCGCATAAATGTGGTCATCGCGCTTGTGATTGGCGCGTTGGCGGGGGGTATGTTGGCAGGTCTTGGGGTGCTTGGAAGCATTGAAGCGTTTAACGGCGGACTTGGCGGGGGTGCGACTATTGCGCTTAGTTACGCCATGTTGGGTGCTTTTGCGGTGGCGATTTCTCGCTCAGGCATCACCGATGTGTTGGCGCAAAAAGTCATCAAAAGCCTTGGCAAAGAGGCCACAGCGTTACAGCAGATGTACTTCAAAGGGGCACTTTTAGGCATCATCTTACTCGCCGCCGTTGCTTCCCAAAACCTCATCCCCGTGCACATCGCGTTTATTCCCATCCTCATCCCGCCACTGTTGCACACCATGGCGACCCTGAAACTTGACCGCCGCTTGGTGGCATGTACCTTAGCATTTGGCTTAACGGCCACGTACATGCTCTTGCCTGTGGGTTTTGGAGGGATTTTTCTCAACAACATTTTGCTCAAAAACATCGTAGAAAACGGGGTACACGTCACCACGGCCCAACTGCCTGTAGGTATGGCTATCCCCGTGTTTGGGATGTTTTTAGGGCTACTGGTAGCGGGATTGGTGAGCTACCGCAAACCCCGCGCCTATTCCCTAGAAAAACTTTTAGCCGCAGAGCCTGAGGCGAAGGAGATTAAACCCCTGTTTTTGGTGGCGGCGCTTGGGGCTATCGTCCTTGCCTTGTGGTTGCAACTGTACTCAGACTCCATCATTTTGGGCGCGTTGGCGGGGCTCACGGTGTTTGTGGCTTTTGGTGTCGTCAAGCCCGACCAAACCCAAGACGTGTTTGCTAGAGGCATCGGAATGATGGGGATGATTGGGTTTATCATGATCGCCGCTTCGGGGTTTGCAGAAGTCATGAAAGCCACGGGCGGTGTGGGGACGTTGGTGAGTTTTGTGAGTGAAACCATCGGACAAAACCGCTCGTTGGCGGCGCTGTTGATGCTGGTTGTGGGCTTGCTCATCACCATGGGTATCGGTTCGTCGTTTTCGACGATTCCTATCATCGCGGCCATTTATGTGCCCATGTGTATGGAGTTTGGCTTTTC
>JACUTV010000110.1 GCA_014859645.1 Campylobacterales bacterium
AAACGAAGGTGAGGCACTACCGCCTCTAAGAAAGAAAAAGCCCAGTAAAGAGGGAGGGAGGCCAGAGATGAAAAAGGTTTACGGACGATTGCAATACGATTGTACCAGCGAGGGGATTCAGTTGGTTTTTGATAAAGAGCCTATTCTTTTTTTGGAGATTCACCCCGTTTTTCAAGAAAACGAAATTAAGCACTTAAAGAGTGCAGTGAAGCCAAAAAGCGTTAAGAAATGCTTTGAGCAAGACACAGAAGTGAGGATTATAAAAAGTAACAACATGTGCAAATTTAAGCACAAGGCAAAAGATGAGCTTTTTGAGAGCGAATTGAATATTTTAGTTGGGCCGAATCACTTTTTTTGGTCTTGAGAATGTTAATTAGAGTAAGTCGAAAAATTTAGGAGGAGAAAAAATGACAAAGGTAATTTTACTTTTTTGGGTCGTGATGGTTGGTTTTTTAAGCCTGCTTTGGTTTGGAATGGGTTTTTTTGCCACAGGGGAAGTTTTGGATTTTGGAAAAATGGCACTAATAGAGGTGAGCGCTCCCATGCTTAAGCTCTTTTTGTTTTTTACAGTTTTGCTTTTTTGGGCGAAGTGGAAAATAGCCAACTAAGGTGAGGCAACTTAAAAGTTGCCTTTGTTGAAAAAAATTAATAAAATTCAAAAAATAGAAGGAGCAGAAAATGACAAGAAAACAATACGAAATCGATAGAAAAATCGAAACACTGGAAAATGTCGTCGAGAGATTCGCGGAACTCTTCAGAGGAAACGAAGATGAGTTAGCGCGGCTACGTCATGGTGCTGGCCCAAGCTCTTACGATCGAATTTCCGAACTCATGAAAGAAAATGAGGGCATATCGCGCCGCATCGAAGACATGAGTAAAGAGATTGAAAAGCTAGGAAAATCTGCTGAGCTAATGGCTAGTATTTATGAAGAAGACGAGGAACTTAAGGATTGGGCCAACTTTGATGAAAAACAATTTGATGAAATGGAGCGAGAAATTCAAAACGCACTGGCGGCACAAAAAGCACAAATCATAGAAGTTCAGAAGATGTGCAGATATGGCGAGGAAGACGTTAGTGAGGCAAAAATCGCAAAAGTAAAAGAATTATGTCTCATAATCGAGGATGAGCTAGATTCGGAATACATAGTAGCTCCAGTGTGGGATTACTTGGGTTTTCCTCACATGATTTTTGAGAAAGCGGAGGGATTTGGGCATAGAGACTTGGATAGCAGGCGGGAAGATAGAAGAGACGACCTTACCATTATGGATACGAATGATGATATGGGGTTGGTCTATGTAGATTTAGTCGAACTCGAACTTGCGGGGGAATAATCCCCGCCCCGCGAGGAAACGGCACAAGGGAAAATAGCACAAAAAAAATTAATAAAAATACAAATTTACTTACATGATTCAAGTGCTTTCAGTGCAAACAAAAAAGCCTCATCAGTTGTCTTTTCATTAAAGTATTCTTTTTTTGTGTATTTGGATGTGAGTGCTTTTTGGCAGCATTGCACCAACTCTTTATTGATTTTTTCATTATTGAGACCACCGGCATATGCCACGCACTGAAAGCTCACGATATTTTTGCTATCACTATCCCATGTTGAGCTTTTATCTCCGAAAATCACTATATTTGAACGAAAGTCATTTCCTGCCCCAGTGAAAAACATCATCACAAATAGGACACCACTTATCGACAAAGAGATGGCAGGTTTTTTCCATCCTAGTTTTTTAAAAATAAATGTCGGTAAAAACACAATTGCATAACCAAGGGCTCCTGAGACTAGGATTAAATCGAGATAATTTAAAAAAGTGTGCATGACAGTTTTCCTATTGTGATTTGAATATTTTAAGGCGCCTAAAATTATATGGCTACGGGCTTAATAATGGCTTAGTCAAGCGCAATCTTTTTTGGCTTATTTTTAAAAATTCAGGCTTTATTCTATTCGTTTTTAGCTTCTCATTATTTCTTCTCTTCTTAATTAATTCTAGTTCAATTTTTAGCTCTCTTTTTGTTAATTTTTTACGGTTATTTTTACCATTTTTTTGTTGTGCAATTTTCGATTTTTCGATTCTTATTTTTGGTTTTTAGAGGAGTCTTTTTTTTATTTTTAGGTATTGTTTTTGAGCTTGGTTTTTTGGAATGGATTTTCGATTTTTTGGCTTAAGGTTGAGCTTGGATTTTTGAGGGAATTCAGTCGCTACGCTAAAGCTTAGAGATAGACACCTGACGCAACCTGCGGTTGCTTGGTGTAAAGCCCCTAGCGTGGGGCTTTGTGCATGTTTCCCTAACCCCTCGACATGTATTATTTTTATTATTAAAAACCAATTCAACCCCTAAACAAAGGGCTTTGGAACTATTAATTAGCGTTTTTGTTTTGAATTAACTTGAATAATTCTACGCTATCGTGAAAAATATTGAATTATCGTATATCTCCTTGAATTTCTTAAAAGTTTAATCTTCGTTTTAACTTCTTTTTCTCCCCTAAAACCTCTTGAAATATCGTATTTATCGCTATTTGATGGCTATTCAATCTTAACATTTTAATTCATGATAATTCAAAATGGTTCAGACTATTCAAGATGATATGCGCCCATCCAAAATGGTTCACGAAAATGTTAATAAGGGTGAAAAATAAACTTTTAGGGAGGTGAAAAACACATGTTTAAGCAAAACAAGAAAAAAAAGGCTAAACCATGATTAAAAATGTCGAAGATTTTAAAAAGCACAACGAGCCAAAAGGAAAGCGCTCTTTGCAAAAAAGGCTAAAAAAATTTGAAGATGAAATCTTGGATTTGTATGAGAATAGCTACTCATATTTGCAAATTCAAGAGTACCTTTTTGAGGTTAAAAACTTCAAGGTTAGCACGGGTTCTTTGAATCATTTTTTAAATGGAATTTTAGCCGAAAAAGGGAGTGCTAAAAAAGAGGTGGAGGCAAAAAAACCCGATAAATCTTTAGGTATTTTTGCCTCTAAAAACGAAACCAAAAAAGATGAAAAAGTGACTGTTTATAACCCGGATAACGGCTCACTTTTTCCACCAAAAAAATAAGGAGATTACATGTTGTTTATCGGCATAAACACCAAGGGCGGTGTAGGAAAAAGCTCTTTTACAGGGCAATGTTTAGTGCCTTATGTTCACTATAAAAATGGCGGTGAAATCGTAAATTATGTTGAAATTGACGACCAAAACGAAAGCATCAGAAATCTGGCTGAATCAGAACTTATTGCACCGCAAATTGTAAAAACTGAAAATGTAGAAACTTTTGCCATGCACCTTATGTTGGAAAACACCGACGCAGTGATTGATGTCGGCGGGAACATTACAGCACAGCTCTTCCTTGAGCGTGTTAATGAAATGGGTGGTATGAGAGGTAATGCTATTTACTTCATTCCTTTACTGGATAGCCTTCAAGACCTGCAAAACGCAATTAAAACGTATGAGTTAATCAGGGAGGCCGATACTCAAAGCAAAATCGTTTTCGTCTTAAATCGGTGCGTAAACAAATCAAACAAGGAATTGACAAAAGAGCAATTCCTTTTCGTTTATGGCAAGAAAGAGCTCGCTATCCCATCATTGAGTGAATTGATTGATGAAGAAGTGCCAGTGCTCCTCATTAATCAATCGACCACGTTCAACATCTTGGCTTACCTAAAGCGCACAATGGCCGAGGTTGCACAGCAGAACGTTAAGGAGGCGTTGGAGGAAGCCATACTTAAAAACAAGGAGGATCCAAAGGCTCGTGGCGAGGCGTTGCGGTTGCTATACCACGAAAAGATTATAGGCTCATGCCGAAAGATAGTTCAGCAGGAGTTTTTACCTCTTTTTGAAGAGATAGATTCGATTTTAGCTTAGAGGGGGCTACCCCTCTCTACCATCCTAAATGTCAATAATGGTGAAATCAAAAATAAGGGAGTTGTAACATGAGCAAAAGCAATGTAAAGAGAGTGGAATTAGTAACGCTTCAAATTGTTGAAAAAAAGTCGCCTTTTTATGAGTTGGGTGGGTTAATGTCAATGAATACTGTGGATGTGTCCTACACAATTTATTTGGAATTTGAGGTGATGGAAAAATTATATATTGTGTTAGAAGATGTGCAAAAAGGGGACTGGAAACTATCTGAGGATGTTTGCTTAAAGAATACAAATGGAGAATTTATTCTTGAATGCGCAGGTGTGACTTTAAATGGTAAAAATTGGGAGAGGCGCATAAAAAGTGTATTAACTCCATTCTTTAAATCTTCTAGATACGCTGAACTAAAAAAAATAAAGGAAGTTTGTTGTGGTGCATTTTAATAAATCAAATTTAACTTATTTGTTTGACCGCATAAGCCAGTAAAACTATTCAAGTTCTACCAAAACAAAATCCATACAACAAAAATGTTAATAAGGGTGTAAAACAAAAAATTCAAAGGAGACCAAATGTTGTTAGATTCAACAGAAGCGTTCGAAGAGCAGTACAAGCGAGAGCTAAACGAAGAGACGAGGATTCTAATCAAAGAAGCCGAAATGCTTTTAGCTGAAATGCGCGAATTCAAGGCCCAGCAAGACGAAGCAGCAAGTGTAATCAAAGAAGCCAGACAGACTTTTCAAGAAGTCGAATTGTGCGTAAAGGCTTTTGCATATTTAATCATCAGCGACCCGGATTTTGTGAGAATGATTATAACGAAAGCAAAGGAGGCTAAGGATAAAAAGTTGCTCTCTTGGTTGGAGATGAGACAATGAATCAAGAACTCGAAAACATAGTAACTGGCGAGCATTACAGCGCAGAAAAAGTTAAAGATTTCATTTTACATGTACACACGGCCGACCCGCCAGAAATTGATATTTACCACCTTTTAAAAGTCGCTTCGCCAGAAGAAAAAGAGGTGGTTTTTTCAGTTTTGCATGAAGTGGCAAGCGATAAATGCGTTTGCATTCAAGGAGACCTTGTGCCATTTGTGCAAAAGATTAGAGAGCAAAGAGCAAGAGCCAAAAAACAACACTAAGGAGAAGCGATGGAAGCAAAAAGCAAAAAACAAATTATGAGCCAAGAGCGCGAGCTACAAGAGCAAAAAACATCGGAGTTTGAGGATGTTTCCGAAGAGCAAATTCAAAAAACGCTTGAAAAGTTTACCAAGATGGCAACAAAGGGGGCGGAGCCCGATGCCGTGTCGCTTTTAAAAGAGGCGTGTATGGATGAACGGGCAAAGCAAGAATCCATGGAACAAACGCAAACGCTAGGCAATGCAGAAGCTAAAAATACTCCCAAACAAGAGGAGGAAAAGCAACAAGAGGCAATGAATCAAGAATCACTTGCCTACGAACAAGCGCGAGGTGGCCGGTGATTTTTCACTGGCCCAAATGTTAATTAGTGTAAATCAATTTTAAGGAGACGCGTTATGAAGAAAGTTTTACTTACGTTGGGTGTTTCAGCGAGCCTTGTTTTAACTTCAAGCTTGGCTTATGACAAAGAAGAGGCAAAAAAGGTTTTTAGTTGTAAAGGATTCGCGCAAGCCATGAATGATTACGGTTTTAAATTTCGTGAAAATGCAGTTAATTTTCAACGGCAAAGTAATTATGCAACTATAAATCTTGATACCACATGGGAGAGGGTTTGCATTGATGTGACAGACGGCAGGATTAAGCTTTTTAGCACTAAAGAAGAACAGGAGAAGCTTAACATTGCTCATCTTCAAAAAATGTATAGCAGCTACCCTCAATTCACAACACCGCCTGCACTAGCACTATCACACATAGCCTCTATAGCTAGAGATGATGTGCTTAAGAACGAGGACAAAACCATCGCTAATGTTTTTGAATATTTTGGAGGGATGAAAGGCATGACTTTTTTGTTTGATTCAGAGACATTTTATTCACTAATCAATCAAAATGAAGTTGTATCAGAGGCGTACAATTTCCTTGAGTGGCTACGCGCCACAAAGCCTGATGCCTACAGCGTTATTTTATCAAGAATTAACAGCTACAGTGGTGAAAAAATGGGTGGTGCTTTGGCATTTTTTAATCAACTATTCAATGAATACAAAGGAGCCAAAGATGGATGAGAACGGGCTATCCTTCAAGCAAGCACAAGAACTTGTTGAAGAAGTCAAAATGGTACTTCCTGTAGCTAGAGATATTGCGCAGGAATTAAGGGAGGCGAGGAGTGCGAAGGCAGGTTGCAAATGTTGCTACTTGTTTTTGCTTACAACTACTTTTTATGGCATCATTGTCGCTTTAATTTATGGAGGAGCAATTAAATGAATACTAAAATTTTCACCTTTTCGGTGTTGGCCGGTTTGATTTTAGCCGGGTGTGCCGATGGAACTAATATTAAATTACCTGCATCGCCAAACATGGTTGCAAAAAGCAAAGCCAAAAATGCAGAGAAAATAATGTCAGTAGAAGACAGTGATCTAGCTTGTAGGATTCTGTATAAAGCAATTTATTATAAGGAATCAGGTGTGACTGTCAAAGATGGCATAAGCAAGGTTAAGAACCCAGAGCTTGCTTTGCAAGTACCTGATGAAATTCTTAATAAGTGTGTAGACTCAAGGCAGAGGGCAAAAAGAGGACTGTTGTTTTCAGATGAAAATTTTTCTTCTTTCTACTCTCCTATGTCCGATGAAAAATTGTTGGAAAAATGGGTCAGCGTAGATACGGCTAGTTCTGCTTCATTTTCGGTTTTAATTCGACGAATGAGTGGGGCAAACAAGATGCACTTCATTGATGAGTTCTCTAAAATTCGAGCCGAAATGGAAAAGCAGGTAAAAAGCGTTAAGGCGAAAGAGAGAATTGAGCGAGAGCGGGTAGAGAAAGAACGCTTGGTGAAAGAGAGAATTGAGCGAGAGCGGGTAGAGAAAGAACGCTTGGTGAAAGAGAGA
>JACUTV010000111.1 GCA_014859645.1 Campylobacterales bacterium
GGCCGATGAGGTGGGTGTAGCGTTCATCTTCGGGGTGCACCATGACCGCCGTGTCCCCAAAGTACGTTTCAGGGCGCGTGGTGGCTACGACGATGTACTCTTGGGAGTTTTCTAGGAAATAACGGAGGTGGTATAGCTTGCCTTTGTGTTGTTCGTATTCGACTTCGATGTCACTTAGCGCGCCATCGTGGGTACACCAGTTAACCATGTAGTTACCACGGACAATCATCCCTTCGCTGTAAAGGGCCAAAAAGGCTTTGCGTACGGCGCGTTTGAGGCCCTCGTCCATGGTAAAGCGTTCGCGGCTCCACGCGGGAGAAACGCCCATTTTGCGCATTTGACCGACGATGGTGCCACCGCTTTTGGCTTTCCATTCCCATACTTTTTCCAAAAATTTTTCACGGCCTAGCTCTTCTTTGGTGATGCCTTGAGCGAGGAGCTGCTTTTCCACAACGTTTTGGGTGGCGATGCCCGCGTGGTCGGTGCCAGGTTGCCACAAGGTTTTGTAGCCATCCATGCGTTTAAAGCGGGTCATGATGTCGATGAGCGTGTGATTAAACGCGTGTCCGATGTGCAAACTGCCCGTGACGTTGGGCGGAGGAAGCATGATGGAAAACCGTTTGCCCTCTTTTTGGATAGCTTTGTTGCCCTCTACCTCAAAATAGCCTCTTTCTTCCCAGAGCTTATAATAGCGTCCTTCGATAGCGTGTGGTTCGTAGGTGGTGTTTGGTTCACTCACGGTGTTGCCCCTGTGTTTTTTGTGCGGATTGTAGCAAAAAGTGTCTAATGGGGGGCTTTAATCGGCTTACATGTAAGGGAAATTTGTGTGTAAAGATAAAGTGAGTTAGGAGTAGCACAAAGTAGGGGATATTTTTAGGACTTTTTTGGTAATTCTCAACCAACTTAAAGAAACTATCTTATATAATTTTTTATGTTTAGATTAATAAAATACTGTTTAGCTTAGAATTGATGGCTATTTTGAAGCTTTTTAGGCGGAGTTAAGAATCGTCATTTTTTTCTAAAAAACGGTAATAATGAATCAAAACATAAATTTTCCTTAAAGGGCTTTTTATGCATCATCGGGCAATGATTGAGAGCGTAACAGGAAGGACTCCTGAGCGCAAAAAAAGCAGGATTCCTGCAAAACTTGATTGGTGGCAAAGCACTACAGGTGCTATTTTGGCGGGGTTTATCGTGTTTCACATGCTCTTTACCTCGACGATTCTCATGGGCCCAGCGGTGTTTGATTGGGTGGTAAAACAGTCCGAGGGTGCTTTTTTGTTTGGCGAGGCGATGCCTGTCATGACGCTCGTGGTGACGCTTTTTATTTTCACTGTGTTTATCGGCCATGCTTTTTTAGCCATGCGTAAATTTCCCGCTTCCTACCGCCAATTGTTGGTGTTTTGGCAACACCGCAAGATGATGAAACACTCCGACACGTCGCTGTGGATGGTGCAGTACATCACGGGATTTGCTTTGTTTTTTTTGGGTGGGGCGCATTTGATTGTGATTTTGTCCAGTTATGACTCCATCAGTGCCGTGAACGCAGCGACGCGTTTTACCGCAGGCGGCATGGGGCTTTTTTATCTGATTTTATTAGTAGCGATGGTTTCCCATGGGGCCATTGGCGTGTACCGCTTGGTGGTGAAATGGGTGCCGTTTGACCACGCCACGCCAAAGGCACGAAGAGCCGCCGTTGCGCAAGTGAAACGTACGGTTCTTGGGGTTTTTGTAGGGCTTGGGTTGATGGCGTTTTTGGCAGATTTGGCGTACATGCAATATGGAAAATCTCTAGCAAAAAACAGCGCTCACCTCATCTCTTTTGAGTCAAAATAAGCACGCCAAGAGGGGTTAATCCCCCGCTTTAAATGCCAAGGAAAGTGAATTGACACAATGGCGGGTGTTTTTTGGGGTAAATCCTTCTCCATGAAACACGTGTCCAAGGTGCCCTCCACACGCGGCGCAGACAATCTCCGTGCGCCTTCCGTCTTTGTCGGTTATTTCTTTTACGGCACCTAAAAATGCCGCATCAAAACTGGGCCAGCCTGTGCCTGAGTTAAACTTTGCAGTGCTTGGAAACAAGGGCGTGTCGCATTTTTTACAGTGAAAAACCCCTGTTTCGTCAAACGCATAATATTCCCCGCTAAAGGGTGCCTCAGTACCTTTTTCTTCTAAAATATACCGTTCTTCTGGGGTAAGTGTGTGCATACAATGCCTCCTTATAATGGAGGCATTGTAGCTTTTTTGGGTAAATGGACGTGCCCTTAGCCGCGTACGGCGTTGACTGCTGCGACCATGTTAACTAAAGAGGGTTTGACTTCTTCCCATTTACGAGTTTTAAGGCCACAATCGGGGTTAATCCACAATTGCTCTTTGGGAAAAACTTCCAAAAGTGCGTGAATCTGCGCCACCATCTCTTCAACACTTGGAACCCGTGGAGAGTGGATGTCGTAAATGCCTGGTCCAATCTCTTGTTCGTAGCCGATTTCTTTAAAAATTTGTAACAATTTGTTGCCAGAACGCGCCGTCTCGATGGAAATCACATCCGCGTCCATGGCTTTGATGGTGTGGATGATGTCGCGAAATTCGCTATAGCACATGTGGGTGTGAATCTGCGTGCGAGGGTGTGCACTACTGGTGGAAAGCCTAAAACTCTCAAGCGCCCACTCTTCGTAGTCTGCGTGTTTTTCTTGACGCAAAGGATACCCTTCTTTAAACGCCGCTTCGTCCACTTGGACAATGCCGATGCCCGCTTCTTGCAAGTCGTTGATTTCATCGCTAATGGCAAGAGCGATTTGCTGAGCAATCTCTTTTTTGGACTTGTCGTTGCGGACAAATGACCAGTTGAGAATGGTCACGGGGCCTGTGAGCATCCCTTTGACGATTTTTTGGGTTTGGGATTGCGCGTAGGCAATCCACGCGACTGTCATGGGTGAGGGACGGCTGATGTCGCCGTACAGCAAAGGGGGCTTGACGCATCTACTGCCATAACTTTGCACCCAGCCGTTTTGGGTAAACGCAAAGCCTTCAAGCTGTTCGCCAAAGTACTCTACCATGTCGTTGCGCTCAGGTTCGCCATGTACGAGCACGTCTAGGCCGATGGATTCTTGAAACGCGAGGCACTCGTCAATGTAGGCTTTAATGTGCGTTTCGTAAACCGCAGATGAGATGGTGCCGTTTTTGTACTCTCTTCGCACGTGACGCAGTGCGGGTGTTTGGGGGAAAGAACCGATGGTCGTAGTGGCTAAATCGGGGTAGTTTAGAGCCGCTTTTTGAACCACGATACGCTTGGCGTAAGGCAGGTCTCTTTTCCACTTGGTAGTGGTTTGTAGGCGTGTTTGGACCTGTTTATTGTGGATTTTGTCAGAAGTTTTGCGCGACGCAGCGGCGGCACGGTTGGCTTCTAAGGCCTGGGTTTTGGCAGGACTAAGCGGCGCGCCATGAAAACACTGGGAGAGCAGGGTAACTTCTTCGAGTTTTTCAAGGGCAAAACTGAGCCATGTGGAGAGGGTTGTATCCAACTTTGTTTCATGGGCTAGGGTGTAAGGAACGTGCAACAACGAGCAAGAAGTTGAAACACAAATGCGCTCTTTTGGTACCTGTGACGCGATGTGTTCAAGCAGTTCGAGGGTAGTGTGCATGTCATTTTTCCAGACATTGCGCCCGTCCACTACCCCTGCGATGAGGTGCAGGTTTCCTAATTCTCCAAGGGCGTCAAGGTTTTCTTTTCCGTGCACAAAATCTAGCCCAATGCCCCACACACCGCTTTTAGCGAGCGAAGCAACCGATTCTTTAGCATGGTCAAAGTAGGTAGTGACGATGAGTTTTAACGTAGAAGAGGCGCAAGAGAGTGTTTTGTACACAGCGCCTAAACGTGCTTGCGTGAGTGAGTCGGTGCCAAGGGAGAGGATGGGTTCATCAAATTGCACGTAAAGGGCGGGCGCGTGTTGGGCTAGTTGGGTAAGAAGCTGTTCGTACAGCTCTACCACACGGTCAAGGTGTGCGAACACATCGCTGTTGTCGGTGGCTTTGGCTAGGCTCAAAAAAGTGAGCGGACCGATGAGGTTGACTTTGGGGATGATGCCAAAGGCTCTGGCTTCTTCAAGCTCGCTGAGCACCTTGGCGGCGTTGAGTTTCAAACGACTCTCTTTGGAGAGTTCGGGCACGATGTAGTGGTAGTTAGTGTTGAACCATTTGGTCATCTCCATCGCCACGCGTTTTTCGTCGCCTCTGGCCATGGTGAAGTACTGCACAGTGCTATCGCTAATGTCTGCAAAACGCGGCGGGATGGCACCTAGCATGACTGCGGTGTCAAGCATGGTGTCGTACAAACTAAAGTCGTTGCAGCTAATGAGGGCGATGCCCGCTTGTTGCTGGTAGCCCCAGTGGCGACGTTTGAGAGAGAGGGCGGTTTGCTGTACGGTTGCAAAGGTGGCTTGCCCGCTCCAGTAGGCCTCTAAGGCCTGTTTGAGTTCACGTTTTTCCCCAATGCGGGGAAAGCCGATGATGGTGTTTTTTGGCATAGATGTATCCTTGTATGTATGAAATTTGATAACTAAACTGCGTGAAAAAAAGCGTTACATGTAAGGAGGATGAATGCCTGTGCGGCGAAAGCTATAAAAAAGACAATTACAACGGCGGTAACTTAAGAGTTTACTACGACGCAAGGCACGTTTGGTGCGGCGTTTGTAAAAGCAATTGCAGTGGCAAGGCTTGGCGGTGGAAGTTTGGGGGCAGACAACTGCTTCGAGAGGCTCAGGCGGTGGGTCGTCTTCATCAGGAGTTGTGCCATGGCTGTACCTGCGCGTCAAGGCGTGGGTGCGTGCAAACTGGGCGCATAGGGAAATCTCCACGGCGTGGGCTTGGACGGAAGCGAGGGTAAAATAGCGTTTGCCAAAACCTTTGGGAGTTCTCAGAAGTTTACCTTAATGTAAAATGAAAGTGATTATAGCTTGTGAAGCCTTACATGTAAAGTGGCAACGGTCAAGAAACAGCAGGGATTTTGGTGCATAAAAGTGCTAATTTAGCCCCTTTTTAAGGGCATATTAATGAGAAATTTTGACCAATTTCGCTACAATAAATACCTTTGTGGAAACATTCTTTAGGAGTGTGCATGGCATTACATCTTGATAGTACCTACATTCAGTACCAAAATAACAAAGTGTTAGTTGCAAAAATGCCTGAGTCTGGGGAAAATTTTTCTGTCTTTTTGCGACCAGGTGATGAAGTGCAATTTGCTGTTTCCGACCTCGACCTTGACGCACTAGAGTATGTGTTGGTAGGGGGAGATATTGTCGTTTTCTTTCCAGGGGGCGGTGCTTTAACCTTCGCATCCTTGGGACTAATGGGCTTTAGCGGAAACCCTCCGAAGTTTAATTTTGGCGGAGGAAATATTGTCACGGTGGATGATATTCTCTCAAAGATTGAAGAAGTCAATGAACTGCCTATTGAGTCTGTAAACGCGAGTTTTAAAATTCGCGTGAGTAACGTGGAAGAAGAAACGGGACTCATGAATTCTCCCGATGAGGCACCTCCTGCCCCTCAGATTATCATTCAACCTCAATTTCAGCCCATGGCGGAGGCAGAAACAAAACAAGAAGATTTTGTAGGAATGTACCAAGACGACGCACGCAACGACGAAGAAGCCATCGATACGCGCTCCAATGTGGACGAAAGCTCTAGCAGCAGTCGCGCTGCAGGTGTAGGTATCTCTAACGTTTCGGATGCGGCGCAGGCCTCTTTGAAATTTAGCATAGGCTTTTACCAAACAGATTATGAGATTAACCGTTCATCAGACCCTTCAACCCCCACAGAAGTCCTAGGTGGTGGGGGAAGCAAACTGGGGAATGTGAGCACGGCTCCCGTGGCGCAAATCGAACCGCACACTATAGACATGCGTGAAGAGTACAAAGAAGCCGTGATTTACGCGGACAACCCTGCGCAATTTGGTGCAAATGGTGAGTTCATCACCCGTGTTGTGCGCATCACGCCAGAACAGCCCGAAGGGTTTGGGGTGACGCTTGTTGAGATTTCTGGCTTAAAACCAGGCTTTGAAATCATTGGTGCTTCGGGAGTGGGGGCGTATCAATCCTTGGTCCAAGCAGTAGATGGCGTTCCTGATGGCTTTACTATTGTCACCACAGACAGTGGCACGGCCATCGAATTTTTAATACGCTACCCTTCCAATACTCCTGTTTCTACCCATGCTATTAATGTCAAAATCACTTCAAACTTTAACCTAGCCAATGTGGAAGAAGGGCGTGCCATTGAAGTCCCAGACTTGCAAATGCTCATCGAAGAAAATGACGTTAATCTGCAAGTCAAGCAAACCCTGACCGCAAGTGATTACGTGTACCAATCCCAAGCAGGAGAGCAGGGATTTATCCTCAACAGCAACCTTAACCGCAACATCATCTACACCTCACAGGGAAATTCGACGGTGTATGGTGGGGTAGCTTCAGACACCATCTTTGGACAACGGGGCAACGATACGCTCTTTGGGGGTGCAGGTAACGATACTCTCAGTGGCGGAGCTGGGGTCAACATCATGGATGGGGGTGCGGGAAGCGATACCATCGACTATGCTTTTGTAGATCGCTTTACAGCCTTTGAAGGCATAGAAGCCAGAGATATGCTCACTTCTGACCAGTTTCAAGAGATTATCACGCTACTTAATACGGGGGTTAACATCAACCTTGCTGATGGCACGGCGACGGGCCGCACGGCAGATAGGGAGTATTTTGAGGCTATTTTGCAAACAACACCCGAGGGCGGTATGGCTGATTATGCCCGTTTGATGCCCACCTTTACAGATACGTTTACCAA
>JACUTV010000112.1 GCA_014859645.1 Campylobacterales bacterium
CAAGGGCTACGCTAACGCTGTGTTCTGCTCGGCGCAGAGCCCGCGCACCTTTGGTGCTTTTTTATATCCTTGTTTTAACTTTTTTTATTATTTGGTGGTATAATTGGGTTTATCTTTTAGCACCAAGGATGTCCCATCGAGTCTTTATCCTCCCCCTCCTTTGCTAATCGTTTTGTTTTGGGGATGCTTCTTGCCTTTGGAGTCCCCTATGCCGCGCTATGGGCACACATGCCTTGGCTTGCTGACACCTTTGCCTTTGCGGCTTTGTGCGTGTGGGGCTGGCGTGTTGGAGGAAGTGTGTTTGGGGCTTTTTTTCTTTTTACTGCGTTTCCTCACGTTACCCTTGAAGCAAGCCTTGCCTCGTTGACCCATCTTGGCGCGCTCATGGGCGGTGCGTTATTTGTATTCTCTTTTGGGAAAAGGGCTCAATCAAGCCTCTTTGAGAGGATTGTTTTCTTTGGCCTGGGAAGTTTTATCAGCGCCTTTCTTTTGAGTATCAACGCCTCTTTGGAGGAGATTTCCCTTACGTGGACAGGCACTTTAAGTCTCCCACTTTTTTTGCCGCACCTTGCCCAATTTCTCCTCTCCTTCTTTGTTGTACTTTTACTGCAACGAGGGTTCGTCTCTTCAACACGCCATTTTGAACCTAACCTCTCTTTTGAGCATCTCTTTCAAAACCTTCCTATTCCTGTTGCCTACAAAGACACTAAAGGGGTCTATCAAGGGTGCAATCGCGCGTTTACTGTGCTCATTGGAAGCGCAAAAACAGAAGTTATTAAACACCTGCAAAGCCTTCCGCCAAAACATACCCAACACACCCATTTGCCCTACGACAACAATGTTCTTAAAGAAGTCCACCTCACCTGCGAAAAAGTAACAAACGACACAGGAGTGTTATTAGGTTCAGTGTGTCTTTTGGTGGACATTACCGAATTTGAAACCCTCAAGAAAAGGTTGCAATACTGGAAAGAACGCTACGAACTTGCCCTTGATGGCGCCAATGATGGCTTGTGGGATTGGGATGTTGTAAACGACACGGTCTTTTTTTCACGACGCTGGAAGGAGATCATGGGCTACAAACCTCACGAAAATCCCAACCACGTTGACCATTGGCTAGGGCTTATTGGTGACGCGGATTCCAAACATGTCACCTCAGAACTTCGCGCTCACCTCAAAGGCAGTTCTCCTGTTTTTGAAGTAGAGCACCAATGCGTTCACTTGGACAATGCGGTGCGCTGGGTGAAAGTTCAAGGCAAAGCGCTTTTTGATAGCACCCACAAACCCGTGCGCATGGTAGGGTATGTCTCCGACATCACCCAAACCAAAAAAGCCCAACACGCCCTCAAAGAAAGCCAAGAACTTTTTTTACGCTTTATGAACGCCCTACCCGCCCTTGCTTTTATCCGAAACACTGAAGGCGCGTTTACCTACATGAATGCTTCTTATGAAAAATTTATCGGCGGCAAAGAGTGGCGCGAGAAAAAAGCCGATGCTATTTTTCCCCAATCTGTCGCCACCTTGCTCCAAAACCAAGACCGCCTTACCCTGTACGAAGGCATCGGGCAACACGAACAGCGCTTTCCTGATGTGTTGGGCAAAGAGCATATTTTTCAAAGCTTTAATTTTCCCTTTCAAGATGCCAAAGGAGCGCGCATGCTAGGAGGAATCGCCCTTGACATCACCAAAGAACGCCTCTTGGAAGAACGCACCAAACTCTTTGCAAACATCTTTGAAACCACTTCTGAGGGCATTATGGTCACCGATAGCGCGGGAAAAATTGTCACCATCAACCACGCATTTACCCTGCTCACAGGTTTCACCGCCGCTGATGTCCTTGGAAAAAACCCTCGCATCCGCAAAAGCGGCCACCATGACAAGGCCTTTTATGAGGCGCTTTGGAAAACTTTGCTTGAAACGGGAGCTTGGAAAGGGGAGCTATACAACCTGCACAACGATGGGGAAGTGGTGCCAGAACGGCTTAGCATCAGTACTATTAAAAATGAAAGGGGCGAGGTTGCTTATTTTGTGGGGATTTTTACCAATATTTCCGAACAAAAAGCCCAAGAAAAACGCCTAGAAGCCTTGGCTCATTACGACACACTCACAGGCATCCCTAGTCGCTTTTTGTTTTTAGACCGACTAGACCAATGCATCGCCAACACCTTGCGTACGCAAAAAAAGGCGGCCTTGCTTTTCATTGATTTGGATGATTTTAAACCCATCAACGACACTTACGGGCATGAGGCGGGAGACGAGGTGCTTAAAACCATTGCAACAAGGCTAAGTGCACAGATTCGTAGAAGTGACACTGTCGCGCGCTTAGCGGGCGACGAATTTGTGGTACTTTTAACCAATCTCACTTCGGGCGCTGATTTACGCATGTTGTGCTCCAAAATTCTCGCCACCATCCAAGAGCCCATCCTTTTTAAAACAGAAACCTTGCGCGTTGGCGCGAGTATCGGGATTTGTGTCTGTCCAGACCACGGCGACACGGTTGAAGCACTCTTGCGCCACGCCGATGAAGCCATGTACCAGGTCAAAAAGCAAGGCAAACGTGCTATGGGGATATACAAACCTTCCACTAAAACCCATTAACACTCTATCAACGCTCTCGTGTTATACTTTTCAAAACCTTTCAGGAGGCTAGTATGAACATCGCGATGATTGAAGATGATACCGAGCTTGCCGAGCTTTTGTGTGCTTTTTTGGCCCAATACAACCTCCACATCACCAACTACGAAGACCCTTATCTTGGCATTAGCGCTTTGGCGATAACCCCCTATGATTTGCTGATTCTTGACCTTTCCTTGCCTGGCATGGACGGGCTAGAGATTTGCCGTGAAGTACGCCAAAAGAGCGATATTCCCATCATCATCTCTTCTGCACGCAGCGATTTAGACGACAAGGTGATTGGCCTCTCGTTGGGAGCGGATGATTATCTGCCCAAACCTTACGAGCCCAAAGAGCTTTACGCACGTATCCTTAGTGTAGCAAGGCGTTACAAAAAAGGAAGCCAAAGCGCTCCTGCGCCTGTTTCTGCACTAACGCTTGATGAAAAAGCGGGACTGATTTATTTTCACGAGGCGCCCCTCAAACTCACCCGCGCCGAATTTGAAGTGTTGGGCGTATTGGTGCAACAACACGGGTGCGTAGTGTCGCGCGAACAGCTTATCGGCGCAGCACCAAGTCTGGGTGAAGAGAGCGAGAGCCGCAGTTTAGATGTGCTCATCAGCCGTATTCGCGCTAAACTGGGCGAAAATTCCAAAGAGCCCAAACACCTCCACTCGGTGCGCGGCATCGGCTACAGGCTAGCTGGATGAAGTGGTACCACAGTCTTTTTTTTAAAATCACACTGATTTTTAGCATCGCGTTTGTGGGGCTTGTGGTAGTGGGAACAAGCTTTACTTTGCACCAAAAAAAAGAGCAATTTTACGACGTACGACGCTTTGCCCAAAGCCTGTTTCGCAGTGCCTATTCTCCGCAAACAGGACAGCTTGATACGGCGTTATTAGCCCAAGAAGGTTTTGTAACCGTTAAGAACACCGCACCTTTGGAGGCAATTTTTCAAAACCTTCCACCTCCGCCCTTGCGCCGTCAAGGGGAAATGGGGCGGCGTATGTTTCCTGTGGAAATTGTCGAGTTTGAAGGAGAGGTGTATGCGTTAGCCTACTTGAAAGAGCGTCCTGTGCAGGTTTTTCAAGTCCCTTTTCGTCCCTCACCTCTTTTACATGTAAGCTTATTTGTTCTCATTGGAGTGGCGTTAGTGTTTTTGTATGTGTTAACCTTGCGCAGTATCCGCCCCCTTGTCCCGCTCAAAGCGCGGATTGAAGCCTTGGCGGAGGGAGATTACACCCTGCCCCCTCGCAGTCACAGTAAGGATGAAATTGGCGCGCTTGCTAACGCCTTTCATGACACGGTGTTAAAAATCAAAGACCTCAAAGAAGCGCGGCAACTTTTCTTGCGCAACATCATGCACGAGCTTAAAACCCCTATCACCAAAGGAAAATTGGCCCTTGCGATGCTAGAGGACACCTCTTATAAAGCCAAACTTAGCACCCTTTTTGAAACCCAAGAGCACCTTCTTGAAGAATTTGCGCGCATCGAAAAACTGGGTGCGGGCGAACTCACCCTCGTGCCCAAGCCTTATCACATCGACGATATTATGGCTCAAGTGCGCGACTTGCTTCCCGATGAAAACGCTCCTGTGGATGTTTCTGTGGATCCTCAAACCTTACATGTAGACTTTGATTTGTTTTGTGTTGCCCTTAAAAACATGGTCGATAATGCCCTGCGTTACAGCACGGATGGGCGCGCATGCCTTACATGTAAAGGTGAAACCTTATCCATCTCCAACCACGGTGACCCCTTGCCTCACCCTCTTGATTCCTACGCGCAACCCTATTTTCTAGGAGGCTCCAAACAAAAAGAGTCCCGCGGCCTTGGCTTTGGGCTTTATATCGCCCTAGCCGTTTTTCGTCTCCACGCTTTGCCTTGCCACTACACCCATGAAGCAGGGGTTAGCACTTTTACCCTTGAACTTACTCCGGTGCTTTAAGTCCATACACAAACTGGTACATGAGCACAGAAGCGGCCACGCCCACGTTGAAGCTTTTGATGCCCTCTTCCATCTCGATTTGCACGCACGTATCGCACGCGGCTAACACCTCAGGGGAAAGCCCTTCGCCCTCATTGCCCACTACCAACACCCAACGTTTTGGTACGCGCACTTGGGCCAAGGCCGTTGCCTTAGGCGTTACTTCCGCGCCAAATACGTGATACCCCAAGGCTTTTAACGCCAAAATCGTCGCCACTGCGTCGTCGTACACATGGAACCTAAGCTGACTCACATGCCCCATGGAAACCCGAAGGACGCGCCGCCCGTAAGGATGCGCACCTTGGGACGAACAGACCAATGAACTCACGCCAAGAGCCGCCGCACTGCGCGCCATAACGCCCAGATTTTCACTCTTAGAAAGCACCAAGGTCATAAGTATGCGCTCACCCAAAGCTTCCAAGGCGGCGGGCTGTGGGCGCACCCCGTGCATCATGACATGGTGGTGTACTTTGTGGCCTACGATGCCTTCCATCACTTCACGGCTTGCCACAAAAAACGTTACGCCTTGCAAAGACGCCAAAAGCACGCGCTCTTGCTCATAAAAAGCAGGAGTGGCTAGGAGGCTTAAGGCTTGCACGCCTTGCTTTAAGAGCATGCACACCACCTTGGGACTATCGGCGATAAACTCTCCCTTGGCACTCACTGCCCCATCGCGCAAGGTGCGGTACAAGGCAAATTCGGGCGTCTCCAGGGTAGTGACTTCTATGAGTTCCATCACCCTTCCTCCACAAGGCTCAAACTCACTTTGCCCCGCGCAAAGTCGATACCAATGACACGAATGGCGGGCAAATACTGGTTCAAACTCACCACTTCCAAAGGATGCCCTACCCGCTTAGAGGAGAGCTTGGAGAGGTGAATCATCCCGTCATTTTTAAGGCCAATGTCCACAAAGACCCCAAAATCCACGATGTTGCGCACCACCCCTGAAACCACGCTCCCTTCTTCTAGCATCCCAATGTCGCTCACCCCTTCTTTAAACGGCAAGGGCGGCAAGGCCTCTCTGGGGTCAAAGCCTGGTTTTTGCAGTTCAAAAACGATGTCTTTAAGGGTGGCTTCGCCCGCGCCAAAGGTCGCCATGAGTCCTTCGGGCGACGCATCTGGGTTTTTCAAGAGGGCAAGTGCGAGCGGGTAACTCTCAGGGTGCACACCCGTGTTATCCAAGGGACTTTTGCCTTCTTTGATGCGCACAAATCCCGCGGCTTGCTCATAGGCTTTGGCTCCCAAGCCCTTCACCGCTAGCAAATCTGCCTTACATGTAAAGCGTCCGTGGGTTTCACGGTGGGCGACCATGGCTTTGGCAACCTTAGGGCCAATGCCCGCGACGTATCCTAGCAACGCGGCCGAAGCGGAGTTAGCATCCACCCCCACGCGGTTGACCAAATCTTGCGTCACATCTTGGAGCTTTTTTTCCAACTGTTTTTGGTCCACATCGTGCTGATACTGCCCGATGCCAAGGGCTTTGGGGTCGATTTTCACTAACGCTGCCATAGGGTCGCGCAACCGCTGAGCGATGGAAACCGCACCCCGAATGCTCACATCAAGCTGTGGGTACTCTTCCGAAGCAATCTTAGACGCCGAATAGACCGACGCGCCCGCTTCTGAAACCACCGTGTAGGGCAACACCACCTCGCCTTTGGCATTAAGCGTGGCAAAAAACTCTTGGGTTTCCCGCGACGCCGTCCCATTGCCAATAGCCACCGCGTTGATGGCGTAACGTTTAGCCAACGCCACCACCTTGGCGGTCGCGCCTTGTGTGTCGTTGTGGGGAGGTGTGGGGTAGATGACTTCATGGGCAAGGTAGGTTCCCTCCGTGTCAATCACGGCAAGCTTGCACCCCGTGCGAAAGGCGGGGTCAACACCCAAAATGACCCGCTGTTGCACAGGCGGACTCATGAGCAGTTGGTGGAGGTTTTTGCCAAACACGTCGATGGCGACGGTGTCGGCACGCGCTTTTAAAAGGCCGTGTACTTCGCGCTCCAAAGAGGGCAAGAGTAGGCGTTTTAAGCCGTCTTTGTACGCTTCAAAAAGCAAGGAGCTTTTGGCATTTTTGGGGAGTTTGTACTGGTAAATGTTTGCTTCGATGCGCGCCACATCCACGACCATCTTAACGCTCAGTTGCTTTTCTTTGACTCCACGCATGAGGGCGAGGTAGCGGTGAGAAGGGATGAAGGCGACCTTTTCACGCGC
>JACUTV010000113.1 GCA_014859645.1 Campylobacterales bacterium
CTAATGTAGGCAAATTCACCGATGTTTGTCCATGCTCTTGCTTTTTTCATGTATGCTTGTTGGGATGCCACAACGTTTTTAAATTCAGAACTTTTAGCAGACTCTTCGGCGATAAGTTCGGCGTTTGCTTTTCGCATGGCGTCCATGACGGGTTTTGGAAATGTTTTAACCTTGATGGTAGGATATTCCGTCTTTATCTTCTCCCACGCCGTGGTGCTCATGTCGTAATTTTGAACCAACATGTCATACGCCGCCGTTCTCATGGCTACCCTTAAAATCTCTTTATTTTTAGGAGAAAGAGCGTCAAACTTGGCTCTACCGACAATAAACTGCAACTCCGTAGCTGGTTCTTGCCATCCCGTGTAATAATACGGCGCAATTTTATGAAATCCCATGCCGATGTCCATGCCCGGCCCAACCCACTCTAGCGCGTCGATGGTTCCACGTTCCAATGAAGCAAAAAGTTCCCCTGCCGCAATGTTGGTCACCGCGCACCCTAGTTTTGCGAAAATCTCACCCCCATACCCTGGAATTCTGATTTTTAACCCTTTGAGGTCTTTTAGGGAAGTAATCTCTTTTCTAAACCAACCGCCCATTTGAACGCCTGTATTTCCGCCAGGAAACGCGTACATCCCATGTTTTTCATAGGATTTTTGCATCATCCCCATACCACCGCCAAAGTAAAACCATCCGTACTGTTCTAGTGCATTCATCCCAAAGGGCATGCTTGTAAAAAGGGGAAGTACAGGGTCTTTGCCTTTGTAGTAATACGAAGCGGTGTGTCCCATCTCATATTGTTCTTGTTTTACCATATCCATGACGCCAAAGGCAGATTTATGCTTATTGACCGTATCGATGCTGATGGTAAACGCTCCTGCGCTCATCGTATGTACCATGTTTGCCATGTTTTCTACCGCGTTAGCAAAAGGGGGAAAGTCCGTGCCCCAAGAAGTTGCCAACTTCCATGTGACTTTATCGCTTTTGATAGCAGTTGGTGCTTTTTCACAGCCTGAAAAAAGCAATGCTGTGCCCACAACAAAGGCTAAAGCACCAAGGATTTTTTTAAAATCAACATCCATCCACACTCCTTTAAATTTTGCATCAACGAAAGTATATACTAGCCAAGACGCGTTTACATGACATTTGCGCGGCTTCCTTACATGTAAAGGAAAATAATTGTCTCAACTATACGCAAACGTATCTTTTTTCATCCACCATCAACGTGTAAATAAAAAAATGGCATAATCGCCGTAACATTGCATAAAGGCGTTTAGACTCGTGAAAAAAGTTATGTTCATCGTTGCATTAATACACTGCACCCTTTATGCAAACACCCCTTCTTTGAGCTTTTCAGAGGAAGAAAAACGCTATCTTCAACGCAATCCAGTTGTACGCGTCTGTGTCAATCCCACCTCCCCTCCGTTTGGTTCTCTTGGCGAAAAAGGCAAATACGAGGGCATTGGGGCAGAACTTTTAGAGTTAATCGCCAAACGGCTTTCCCTTCAACTAGAAATCATCCAAACGTACACATGGAAAGAAAGCATCGAGAAAGCAAAAAACAACCAATGCGATATTTTAAATTTTATCCCCAATACCCTAGATTTTAACGATTGGTTGTTGTTTACTGAGCCTATTTTTTCAGACTACAATGTTCTTTTGACCCGCAGTGACCATCCCTACATCGCCGATGTCAGATCACTTTCCCACAAAACGCTAGCATTGGCTGAAAACACACTCTTGTCCGAAAAGCTAAGTTATGCTTTTCCAAACCTCACGATTTTTTCAGTCGCCACCCCAGAAGATGCTATCTTTTTGGTGCTCAATCAAAAAATAGACATGACCGTGCACTCTTCGACCATCATGTCCTACACGTTTCGCAAGCACGAATTGCTCAACCTCAAGATTTCTGCCACGCTGGAAGATTTTAAAAATGTTTTCAAAATAGGCGTTGTTGGTCAAAATCACATCTTACGAGACCTTTTAAACAAAGGCATCTCAAGCTTATCGGAAAAAGAACGGGCGGCCATTGTCAACAAATATGACCCCATCATCTTCGATCCAAAAATCGACCAAAAAGTGTGGTACGGCATTATCATCATGCTCATCAGTGCTTCCCTTGTGTTGCTGTGGAACTATCTTTTACGCGTCCAAATCAAAAAAGAGGTCGCAAAAAATCTTCTCAATCAAAACATCATGACCCAACAAGCAAAACAAGCTGAGCTAGGTCAACTCATCGGCAACATCTCCCACCAATGGCGTGAACCGCTCTCTAATCTCAGCGGTATCAACCTCATGATGTTAGGATTATTGGAACATAAAAAGAGAATAAACAGGGATTTTTTATACCAAAAATTCAAAGAAGTAGAGAACACGTTAGATTTTATGTCACAAACCATGCAAAACTTTTTAGAGTTTTACAAACCCTCTAGCGAACAAAAAAACTTTACGATTTACGATGCGCTGCAGCAGACCTTATCCCTCGTGGAGACAGTTGTCATCGCCGATAAAATCACCATCACCATAGACGGAAGCAAAGAAGCCCACTGTTTTGGCATTAAAAATGAGTTTATGCAAGTATGGCTCAACCTCATCAACAACTCCATCCGTGCTTTGCAACAACACAACATAGAGAAAAAAATCATTACGATTCACATCGAAGAAGGACGCATGACCTTTCAAGACAATGCAAAAGGGCACATTTCCCAAAGTGATTTATCGAAAGGAGTAGGGCTTAATATGTGCTTTTCCATCTTAAAACGCTACAACAAAAAACTCTCTTTTTCCAACACTCAAGAAGGGGTTTGTGTCACTATAGAAGCGGACACACAAGCGTCTAAACTCCCTCCTCTGTTTTAGCCACCTAGTCTATATCCTGCCTCAGGAACAGTCTGGATGAAATCTTTCCCTACTTTTTTACGAAATCGCATGATAAAATTCACAACCGCTTGGTCGCTTACGTAGTCAAAATTCCAAACAGATTCATACATCATCTCTTTGGGAACAATCCTATTAGGATGGGCGACCAAAAGCTCTACAAACGCACTCTCTTTTTTACTAAGCGAGATGGCTAGTCCCGCTGGATTTTGTAACATTCGGTTCTCTTGGTCAAAAATATACCCATTTTTAAGCACAACATGGTTGGACGGCTTAAAACACGCGGCACATTTGTTGAGCGTATCAATCAACTCTTTATATTTTACGGGTTTAAGCAGGTATGCCACCAGATTTAAAGGTATCGCGCGGAACAAAAACTCCTCATTTTTGTTACCGCTAAGGATAACCATAGGTAACTGTCCGTTACTTTTTCTCGCAGATTCGATAAAGTCTAGTCCATTTTCATTGTTCAACTTAATGTCGCAGATGACCATGTCTACTTTTTGGGTTTTTAGTGCCTCGTGGGACGCATTAAGGGTAGAACAATGGATAACCTCTTTGACAAATAACGACAAAAGGGCTATAAAATTTTGTGCAAATTCTTCATTGTCTTCTACGAATAGGACATTTTTACTTTTGAGTATCTCTAGCATTAGGGAAAATCCTCTCCTAACTTGTTTCATTATGTTACATCTGTTCAAAAATCTTTCAAAATGCGATTTTTCCTCACACGGTGTTACATGTATGATTTTAGCGCCATTCTACCAGTCAAACTTGAATTCAAAATTTAATTTTTAAATTTATTATCATACCTATCTCATCCATCTCTCACAATACAAAAAAGGGATGATGGATGTGAGATGCGCGCAACGTATAATGACTTATCGTTAGAAAAGCGCCGCCCAAATGGCACTTCTTGACCGAAAGAGTCGAGGTGCCACGTCGCACTTCTAATAACTACTCTAAAGGAGACTGCCATGATTACCTTCCTTTGTTGTATCGCACTGCTTTTTGGTGCCTACTTCACCTATGGTAAATTTGTCGAAAAAACTTTCGGCATGGATGCCCATCGCCCTACTCCAGCTTCCACGCAAGCTGACGGCGTTGACTTTGTGCCGATGAGCACAAGCAGAGTCTATCTTATCCAGTTTCTTAATATCGCTGGTTTAGGGCCAATCTTTGGTCCAATCTTAGGCGCTCTTTACGGTCCTGTGGCTTTTGTGTGGATTGTTTTGGGTGCTATCTTTGCGGGTGGCGTGCATGATTACATGGCAGGCATGATGTCTGTGCGCAACAAAGGAAAAAGTCTTCCCGAACTAACGGGCGCCTATCTTGGCAACACGAGCCGATACGCAATGCTTGTTGTGAGTGTTTTGCTGTTGCTCTTTGTTGGTGTTGTGTTTATCGTGGGGCCTGCTGCGTTGATGGCAAACTTAACCTTTGAAACAGGCGGAGAAAGCATTTTTACAGGCACGCCGTTTGAAAACAAAGCGGTATGGGTTGTCATCATCTTTGCCTACTATCTCATTTCAACCGTGTTTCCTATCAACAAAATCATTGGCAAGTTTTATCCTTTCTTTGGGTTTGTGTTGATGTTTATGGCCGTTGGTGTTGGCGGGTCTATGATTTACCATGGTCTTGCCATCCCTGAACTTACCAGCTGGGCTGATTTTAGCCATCCTAGAGGAACACCTATTTGGCCGGGCCTTTTCTTTACCATCAGTTGTGGCGCGTTAAGCGGTTTTCATGCGACACAATCTCCGTTGATGGCAAGAACCCTGACAAATGAAAGCAAAGGTCGAGTCGTCTTTTATGGCGCGATGCTCACCGAAGGTGTTGTTGCTATGATTTGGGCTGCTGCTGGCATGGCGTATTTTCCTGAGGGAATTACAGGTCTTAATGAAGTGCTGACCAAAGGAGGACCAGGTCTTGTCGTCAATCAAATTGCCATCGGATACCTGGGAATTTTTGGAGGATTGCTTGCTATTTTAGGTGTCATCGCAGCTCCTATCACTTCTGGCGACACCGCTTTTCGTGCGATTCGCCTAACGATTTCCGATAGATTTAACATCGGGCAAGTCGATCTTAAGAACAGGCTCATGGTTTCTGTCCCTATCTTTGTCGTTGCCTTTTTTATCACACAGGTCAATTTTGCAGTCATTTGGCAGTACTTCACCTTCTCCAACCAAATGCTTGCGGCATTTTCGCTGTGGACTGCGGTTGCCTACCTTTACCAACATGGACGTAACTTTTGGATGGCAGGGTTACCAGGCGCCCTGTTGACAGGCACCTTAGTAGGATACGTGCTTACAGCAAAAGAGTTTCCCTTTAATGCGGGTCAAGACATTGCCTCTATGTGTGCAACGGTGACGTCTATAGCGATACTCCTTTATCTGGCCAATCTATCACTCAACGCTCGAAAAAGAGCAAGAGCGCTAGCATAGCAACCTCTACCCAAAGAGGAGCAAGCCCTTCTCTTTGGGTCACATTTTTGTAAGGTTTTTTGATGTTTAGCCCCACCTTTATAGCCGTAGGAACACACATCAAAGGCAAATTCGTTTGCAACGGAGATTGTGTTGTACAAGGGCGTGTTACGGGCGAAATCTTTTCCAAAGAAACAGTTTTAATTAAAAAAGGTGGCTCTTTTGAAGGGTATGTCCATGCGCCTCTTTTGGTAGTACAAGGCCTTTGCAAAGGAATCATTCACTGCGACAACGTCGAGATTCTTCCGCAAGGGGAGATACGAGGCGACATCCAAAGCCACGCCCTCATCATGCACCGCAAAGCTCTTTTTGAAGGAACCCGCGTGTGCGTTGCCAAAACCTTCAACCATGAGACGGAACATAAAAAACACGTGGACGAATTTGACACCGAAGATATTTTGCTTTAGAAAAGAAATGTTAGTTGCGCACAACAAGCAAATTACACCCTAAAGTTTTTGTTTTAGCGACACTAAAAAGCAGGTTTACCACAAAACGCCCAAGGCACCAAAGGGCAACAACTCCCCTTTGATACCTCAGGCGCATTGTTTACATGTAAGGCTTACTCGCTCACGTTTGCGTGGGCTTCGCGGGCACGCATCTCTAAGCTTTCTACGTAAGGCATGGCCTTCACCGCAGGACTCATGAGACCTTTGGATTTGTGCTCACGGATTTGGTAGCGTCCCTCTTCGTGACCAAGAACGTAGTAGTCGTTAAAGGCTTCGGTGTAGGGCATGTCCCACACGATAGCGCCTTCGGTTGGGCAGTTGTCCGCGCATTGGGGTTTGGGCGCGTGATTGACACACTCGATGCACTTTTCAGGCTTGACGTAATAGACATCTCCCACAGGATTGTCACTATCATCCACAATCGCCATCACAGGGCACACGTCGATACAGGTTCCACAACTGATACATTCTCCCGTAATCATTACAGCCATTTTTTACTCCTTATCCTTTTGATACGCCCTTAAAGCAAAGCTCCAAAAGCTACGCTAGCGCTGAGTTTCCCTCGGCGGGATGCCCGCGCACCTTTAGTGTTTTTTAGTCGTCTGCTAATTTTTTTGCAACTACCTCATTGGGTAGCACCTTAGGGGCGGGTTCGATGTGCCACAACTGTCCGTTAGAAAGCCTTATCTCGCCGCCCCACTTTTCATCCGAGTCAAATTCCACGGACTCCACCACCTCTTCCATGTCCTTTTTAGCGACATAAAAAAACAATTTTCCTTCACTCTCACGCAACATGACTTTGGCCATTACCTATCCTTTTTTTACAAACGTTTTGTAAAACGTCTTAATTTATAAAATGCCGCATTAACCAGCGTCTCATCCGCCAAAATGTACCCGTGCGTTCGCGTTCAATCTTTAAAAATCCTCCTTTGAGCGTGGTCACTACCGTGTGGGCGGGCGAGGCAAAGAGGCCTTTGGCGTCCGTGCGCTCATGCGCCC
>JACUTV010000238.1 GCA_014859645.1 Campylobacterales bacterium
TGACCTCATCGTCACCGTGTGCGACCATGCTAACGAAATCTGCCCTATGTTTCCCAAACCCGTACCGCGCTTGCATGTAAGCTTTGAAGACCCAGATGGCAAAGGTATGGAGGCGTTTGAGGCGACTTATGAAGCCATTTACGAGACGCTCTTGCCCCAAATCACAGCTTTCTTTAGTAAGACAGGTGCATGATGTTTGGGTGGTGGGAAGCGTTGAGTACGCAGTTGGTGTTTGGTCTGTTTGGATTAGTAAAAGGGACACATTTAGGCGAAGCCGTGCATTTTTTTATCTACGACACCGTTAAGATTTTTATCTTACTCGTAAGCATTATCTACCTTGTCACGCTACTACGCAGTTATTTTCCCGTGGAAAAAGCTAGGGAGTACATCGCGGGAAAAAACAAAGTGTTGGGCCATGTGCTTGCCGCTCTTTTTGGGGTACTCACACCCTTTTGTTCCTGCTCAGCAATCCCCCTGTTTTTGGGGTTTTTGCAAGCGCGCATTCCCCTTGGCGTGACCTTTAGCTACCTCATCAGCGCACCCATGAGTGACGCCGTGGTCATCGCTTTGCTACTCTCCTTGTTTGGGTGGAAAATCGCTGCTTTGTATGTGGGATTGGGGCTTCTTGTGGCGATTGTTGCGGGGCTTATCATCGGGGCGATGCACTTAGAAAAAGAGGTGCTCATCGAGATAAAGCCCGTAGATGCTAGCTACGAAGAACAACACATCCCTCTCAATGCCAGGGCGCGGGAAGCGTGGGAATTTACGCGGGATTTGTTCAAAAAGATTTACATGTACGTTATTGTTGGCGTGGGCATAGGCGCGTTTATCCACGGCTATGTTCCACAGGATTTCATCACCACATACGCCGGTGGCGATGCGTGGTACGCCGTGCCTTTAGCGGTACTCATGGGCATTCCCATGTACGCTAGTGCGGCGGGGGTTTTACCCCTCGTAGAAGCACTCACCGCCAAAGGGATGCTCATGGGAACGGCGATTTCATTTATGATGGCCGTAGTGGCGCTTAGTTTGCCTGAAGCGATGATTTTAAAGCGGGTGCTTTCCATGAAACTCATTGGTATCTTTTTTGGCACGGTTGGCTTTGGGATTTTACTGGTAGGGTTTTTGTTTAATATCATTTTATAGGAGAAAACAGATGAAAATTGAAGTCTTAGGTACGGGTTG
>JACUTV010000239.1 GCA_014859645.1 Campylobacterales bacterium
CCCCCTTTGCGCCGCCAAACTGGAAACTTCACCATGCCGTCGAAACCACTGGGGGCATCATCATCAACGAAGAATCTTGCATCGGACACCGTTATTTTAAAGACAACGTAGACATTGAGGGCGTGGAAAACGAAGAGGCGCTTTACAAAGCCCTCATGGAGCGCTACAGCAAGATTGACTGTGCCTGTTTCACCCCTAACGAAGGGCGCATCGAAAAGATTTTAAACATGGTCAAAGAACGCCAAGCCGATGGGGTTATCTACTACACTCTCTCTTTTTGCCACACTTACAACGTCGAGTCCAAACTGGTCTTAGACGCTATGGAAGAAGCGGGCATCCCTGCCCTTGCCATCGAGTCAGACTATTCACCCGAAGATGCAGGGCAAATCAAAACCCGCGTGGAGGCCTTTTTAGAAAGCATCGCTTTTAGCCAAAAAGCGCGTGCATTTAAGGGTCTGTAAGTGTACTGGGGCGTGGATGTTGGTTCGACTTATACGAAAATCGTGGGCGTTAATAGCGCGGGAGAGGTATGCCACACCCACACGATTCCTACCATCATCAACCAAGATGACATCGTCAAGGAAACCCTCAAACCCTATCCTGTGCGCATGCTCGTAGCCACAGGATACGGGCGCTACTTGCTTGAAAATGCCTTTGGATGCCCTGTCATTAGCGAAATCAAAGCCCACGCCAGAGGCGCTTACCACGCCTTTGCTCAAACCGACATGGTCATCGACCTAGGCGGCCAAGACAGCAAGGTCATCAAGCTTGATGGGCGGGGCGGATTTGTAGATTTTAAGATGAACGACAAGTGTGCGGCAGGAACGGGAAAGTTTCTTGAGATTGCCGCGGCACGCCTTGGTATAGAGATGGACGCTTTTGCCCAAGCGGGGTTTGAAGCCGATAAGGAGCTGACCATCTCTAGCATGTGCGCGGTTTTTGCCGAGTCTGAGCTCATCTCTCTCATTGCCCAAAAAGAGCGGGTGGAAAACATCTGCTACGGGGTACACGATGCCATCGCCAACCGCCTTGCGAGCATGGCGCGACGCTTTGCCAGCACAAGTACGCACATCACCTTTAGCGGTGGTGGGGCACGCAACCCTTTTTTGGTGCATCTGCTAGGGAAATTTCTTGAAAAACCCCTTTACACCGCCCCGCACCCCCAACTCATGGG
>JACUTV010000114.1 GCA_014859645.1 Campylobacterales bacterium
CGGTCAAGTACTTCTTTTTCTTCTTCGTAAGCGCGCACGGAACGTGGGTCTTTTTCGTACCCTTTTTTGGTGAAGATTTTAACATCAACCACCACCCCTTCCATGGAAGGCGTTGCGTATAAGGACTTATTCACCACGTGGCCAGCCTTTTCTCCAAAAATAGCGCGCAAGAGTCGCTCTTCTGGCGTTGGCTTTACTTCACCCTTGGGAGAAACCTTACCCACCATAATCATTCCAGGCTTGATTTGCGTTCCGATTTTCACGATACCGCTATCATCAAGGTGTGCTAAATCTTCTTCTTTAACGTTAGGAATGTCTTTAGTAATCTCTTCCACACCATCTTTCAATTCCCTAGCTTCAATCTCTTTTTCGTAGGTGTGCACGCTTGTAAAGGCATCTTTGCGAATCATGCGCTCACTAATAACAATCGCGTCTTCGAAGTTGTAACCGTTCCATGGCATAAAGGCCACCATCGCGTTAACCCCAATAGCAAGCTCTCCTAAGTCCATATTTGGACCATCGGCAAGCACTTGGCCTGTTTGGACAATCTCGCCCTTGCAGACAATGGGTTTTTGTGAAAATGTTGTATTTTGGTTGGTACGAAGATTTTTTTCCATGGTGTAATGGTCAATAAACGCTCCGTTTTCATCTTCACCCAAAACATAAATATTTTTGTTATCTACCTTTTCTACCAAACCACCGCGCTTTGCCTTAATGGCTTCCCACGCGTCACGACAAACGATTTTTTCTACGCCTGTTCCAACCATAGGTGCCGTGGATTGTAGCAAGGGTACTGCTTGGCGTTGCATGTTCGAGCCCATGAGCGCACGGTTAGCATCATCGTGTTCCAAGAAAGGAATCAAAGAAGCCGCAACCCCTGTAATCATCGCAGAGTTAAGGTCAATCAAATTCACACGGCCTTTTTCTACAAGAATAATTTCCCCATCAATACGCGCTTCAATAAGATCTTCTACGATAGCATTCTTTTCGTCTGTTTTTGTAGAAGCAGGTGCGATGACAAGACCTTCTTCTTGAGTTGCAGTGATATAGACAATCTCATCGCTCACCACACCTTCGTACACTTTGCGGTAAGGTGCCTCAACAAAGCCAAGGTCGTTTACTTTTGCATACGTGGCAAGGGTGTTAATCAAACCAATATTTTGGCCTTCTGGTGTTTCAACAGGACAAATCCGTCCGTAATGAGTGGGGTGAACGTCACGCACTTCAAAACCAGCACGCTCTTTTACCAAGCCGCCCTCGCCCAAAGCAGAAAGGCGACGCTTGTGGGTCACTTCGCTTAATGGGTTTGTTTGGTCCATAAATTGAGACAATTGGCCGCTGGTAAAAAACTCTAAAATAGAGCTTGTAATCATTTTGGAGTTAACCAAATCGTGAGGCATCAACTCTTCGATGCTTCCGCTAAGTGAAGAGAATTTATCACGAATGGCTTTTTGCATTTTCACAAGACCCGTGTGCAATTCGTTGGCAAGTAACTCGCCGATGGAGCGAATACGTCGGTTACCCAGGTGATCACGATCATCAATGCGCCCTTGGCCATTTTTGACTTTAATAAGGTATTTGGCCGTTTTAATAATGTCTTCGTTGGTCATGACTGTCACAAACTCTGGCACGTCAAGTGAAAGTTTGTGGTTCATCTTCATACGACCTACTTTGGTCAAATCATAGCGCTCAGGGTTAAAGAAAAGGTCATTAACAAATGTTTTTGCCGCTTCTTTAGTTACAGGCTCCCCTGGACGCATAACCTTGTAGATACGAATAGCAGCAAGGTCATTTTCATCTTCAATGCCTTCTGTTTGACGCAATAATTTAAGGGTTTCTGTATCGGCAATAAACGAGTTAATGATGGCATCATCCACGCCAGAAGCCAAGTCGTTGGCAATCTCAACGCTCGTGCACCCTTGTTCGATGATTTTTGCCATTTTATTTTCATCAAGCTGTGTTAAGGTTTCAAATAGCACCTCACCGCTTTCTTGATCGATGATAGGAGAAGCTAAGAAGCGATTGATCAAAATTTCTGTTGGGTATTCGATCCACTTCACGCCATCTTCGGCCAGTTTGTCTGCTTTTTTCTTGGTTAAACGCTTTCCTGCGCCTAAGATAAGGTTACCTTGATCGTCTTTTAGGTCAAATTCTACACGTCCAACAAAATTGTCAGGATCAAATTCCATCAAAAATTTGTTTTCTTTAATTTGAATCGTCAATACAGGGTAAAAAAGTTTTAAAATGTCTTGTTTGCTATACCCAAGTGCACGGAAAAGAATCGTGATGGGCACTTTTCGTCGCTTATTGATACGCACAAATAAAGTATCCTTAGCATCGTATTCAAAATAGAGCCATGAACCACGATCAGGAATAATTTGAGCCGTATAGATAAGTTTATTGACAACCGTCGCGCTTTCTTCTTCTTTAAAAATAACCCCTGGACTTCGGTGAAGTTGGTTTACAACAACACGTTCAACTCCATTGATAATAAAGGAGATACGGTCTGTCATCATAGGAATTTCACGAATAAAAATAGATTGTTCTTTAATGTCTTTTACGCCGGCTTTTTCGCCGCTTTTTTCATCTTTGTCCCATAATATTAACCGAATGTTCATTTTTAGGTTTACTGAATAGGTAAGTCCCCGTTCCATACATTCTCGAACAGTGTATTTTGGTTTGCCAATTTCGCTACCAACATATTCAAGTGTTAATCGGTTTTGCGGATCATGAATTGGAAAAATGGATTTAAATACTTTTTCTATGCCACTCTCGGATTCTGTTTTAGAAACATTTAAAAAGTGCTCATAGCTTCTTTGTTGAAGTTGAAGGAGGTTAGGAACATCAATTTGCTGAGGAACCTTTGCAAAATCGACTCGGAGACGATTTCCCGATTGTAAGCTGTTTAGCATGTGCGTCTACCCCGTGGTAATGGTTTGAAAGGAATGTGGTTAAACTGCCTGTGGCAAGAATTTTCTAAAAAGGCGTATTCAAGAGTAGGCAACAAGCATGCTTGTTGCCTATGAATAAAATTAGGTTTACTTAAGCTCTACGCTTGCACCAGCTTCTTCAAGCTGTTTTTTAGCGTCTTCTGCAACATCTTTGCTCACGCCTTCTTTGATTGTAGAAGGGGTGCCATCAACGGCGTCTTTCGCTTCTTTAAGGCCAAGGCCTGTTAGTGCGCGTACCACTTTAATAACGTTGATTTTTTTCTCGCCAGCGTCTTTAAGGATAACATCAAATTCTGTTTTTTCCTCAACAGCTTCAGCAACAGCAGCGCCGCCGCCAGCCATCATAACAGGAGCAGCAGAAACGCCAAATTTTTCTTCAAACTCTTTTACAAGTCCGCTTAATTCAAGAACAGTAAGGTTAGAGATGTACTCAAGTACGTCTTCTTTTGTAATAGCCATGGTGTCTTTCTCCTAGAATGATTAATTGCTTATGCAGATTCTTCTTTTTTTGCTCGAAGAGCATCCAAGCCGATAGTAAAATTCGCGATCGGCGCTTTCCATACTTGAAGCAACATTGCAATAAGCTCATCACGTGATGGCATTTTAGACAATGCAACAACTTTTGAAGCGTCTGTAACTTCGCCGTCAATATAGGCGGATTTGATTACAAACAAATCTCTTTTTTCAGCAAATTTTGCAACTACTTTTGCAACTGCTAACTGGTCTTTGCCCCAAATAAAGATATTGGTATCTTTAAGTTCAAAACCGTCAATGCTAGCTTCTTTAAATGCAATAGCAGCAAGAGTATTTTTTGCAACTTTTACGTTCACATCCAATTCTTTGGCGCTAGCGCGTAGTACTTCAAGTTCGGAAACTTTTAGGCCTTTGTATTCACATACTGCTACGGCGTCGGAAGATTTAAACGCTTCGGTAAGCGTGCTGATAATTTCTGCTTTTTCTTGTCGTGTCAACTTTTCTCCTTTCCGACTGGTGATTTCAAGTAGAGCAAGGGAACCCTAAATTAAGCTTGCGCCTCTACTGTCTCCAATCAAAGATTAATAACCAATAAGTTACTTAAGATCAATCAATTCTTGTGCATCAAGCTTGATAGATGGGCTCATTGTAAGTGAAAGGACGGCATTTTTAATATATTTACCTTTTGCAGCAGAAGGTTTGTGTTTATTAATTGCGCGTACAAAAGTAGTGAAGTTGTCCATGAGTTGCTCTTCGCTAAAGCTTACTTTACCGATGCCTGCATGAATATTGCCTTGTTTATCAACACGGAAATTTACCTGACCACCTTTGGCGTTTTCAACAGCCTTGGCTACGTCCATGGTAACTGTTCCCGTTTTTGGGTTTGGCATCAAACCTTTTGGTCCGAGTGTACGACCTACTTTACCGACAAGACCCATCAAGTTAGGCGTTGCGATTAAAACATCAAAGTTAATATTGCCCGCTTGAATTTCATCGATCAAGTCTTCTGCACCAACGATTTCTGCGCCTGCAGCTCTTGCTTCGTCCGCTTTAATGTCTTTTGCAATAACAGCAACACGAACACTTTTACCTGTGCCTGCTGGCAACACTACGGAACCGCGCACCATTTGGTCAGCATGGCGAGGGTCTACATTAAGTTTAAGTGCAATTTCAACTGTTTCGTCAAACTTTGCTGATGCAAGCGATTTTACAGTCGCAACACCTTCGGTTGTGGTGTATGTTTTTTGTAGATCAATCTTTTTTAAAAGCTCTTCTACGCGTTTTACTTTTTTTACCATTGTATTCTCCGCAATTAATGTGCTTCCGCCTTGCCCCGGCGGTATAGGGAAAAATGCTAGTCGATAATATCGACACCCATACTTCGTGCGCTACCTGCAACAATTTTTGCAGCCGCATCTTTATCTGTAGTATTCATGTCAATAATTTTGCGATTGACGATTTCCATTACTTGTGATTGGCTCAGTTTGCCGACTTTGTTCTTTAGGGGATTATCTGAACCCTTGTTAAGGCCTGCTGTTTTTAGAATTAATTCTGAAACAGGAGGTTGCTTTGTGATAAAGGTAAAGCTTTTGTCTGCGTAGACTGTAATAACAACAGGAACTTTAAAGCCCATAAGCTCTTTTGTTTTCTCGTTAAATGCCTTGCAAAATTCCATAATATTGACACCTTTTTGTCCAAGTGCAGGACCTACTGGTGGTGATGGATTTGCTTTTCCAGCTGCAATCTGGAGTTTGATTTCGCCAATTACTTTCTTAGCCATCCGTTCTTCCTTTTATAAAATTAAACTATTTTTTCAACTTGTGAATACATAATTTCAACTGGGGTACTACGTCCAAAAATAGAAACATTAAGACGCAATTTTCCATGCTCCATATCGTACTCTTCCACAATACCTGTAAAGTTCGCAAAAGGCCCTTCGGTAATGCGAATACTCTCACCTTCTTCAAAAAAGATTTTTGGTTTTGGTGCACCTTTTTTCTGTGCTTTTTCCAAAATAAGCGCAATATCTTTTTCACTTAAGGCAGTAGGTTTTTTAGCTTCACCAATAAAACGGCCTACTTTGGGCAAGGATTGAATTTTATGCCACAATGCAGTGTCTAAATCAATAAAGGCAAATGCATACCCAGGATAGAGACTTCGCTCTGTGATTTTTTTCTTTCCATTCTTTACTTCAATCACGTCTTCCGTTGGAACAATTATCTCTTTGAGTTGTTCCCCGAGTTCGTTATTGCGTATCATCGTTTCAAGCGCACGTTTTACGCTCATCTCACTACCAGCATAGGTCTGGATTGCATACCATTTATGTGCCATGCTTTATCCCTACACCAATGCCGAAAGCGTGAAAGACATAATCACATCAATCAACGCCAAAAAGAGCGAAATAACGGTTACCACGACAAAAACAGAAATAAAAGCATTACGAATCTGTTCTTTGATTGGGAAAATAACTTTGCTTAGCTCTGCACGTGAGAGTCTGATATAACTTGTCAGCTTTTCCATAAATACTATCCTTTGGTGGCAGGGCAAGAGGGACTCGAACCCCCAACAATCGGATTTGGAATCCGGCGCTCTACCATTGGAGCTATTGCCCTAAAGGGGTTAAATTCCAAAAAATTGGAATTTAACTTTTAAGTTTGACTTCTTTGTGTGTCGTATGTTTTTTAAGTCGTGGAGAGTATTTTTTAGTTTCATACTTCTCAGTCATTGTCTTACTGTTTTTGGTTGTTGTGTAGTTGATATCACCCGTTTCTACACATTTAAGTCCGATCTTAATACGCATCTCTTTTCCTTCTAAGGAGTGACGCAGGGAAAACCCTGCGTCTAAAAATTACTTAATGATTTTAGAAACAACACCTGAACCAACGGTTCGGCCGCCTTCACGAATCGCAAAACGTGTACCTTCGTCAAGTGCGATTGGAGCAATCAATTTTACATTGATTTTCAAGTTATCGCCTGGCATTACCATTTCTGTTCCCTCGGGAAGTGTAATAGAACCTGTTACGTCCGTTGTACGTACGTAAAATTGTGGTCGGTAATTGTTGAAAAATGGTGTATGACGTCCACCTTCGTCTTTGCTAAGGATATACACTTCGCCTTCAAATTCTGTATGAGGCGTAATAGACTTTGGCTTACAAAGAACCATACCGCGCTCAACGTCGTCTTTCTTTGTACCACGAAGCAAGATACCGCAGTTGTCGCCTGCTTCACCACGCTCCAT